>DATJYZ010000354.1:0-14450 GCA_035499355.1 Burkholderiaceae bacterium | reverse complement strand
CTCGTTGACGATGCCGCGCACGCCGTGACGGGCCCCGTAGACACGCTCCACCTGGGCAAAGCGCCGCGCCTCCAGCACCACGCCGACCAGCGACTGGTTGATCACGGCGGTAGGGCCCCCACCCTGGGCAACGAGAATCTTGACTGCGGCCATCGGCGCGCTCCTGAAACCTGGAAACGGAAGATGGGATTGTGCACACCGGCGACGCGGCGCCCGCTGCGGCACCCTCGGCTGAGCGTGCCTGCGGGCGCTAGCGTGGCGGCTTCGCCGGCGTCACGCCGGCATCGCGCAGGTGCTGGAGCAACAGCGCCACCGGGTCGGGCCGCGGCCGGCCCGGGGTGAACAACGCCCCGGCATCGGCCGCCTGCTCGAGCACGCTCTCGGTGGTGGCGTCGTCGAGGCGCACGCCGCGGTCGTTGTCGAGGTGGATCAGCGATGGCCACGCGATCACGGCGGCCAGCACCAGCACCTGCACCGCGACGAACGGCATCACGCCGACGTAGATGTCGCGCGTCGACACCCCCGGCACGCGCTGGCCTGTGCCGGCGTCGACCCGCGCCTCGTGCGGCGCGACGCTGCGCAGGAAGAACAACGCGTAGCCGAACGGCGGCGTCAGGAACGAGGTCTGCAGGTTGATGCCGATCAGCACGCCGAACCACACCAGGTCGATGCCGAGCCTGGCCGCCAGCGGCGCCAGCAGCGGGATCAGGACGAACGCGATCTCCAGGTAGTCGAGGAACATGCCGAGCACGAAGGTCAGCGCCGTCACCGCCACCAGGAACCCCGACGCCCCGCCCGGCAGGTGCGCGAACAGTCCTTCGACCCACACGTTGCCGTCGACTGCGGCGAAGGTGTGGCTGAACATCGTCGAGCCGATCAGGATGAAGATCACGAAGCAGCTCAGCTTGGCGGTGCGCAGCGCCGCCAGCGCGACCATCGCGCGGGTCAGCCGCCCTTTCGACCACGCCAGCAGCAGCGAGCCCAGCGCGCCCATCGCGCCCGACTCGGTGGGCGTGGCCAGGCCGGCGTAGATCGTGCCGAGCACGAGGAAGATCAGCAGCAGTGGCGGCGCGCAGGCGAAGACCGCGCGCCGACCGAGCGGCGACAGCCAGCCGAGGTCGAAGCGGCGATCGGCCGTCGCCGCCGCGATCACCAGCACCACCGCGACGGCCACCGCCACCACCGCGCGCTCGTCGGACGCGGGGGCGACGCCGCGTCCCGATGCCAGCATCCAGCCGGGGTACAGCCTCCATCCGACCGCCACGCCACACGCGACCGCGAACGTCAGCACGGCCAGCAGCGGCAGCACGGCCGGCTGCGCGTCGCCCGGCTCGCCCGCGCTGCGCGGCAGCGCGGGCAACCAGCGCGGTCTGATCAGCGCCAGCGCCACCACCAGCAGCGCATAGGCGACGATGATCACCGCCGCCGGCACCAGCGCCGCGGCGTACATCTCGCCCACGCCGCGCCCGAGCTGATCGGCCAGCACGATCAGCGACAGCGAGGGCGGCACGATCTGCGTCAGCGCGCCGGCGGCCGCGACGACGCCAGCGGCGACGCGCGGGTCGTAGCCCTGGCGCAGCATCAACGGCAGCGTGACGGTGCCGATCGAGATCACCGACGCCGCAACCACGCCGGTGGTGGCCGCCAGCAGCGCGCCCACCGCCACCACCGACAACGCGAGGCCGCCGCGCAGGCCGCCCGACAGCCGCCCGGCGGTGTCGAGCACCTCCTCGGCGAGGCCCGAGCGGTCGAGCATCAGGCCCATGAAGGTGAAGAACGGGATCGCCAGCAGCAGTTCGCTGGCCATGATGCCGAACACGCGCAGAGGCAGCGCGGTGATCAGCGCCGGCGGCATCACGCCGAGATCCATGGCCAGCCAGGCGAAGCCGAGCCCGCAGCCGGCCAGCGCGAACGCCACCGGCACGCCGCTGAACAGCGCCAGCGCCAACGCCGCGAACATCAGGGGCGCGACGTGGCCGGCCAGCCACACGGTCATGTCGGAGCCCCGGGCGACTCGCGCTCGTCGCGCCAGCGCCAATGCGGCAGCGCAGCCTCGTCGAGCTCGGGCCGCGGCAGCCGCCCGCCGAGAAACGCAGCGCGCCGCACGATCTCGCTCGCGCACTGCAACGCCAGCAACGCCATGCCGAGCGGCATCGTCAGCACCACCGGCCACACCGGCAGGCCGCCGGCGTTGACGTAGATCTCGCCGCTGACGAAGCGGCGCACGAACAGCTCGCCCGACAGCACGCCGATCAGCCCCGTCATCGGCAGCGCGAACAGCAGCAGTCCGGCGATGTCGATCCAGGCACGCGTGCGCGCGCTGCAGCGGCTCGACCAGACGTCGACCCGCACGTGCTCGTTGACCAGCAGCACGTAGCCGGCGCAGCCGAGCGACGCCAGCGCGAACAGCTGCCACTGCACCTCGAGCCAGGCGTTGGAGCTGATGCCGAAGACCTTGCGCGACAGCGCGTTGCCCGCGCTCACCGCGATCGCGGCGATGATCGGCCACGCCATCGCGCGCCCGATGTGCCGGTTGAGCGCATCGATCCAGCGCGACCACTGCAGCAACAGGTCCATCGCGATCCCTCGGGCTGCGGCGCATCATAGGCAACAGCGGCCGCGCGCGCCCGGGACGCGCGGATGCACCACGTCGCCGGGTCGCGGGCGCGACATCGCGGCCGCCACGGGCGGCGACAATTCGCGCATGGGCACCCTCTACCTCGTCCGCCACGGCCAGGCCTCGTTCGGCAGCGACGACTACGACCGGCTGAGCGATCTCGGCGCGCGCCAGTGCGAGCGGCTCGGCGAGTATTTCCGCGCCAAGGGCGTCGCGTTCGACGGCGTGATCACCGGCACGCTGAAGCGCCACTCGCAGTCGCACGCCGCGCTCGCACGCGGGCTGCAGGCCGGACACGAGGCGCTGGCGATGCCGGGCCTGAACGAGTACGACAGCGAGGCGGTGGTGCGCACGATCCATCCGCAACCGCTGCCGCGCGCGCGCAACGCCGAGGAGGTGCGACAACACTTCCGGCTGCTCCGCGAAGGGCTGATCGCGTGGATGGAGGGCCGCGCGCAGCCGCAAGGCATGCCGAGCTACGCCGAGTTCGAGGCCGGCGTCGTCGCCGCGCTCGACCACGTGCGCACGTGCCATGACGGCCACGTGCTGATCGTCTCCAGCGGCGGTCCCATCTCCACCGCGGTGGCGCATGTGCTGGGCGCGCCACCGCAGGCGATGGTCGAGCTCAACCTGCGCATGCGCAACAGCGCGCTGACCGAATTCGCGTTCACGCCCAAGCGCCACGCGCTGGTCACCTTCAACACGCTGCCGCACCTCGAGGGCACCGACCCGAGCTGGGTGACGCACACCTAGGCGCGCGGCGCTGGCGCGCCACGCAACCGACCTCGACAACCTGCGCGCGAGCAACTCAAGCACGACGACGCGCTGGCGATCCTGCGCCAGCGGCTGCCGCCCACAGAACTCGAGCGCCCGTTCGCCGAAGGCGCCGCGCTGAGCGACGACGAGGCTGCGCGCGCCGCGGTGGGCGCGTAGCGCCCGCGCCGCTGGCGTCGCCTTGTCGGCCGTCAGCGGCCGTGCGTGCGCAGCAGCTCGGCGAAGTCCGACGGCGGCACCGGCCGGCTGAAGTAGAAGCCCTGCACCTGGTCGCAGGCGCGCTCGCGCAGGAACTCCTGCTGCTCACGCGTCTCGACGCCCTCGGCCACCACGGTGAGGCTCAAGGTCTTGCCCATCGCGATGATCGCCTCGGCGATCGCCTTGTCTTCGCTGTCGCTGGGCAGCTCGCGGATGAACGAGCGGTCGACCTTCAGCGTGTCGATCGGAAAGCGCTTGAGCTGCGCCAGCGACGAGTAGCCGGTGCCGAAGTCGTCGATCGCCAGCCGCAGGCCCATGCGCTTGAGCGCGGTGAGCACCTCGAGCGCGCGCTCGACGTTGTGCATCACCGAACTCTCGGTCACTTCGAGCTCCAGCAGATCGGGCGCCAGGCCGGTGTCGGCGAGCACCGCGCGCACCGCGGCGACGAGGTCGGGGTCGGCCAGCTGGCGCGGCGACAGGTTGACCGACACCCGCACCGGCGGCAGCCCCGAACGCTGCCACGCCACGCTCTGCGCGCAGGCCGAGCGCAGCACCCACTTGCCGATCGCCAGGATGAGCCCGGTCTCCTCGGCCAGCGGAATGAACTTGGCCGGCGACACCGCGCCGAGCTCGGCGCTGTTCCAGCGCAGCAACGCCTCGACGCCGGCGATGGTGTTGTGCGCCAGGTCGAGCTTGGCCTGGTAGTGCACCGACAACTCGTTGCGCTCGATGGCGCGCCGCAGCTGCGTCTCCAGCGTCAGCCGCTCCAGCGACATCGTCTCCAGCCGGCCGTCGTAGAACTGGAAGTTGTTCTTGCCCTCTTCCTTGGCGTGGTACATCGCCAGGTCGGCGTGCGTCATCAGCGAGGCCTCGTCGGGCGCGTCGTCGGGGAACAGCGAGATGCCGATGCTGGCCGTGACCCGGCACTCCTGGCCGTTGAGCTCGATCGGCTTGATGACGGCCGACAGCAGCTTGCGCGCGATCGCACCGGCCTCCTCGGCGCCGTGCAGGTCCTGCAGCAGCATCACGAACTCGTCGCCGCCCAGCCGCGCCACGATGTCGCTGGCGCGCAGGCTCTCCTTCACGCGCCGCGCCACCTCGCGCAGCAGCGCGTCGCCGGCCTCGTGGCCGAGGCTGTCGTTGATGAACTTGAAGCGGTCGAGGTCGATGAACAGCACCGCGAAGCGGCGCTGGTTGCGCCGCGATCCCGCCAGCACGTGGCTCAGCAGCTCGGCGAACATCACCCGGTTGGGCAGGCCGGTCAGGCTGTCGTGCGTGGCCAGGTACTGGATGCGCTCCTCGGCCTGCTTGCGCCCGGTGATGTCGCGCGACACGCCGCGATAGCCGCTGAAGCGGCCCTCGGCGTCGAACAGCGGCTCGCCGCTGCCGCTGATGTGACGGCGCTGGCCGTGCTGGTCGTCGTAGGTGTACTCGATGTCGCGGAAGGCCTCGCGCCGCTCCAGCCGCGCGCGCAACTCGGCCCAGCGCACGTCGTTCTCGGCGCCGGGCAGCTCCCAGGCCAGGTGGCCGAGCAGCCACTGGGCGGCCTCTTCCATGCCGGGCCCGCCGAAGGTGGTGTAGCGCAACTCGGCGTCGAGCTCCCAATACCAGTCGGACGACAGCTCGACCAGGCTCTTGAAGCGCTGCTCGCTGCGCTGCACCGCGAACTCGGCGAGCTTGCGCGCGGTGATGTCCTGCGTGATCGAGATGTCGTGCAGCGCGCGCCCCGCGGCATCGCGCTGCACCGACACCGACAGCTGCGCCCATACCGTCGAGCCGTTCCTGTGCAGGTACCGCTTCTCGACCTGGAACGAGTCGACCTCGCCGGCGCGCAGCCGGGCACGCAGTTCGTCGGCGACGTCGCGGTCTTCGGGATGCGAGATCTCCTTCACCGTCTTGCCGAGCAGCTCCTCGCGCGTGTAGCCGAGCAGCTCGCACAGCGCGCGGTTGACCTGCACATAGCGGCCGCTGTCGTCGACGTGCGAGATGCCGATCGCCGCCAGCTCGATGGTGTCGGCATAGCGCTTCTCGCTCTCGCGCAGCGCGCCCTGCGCCTGCGCGCGCAGGCAGAACTGGCCGATCTGGCTGCCGATGTAGCGCGTGCAGTCCAGCAACTCGGCGTCGAGCTCGGCGATGTCCTGGCTGTAGAACTCGACCACGCCGAGCACGCGGCCGGCCGCCGCGATCGGGAACGCGAACGCACTGTGCAGGCCGGCGTGGGTGGCCTGCGGTGCGCGCTTGAACGACGCCTCGCCGGCCACGTCGCGCAGCCACACCGGAGCCCCGGTCAGCCAGCTGCGGCGTACCAGGCCGCCCTGCGCGGCGGCCTGGCGCAGGCCCACGGTGGCGTAGAGGAAGGCCTGGACGCGCGCTTCGTCGATGCCCCAGCCGCCGATGCATTGCATGGTGTCGTCCTGCGCCTCGTCGACCCAGACAGCCCCGCAGGTCCAGCCGAGTTCCTCGCACACCGCGCGCACGATCAGCGGCGTGGCCTCGCGCAGGTCGAACGAACGCGACAACGCGCCGGTGACGCCATGCTCGATCACCAGCCGCTGCGCGGTGCGGGAGCGGCGCAGCTGATCGGGCGTCATGCGCAGCATCGGCTCGTAGCTGCCGAGCTCGGCCAGGACGGATTCGCTGGGTGTGATTTCTCGCATGCCGCTCACCAGGGTGGACATCCGGATATCGGCCGGCGACACCCTGCCTTTAGCCTGCACGCCTGCGCGATCGTCGCTGGTGCGAGGGGCCAGCCGCAGGCGGTCCGGTGACCCTCGCTCGCTATAATTCGCGCCCTTGCACCGGCCGGTGTAGCTCAGTTGGTAGAGCAGCGCATTCGTAATGCGAAGGTCGACAGTTCGAGTCCGTCCATCGGCACCAAGCCAAACCAGGGCCCGCCATCGTGCGGGCCCTTCGCTTTGCGGCCGGCGCGGGCGAGCGGCCTCCAGAGCTCCAGGTCGCCGTGCCGGCGCAGGCACGCGCGCAAGCCGGCCGAGGGGGGTGGCAGAGGCTTCGCGGACGGCATTGCCGCGCGAAGAACTGTCGTATTTCTCTGACAGCTCGTTTCACAATTCCCGGAAGACCTCTACATTGCGAGCGCCCCCATGGGCTATTGCAACTAAACCGTGAGGTGAAACATGGCAACTGCGAAGAAAGCCGCCAAGAAGAAGGCTCCGGCCAAGAAGGCCGCCAAGAAGAAGTCCAAGAAGTAAGGCGCGCTGGACGGCTGCGGAGACTTCCCGGCCGTCCGGCTCGTGTTTCGCGAAGGGCGCTCCGCAGTGGGCGCCCTTCTTGTCTCCGGGATTGAAGTGCGCGAATTCGATCACGCCGAGCCGCCCCCGCTCCCTCGTCCCGATGATTCCCGGGCGGCGCGCCGGCGGCCAAGATGCCGCGAATGCCGCGCGGCCAACCCACCCCACCCGCCCTCGAAGACCGTCCCACCGACTACGGGTCGACGAACTTCGATCGCTCGGCGCTGGGCTCGCTGTCGACGGCGCCGGTGCCTTGGGATCGCACCGAGCACGCGGCGTTCGACGGGCGGTCTTGCGGCGCCAGGCCGCAGCGCGAGAAGAACCGGCCACGGAGCGTGGAGCGGATGATCACGCTCGGCCTCCTGCTGCTGAGCGCCGCAGTGGCCGCGGTGGTCTTCCTGGTCGTCCAGCGGTAGTCGCTGCGGCGCCGGCCGCCGGCCTCGGCTAGACCAGCCGGTGGATGCGCGAGCCGCTGCGCAGCGACTCCCGCCTGGCCTGCTGCGCCGTGCGCAACTCCCGGAACGCCTGCACCTTGGGCAGGTTGATCTCGATCCAGTCCGCCAGGCCGCGCACCCGCCTGGCCGCGGCGCGACCGAGCGGGGTCAGGCGGTACTCGACGTGCGGCGGCACGGTATCGAACACGGTGCGCAGCACCAGGCCGTCGCCCTCGAGCCACTGCAGCGTCTGCGCCAGCATGCGCTCGCTGACGCCGCCAATCGCACGGCGCAATTCCGCGAAACGGTGCGCCCGCGGCTCCAGCGCCATCAGCACCAGCACGCCCCAGCGGCTGGTGACGTGCTTGAGGATCTCGCGCGACGGGCACGCCGCCGCCAGCAGGTCACCACGCTGCAGCCGGTGCGACAGCTTCGTCGAGGTACTTACAGACATGTTGGTACTTACGAAAAGGAAGCACAAATCCTACAGTGGCACCTCCTCGAACACAAGCTGGATGCACGCCATGACCATCGCCATCACCGGAGCCACCGGACAACTCGGACGCCTCGTCGTCACCCGACTCATCGCCGCTCGGCCCACGGAGCCACCGGTGGCGCTCGCGCGGTCGCCCGCCAAGGCGGCCGACCTCGGGGTCGCCGTGCGCGGGGCCGACTACACCCGGCCGGACACCCTGCCGGCCGCGCTCTCGGGCATCGACACGCTGCTGCTCATCTCGTCGAGCGAGCTCGGCCAGCGCGTGGCGCAGCACCGCCACGTGATCGACGCAGCGCGCAAGGCCGGCGTTCGCCACGTGGTCTACACCAGCCTTTTGCATGCCGACACGTCGCCGCTCAGCCTGGCGCCCGAGCACCTGGAGACCGAGGGCATGCTCAAGGCTTCCGGCCTGTCGTTCACGATCCTGCGCAACGGCTGGTACACCGAGAACTACACCGGGTCGATCGCCGGCGCGCTGGCCGGCGGCGCGTTCATCGGCAGCGCGGGCCAGGGCCGCATCGCATCGGCCGCACGGGCCGACTATGCCGCCGCCGCGGCGGCGGTGTTGACCACCACCGGTCACGTGGGCAGGACCTACGAGCTCGCCGGCGACGAGGCGTACACGCTCGCCGATCTGGCCGCCGAGGTGTCGCGCCAGAGCGGCAAGGCACTACCGTACCGGAACCTGCCCGAGGCCGACTATGCCAAGGCGTTGGCGGGCTTCGGGCTGCCCGCGGGCCTCGCCCAGGCGATCGCCGGCTGGGACGTCGCCGCGTCGAACGGCGCGCTGTTCGACGACGGCCGCCAGCTGTCGCGCCTGATCGGATGCCCGACGACGACGCTGGCGACCAGCGTCGCCGCGGCGTTGCGCTGACGACGAACATCGTCGCCAGCGAGGGCGACGCTCAGGCGCCGGCGTGCGGCAGCGCGCGGTCGAGGGCCGGCAGCGCAGACCCGATGCCGACGCGGGCGATCTCGGTGCGAATGCCGTGCAGCCGCCGCAGCAGCACGTCGCCGCGCTCGCCGGCGCCGAGCGCGGCCAGCACGCGGGCGCGCTCGATCAACAGCGAGCTCCATGGCAGGGCCTCGTGCGCCACGTAGCACTCGAGCAGTGCGGCGTAGCGCGCGGCCTCGTCCCACTCGCGCCGCGCCAGGCTGACGTCGATGGCGTTGCGGTAGAAGTGCAGGTGGCTGTGCGACAGGCAGGGCTGGCTCAGCACCTTCTCGCCCTGCTCGAGGCGGCGCCGCGCCTGGCCGCCTTCGGCGTCGGCGCGGGCCATCACCGACAGGATCCAGGCACCGGCGAACGCCATGCCCGATTGCTGCGCCACCGACAGCGCCTCGTCGAGCAGCGCGCTGGCCTCGTCGCGGGCGCCGGCGCCGAGTCGCGCTTCGGCCAGCGCGCACAGCATGGCGTTGAGGTAGCGCCGCGCGCCGGCCGCGCGCGCCAGCGGGATGCCCTCGGCCAGTGCCCGCTCGGCCAGCGCGTAGTCGCCGTTCCATGCGAACAGCAGGCCGAGCGATTCGAGCGTGAAGATCTCGGCGTGCGCCTGGCCGATGCGGCGCGCATCGGCCAGCGCGCGATGCACCGCGGCGATCGACTCGGGCACGCGGTTGGCGTAGTACAGGCAGTGGCCCACCATGCAGCGGTTGGGGACCTCGACCCTGACCAGGCCGGCGCGCTCGCACAGCGCGACGCAGCGCCCGAAGTGGCCGAGCGCGCTGAGCATGCGGCCTTGCAGGTATTGCGCATCGCCGAGACCGCCGAGCGCCTGGGCCTCGCACTCGGCGTCGTGCGCCTGCTGCGCCTGCTGCAATGCGGCCTCGTGTTCGCGCTCGCACGCCGCGCTGTCGCCGCGCACGAAATGCAGGTTGCCGCGCACGTGGTGAACGCGTGAGCGCTGCGCCGCGGCCCCCAGCTGCTCGGCCAGGGCCTGCGCCTCGTCGAGCGCGGTCATCGCCGCCGGGATGTCGCTGGTGACCCGGTAGCCGGCGACCAGGCCCATGCGGGCCTGGTAGCGCTGCTCGGCATCGGCCGTCAGCGACAGCGCGGCCTGGAACGCCGCCAGCGACTCACCGGACCGACCGGCCTCGCGCAGCAGGTCGCCGCGCAGCAGCAGCAGCGCACAGCGCGGCCCGTCGGACAGCGCGATCTCGAGGCCGCGGTCGGCCAGGCGCAGCGCCGATTCGTGGCGCAAGCGCGCGGCCTGTGCACGAGCGGCGGCGAAGTATGCCTGCGCGGCCGATGGATCGGCAGCGCGATCGAGGTGCTCGGCGCGCAGGATCGGCTCCTGCTCGCCGAACCAGTCGGCTGCACGCCGGTGCAGCTCGCGCTTCCTCGAGTGCAGCAGCGAGGCATAGACGCCCTCCTGGATCAACGCATGCGCGAACACGTGGTCGGCACCCTCTGGGCGCACCAGATCGGCATCGATCAGCGCCTGGCACGTAGTGCCGGCGTCTGCCAGCAACGCCCGCAGCGCGACGATGCCGAAGCGCTTGCCGAGCACCGACGCGGCCTGCAGCGCAGCCTTGTCGCCCGGGTGGAGACGGTCCATGCGCGCGAGCACCAGGCTCTGGATGCTCGCCGGCAGGCTCGTCGCCTTGCTCTCGACCGCGTTGCGCAGCAGCTGCTCGAGGAACAGCGGGTTGCCGTCGGCGCGCTCGATGCATTCGGCGACCAACCGCTCGGACGACGGCATCAGGCCGCCGGCCAGCAGGCGGCACTCCTGCGCGCGCATGGCACCGAGGTCGACCGTCATGAAGGGGCTGTCGCGCGCCACTGCGCGCCAGGCGGCGTCGAGCGGATAACCCTCGACGCGCGACGTCATCACCACGACGACGCGCGACTCGCCGGCCACGCGGGCCAGCAGCGCGAGGTGGCGCAGCAGATCGGCCGAGGCCCAGTGGATGTCCTCCACCAGGATCCACCGGGGGCGCTGCGACGCGCTGCGATTGACCATGCCGACGAACGTCTCGCCCAGGCGCTGCAGGCGGGTCGCGTTGTCCATCGCGTCGAAGGCGGCGCGCTGCTGGGGCGTCTGCGGCAGTTCGAGCAGGTCGTTGACCAGGACCAGCTGGTCGGTCGCGATCAAGCCCGACGAGACCGCCCGTGCCACGGCGGCCTGCAGCGCGGCCTCGTCGGCCGGCGCACCGACGTCGAGCACGTCCTTGACGATCGCCGCCAGCGCGTCCTGCCGCCTGCCGACCCCGAAGTCGAGCACGTAGCCGTTGTGGCAGGCGAAGCCCCGTGCCAGCGCGTGCTCGCGGAAGGCGTCGACCAGCCGCGACTTGCCGATGCCGGCTTCGCCACGCACGCACACGGCGAGCCCGTGCCCTTCGGCCGCCGCGTCCAGCACACCGACCAGTTGCCGCAGCTCGGTGTGTCGCCCGACCAGCGCGCGGCGTTCGGTGGCCGCGCGACGCAGCCCGCGCAGACGCCACAACGCCACCGGCCTGTCGATGCCTTTCAGCGGCGTCTCGCCGAGCGGCTCGGCGTCGAAGCGGTTCGACAGCGGACGCCAGGCGGCGTCGGCGACGAGCGTCTGTCCGCTCGTCGCCAGTGCGCCCAAACGTGCCGCCAGGTTGACGACGTCGCCGGTGACGGCGTATTTCGGCGTGGCGCCGCCGGCGATCGTCGCCGCGACCACCTCGCCGCTGGCGATGCCGGCGTGCAGCGTCAACGGCTGCCCGGCGGGATCGACGATCTGCGCCACCTGCGCGTGCATGTCGAGCGCAGCCCGCGCCGCCCGCTCGGCGTCGTTGTCGTGCGCGACCGGCGCGCCGAACGCAGCGAGGGTGCCGTCGCCGGCGTGATCGATCACCGTGCCGCCGTAGGCGGCGACGATCCGATCGGTGATTTCGTAGAAGCGGCCCAGCAGCGCCTGCACCTGCTCCGGATCGACGCGACTGCACAGGCTGGTGTAGCCGGCGATGTCGGCGATCAACACCGTGGCCTGGCGACGCTCGCCGTCGGCGCCTCCGGCGGCGCGCGCCTTGTCCGCCGTTGCGGGCCCTGCAGAAGGAGGTTCGGCGAGCTGCCCGACGGCCGCCAGGATGCGCAGGCGATGGCCGGCACTGGCCACACCGATGTCCTTGAGGGTCTGATCGGTGACGAGCGGCAGCACGCCGGCTTCGATGTCGTTGGCCTCGAAGACGTCGGCGTACTGGGGGAGCCCCAACCCTTCCAGCCACTGGCGCGTGCGCGTGATCACCTCCGGGCGACGGAATGCGTGGTCGACGGCGATTGTCCATGTCGACGCCGGTCCCGCCAAGGTCGCATGCATGCCCGCTGCCTGGCGCGCAAGGATCATCGTGCAGTCGGAGCTTCGCGAGTCGGCAGCGTCGCGGTCCGCGCGGCTCCTTGTCGCACGAGGCAAGGCGGGGTCCGGGTCGTCGCGGAGAGGGCGCCACTTCATCACGCGAGCCCGCTGCGTCACCCGATCGAGGGGGCCCGCAGGGCCTCGACGCGCCGAAATGCACGACCGCGCACGCCCTCGATGCGCGATAGTGGGCCGCCGTGATCACCAGGTAGTCGAGATGAGCCCGAGTTCGCTGCTCCATGTGTCGCCCGACCTGATGCGCGAACGCGCCCGTGCGGGCGCACCCGAGCTGCTCAGTGCCGCGGCCAGCGACCGCGCCTGGACCATCGGCTTCGCCTTCGCCTTCGTCGCCGCCATCGCGCTGGTCTACCTCGCCGTGCGCTGACGCGTCGCGCGCACCGCGGCGCCCCCGGTCGCCGCGCGCCGACGATTCGGCTCTGCCGCCTCAGGCGATGGCCGGCGCCGCACGCCGCGGCCGGTGCACCGTCACCAGGTACAGCAGACCGAGCACCAGCAGGTTGGCCACGCCCCCGAGCGACGCGTTGGCCAACGACGGCGCGTGGCTGCCGCACAGGTCGAAGAACAGACCGCCCTGCCAGGCGCCGAGCGCCATGCCGAACCAGCCGAAGAACATCACCACCCCGATCGACAGGCCGGTGCGCTGCCGCTGGAAGGTACTCGCGTGCACACAGGATGAACGACGTCATGGCGCCGCTGAACACCAAGCCGAACGCCGCCGACAGCGCGTGGAGCTCGGCGCGCGTCTGCATCAGCGGGAACAGCGCCGCCAGCACCGTCTGGCCGAGTGACGCGATGCCGTGGCTCTGCAGGTTGTCGAACCGGTCTGCGATGCGGCCGAACACGAGGCCGGCGTGTCGCCGCGATTGCGTTGCGCAGGCCCTTTTTCGCCACGCGCTCCATCACCGTTTCACGCGCTGGCCGGCCCGCCGCGGCCACGGCTGCGGCGACGGCAACGGCGACGCGACCCCGGCGCGTGCGCGCCGGGGTCAGGCGAATCGCCGCCCGCTCAGGCGCCGCTGCACGCGACGGTCACGTTGACGGCCACGCCGGCCACGATGGAGCCCACCCCGTTCACCACGGTGCAGGTCTCTCCCGCGGGCTGCGTCGCCACCGTCACGTCGTAGGGCGCGCCCACCTCGAGCAGGCCGGGGAACGCGAACTGGCCGTTGACGGCCACCGGCAAGAGCACGTCGTTGTTGGACAGTGTCACCGCGGTGCCGGTGGCCAGGCCGGTGACCGTTCCGCCCACGGTCGCGGTGGAGACGCAGGTCACGCTCACGGTGTTGACCGCATCGGCATCGGAGTCGGTGGTGCCGGCACCGTTGGCCACCGAGCAGAACTGGCCGACCGGTTGCGTCAGCACCGTCACGGTGTAAGGCGTGCTCGACGCGAGGCGGGTGGCAAACGCGAACGTGCCGTTGGCGCCGAGGCTGAGGTTGTCGCTGGCGTTGTCCTGCAACACCACGGTGTCGCCGGCGCCGAGGCCGCTGAGGTTGCCGCCGATGGCGGCGCCGCTGTTGCTGCCGCCGCAGGCGGCGACGAGCAGCGCGGTGAAGGTCGGGACCGCCAGCAAACAGCGGCGTGAAGTGGACCGTGGCATCGTGATCTCCCGATGGCTGTGCCGGCGCGGCGCCCTGCTCAGAATCCGACCGCCGGGCCCGTGCTGCCGCTGGCGACACGGCCCTCGAACAGCACGTAGACGTTGCGCCCGAAGAAGAACGGCAATCCCCAATCGAACGCGGCGGACGCACCGCTGGCCGGCGTGACGTCGGGGCCGGCGAGTCCGGGCATGACGGCGTCCGCAGTGCTCAGCAGCTGGTCGGCGTTGGAGACCACGAAGTCGACCGACGCGCTGATGCCGTTGAGGCCCTGGATCACGGCGCTCATCGGCTGGGTCTGCGACGGGCAATAGAACACCGACGCGTCGCTGCAGGTGGTGAGCGCGGCATCGGAGAAGTACAGCGCATTGGAGCCGCTGTCGATGAAACTGCCGCTCTGCGCCAGGCCGTCGAAGATCGTGACCAGCGTGCCGGCATCGTCGAGCGTGTAGAAGCGGGCCGCGACGAACGTGTTGTTGGTCTCGGTGCCAATCCCGAAGGTCATCGTCCCCGTCGCCGACGCCTCGCCTTGCACCGGCGCTGGGGCCAGTGTCATGACGAGCCCGTTGTTGTCGCCGGCCAGCAGCGCGACCGGATTCGACACCTGCTGGCCGGTGGCCACGGTCACCGAAGTGCAGGCGACCCCGCCGCCGGCATCGCAGGCGTAGTACGTGCCGGGTATTGCGCCGGTCGCGCACGCATCGCCACAGTCCTGCACGAAGTTGCCGACGCCGAGCACGCCATT
>DATJYZ010000353.1:0-2735 GCA_035499355.1 Burkholderiaceae bacterium | reverse complement strand
GAGCGCGGTGCTGGCGGCGCGGCGCGACACCTGGGCGCACCAGCCGGCCACGATGCCCGACGTGCCGCCGCCCGAGGCCGTGCCCGAATTGCCAACCGACGGCCGCCTGGCCTGGCTGCAGCGCTACGAGTTCCGCTTCGTACACGGCCCGTGGACGCCGCAGACGCAGGCCCACGCCACGCCGCAGAGCGCGCACTCCACGCTGTGGGTGGCCGACAAGCCGCGGCGGCCGCTCGACGTCCTATCGCTCGCCGCTCTGTGCGACGTGTTCTTCGTGCGCGCGTTCCACGTGCGCGGCACCATGGTACCCGCGGGCACGGTGACGATGACCGTGCACTTCCACGCCAGCGCCGCGGAGATCGCCGCGCAGGGCAGCGCGCCGCTGCTCGGCACCGTCGACGCGCACACCTTCGCGCGCCACTTCGGCGATCAGATCGCGCAGCTCTGGGGCCGCGACGGCCGGCTGCTCGCCACCACGACGCAGATGACCTGGTTCAAGGAGTAGCGACCGCGGCAGGCGCGCCGGACGCGCCTACTTCACCGTCGCCGGCGCTGCGGCCGCGGGCTCGCCGCGCAGGCGCCCCATCAGCTGCGACACCACCGCGCCGTCGTCGGGCGGCAGCAGCCAGGCGCGCAGCCAGGTCTCGCGCTCCATCTCGCGCATGCGCCAGCTCAGCTCGCGCAGCAGCGTCGCCACCTCGCGGTGCACGCTGTCGGCGTTGTCCAGCGCCGCCCACTCGGCCAGCAGTTCCGCCGCCTGCTTGGCATCGAAGCCGAGGCTGGAGAACGACGCCTGCATGCGCTGCATGCGTCGCCGGCTGGCCTGCAGCACGGCGCGCAGCGCCGGCGCGGCGCGCCCGATCTCCTCGTCGAGCCAGGGCAGCAGCTCGCGCTGGCGCGCCAGCATCGCCGCGATGCGCTCGACGCGCGGCAGCGCGTCTTCCACCGTCACCGGCGGCACCGTCTCGGGCGCCGTCTTCAGGCCGGCACGCGCCGCTGCGGCGACGATGTCGAGCACCGCGTCGCCGAACTCGCCAGGCATCAACTGGCGCGCCAGGCTGGCGCGCGTCAGCGGCGCGAAGCCCGACTCGAGCAGCGCCATCAGCCATTCGGCGACCGCCAGCACCTGGCCCTCGAGGGTGAACTGCTCGTCGGCGACGCCACGCGGGTAGCCGAAGCCGTCGAGCCGCTCGTGGTGCAGCAGCACCGGCACCGCAACCGCGGGGCCGGCACCGGCCATGTCGGCGAGCACCTTGTGCGCCACCGCCGGATGGCTCACGACGTGGCGCCATTGCTCGGGCCGGAGCTCGGACTGCGGCCGCAGGAACGCGGGGTCGATGTAGAGCTCGCCGGCGTCGTGCACCAACCCGGCCACGGCGAGCGTGCGGTGGCGCTCGCCCTCACCGGGCCACAGCCGGCGCGCCAGGCCCAGCGTCAGCATCGCCACGCCCACCGTGTGCGCCAGCCGGCTGTCCTGGCTGTCGACGTAGACGCTGAGCAGCGACTGCAGCGGCGGCGTCAGCGTGAGGTTGGCCAAGGCGTCTGGCAACGACCCCGAGCGCTCGTTCGCGTCCAGCGCGCGCAACAGCGCATGGCGCTCGGTCAGCTCGCCGGCCACCTCGCGCAGGCGCTCGCTGCCGACCGCGTCGACCACCTGCACGCACTGTTCCAGCGGCTTGGCCAGCTTGTGCTGCAGCAGACGATCGCGCAGGCTGGCGTCGATGCGCGCGCCCTTGGCCACCAGCTTGGTGCCGTTGCTGGCGACGATGGATTCGCTGGCCTCGACGCCGCGCACCGCCGCCGTGGCGACGACGCGATCGACGTAGTGCGCGTTGGCCTCGTTGGCGCCCGGCGCGGACTCGGCGGGGGGTTCGGCGGTGTCGATGATTCCGGCGCAGGCTCGAGCGCGTGCTCAACGCGCGCCAGCATACTCGATGCCGTTGGCCTCGGGCGTGATGGTGGTGCCCGCGCTGCCTTCGATGATGCGCGAGAGATCGCCGAGCTCGCCGATGGCGGCGCGCTTGCCGGTGGCCTGCACGAAGCGGCACGCCGCGTCGACCTTGGGGCCCATCGAGCCGGCGGCGAAGGCCATCTTGCCCAACGCCACAGGCGTGGCGCGGCGGATCGCCTTTTGCGTCGGCTTGCCCCAATCGACGTAGACCGCGTCGGCGTCGGTGAGCATCACCAGGACGTCGGCGCCGAGCTCGCGCGCCAGCAGCTCGGTGGCCAGATCCTTGTCGATCACGCACTCGATGCCCTTGAGCGTGCGTGGCTTGCCCGGCTCGTACACCGCCGGGATGCCGCCGCCGCCGGCAGCAATGACGATGGTGTGCTTCTCGAGCAGCCACTGGATCGGGCGCAGCTCGAAGATGCGCTTGGGCTCGGGCGACGCCACGACGCGGCGCCACTTGTCGCCGTCGGCCTTGACCACCCAGCCCTTCTCGGCGGCCAGGCGATCGGCCTCGTCCTTCGGGTACACCGGGCCGATGAACTTGGTGGGGTTCTTGAACGCCGGGTCGTCGGCGTCGACCTCGATCATCGTCAGCAGGGTCGCGAACGGGCGCTCGAACGGCATCAGGTTGCCGAGCTCCTGCTCGATCATGTAGCCGATCATCCCTTCGGTCTGCGCGCCGAGCACGTCCAGCGGATAAGTCTCCACCTTGTCGTAGGCCGCGCCCTGCAGCGCGAGCAGACCCACCTGCGGGCCATTGCCGTGGCCGACCACCAGGTCGTGC
>DATJYZ010000352.1:0-4554 GCA_035499355.1 Burkholderiaceae bacterium | reverse complement strand
TGTTTGAATGCGCCGCGCATCAAAAGACGGAGGAGACATGACAAACCACACACGGCGCGAGTGGCTGGTGGCCGCTGGCGCTGGCGCGGCGCTCGGGGCGCTGTTGCCGGCCCGGGCGGCGATGGGACCGAACGACAAGTTTGACCTGCTGGTGCGCAACGCCAACGTCCTCGACCCCAGCCAGAACCTCAAGGGCACGCGCGACATCGGCATCCGCTATGGCCAGGTCGAGAGCATCGCCGCGAGCATCCCGCCCGAGCGCGCGGAACGTGTGCTCGACGCCGCGGGGCGCCTGGTGACGCCCGGGCTGATCGACCTGCACGCGCACACCTTCCCGTACGGGTCGGCGATCGGCATCCCGGCCGACGAGCTGGTGCCGTTCCAGTGCACCACCACCGTGGTGTCGGCGGGCGATGCCGGCGCCAACAACATCGCGGCGTTCCGCCGTCTGGCGATGGCGCAGTCGCGCACGCGGCAGTTCGCGTTCGTGCACATCGGCATCGTCGGCTTGGCGGGCTTTCCGATCCCCGAGCTGTTCAACATCGAATACGCGCAGGTCGACGCCTGCGCCCGAGCGGTGGCCGAGAACGCCGACTTCGTGCTCGGCGTCAAGGTGCGAATGAGCGAGAACGTGATCGCGCAGAACGGCCTGGAGCCGCTGAAGCGCGCGGTCGCGGCGTGCGAGAAATCCGGCGTGCCTGCGCGCGTGATGGCGCACATCGGCGGCGTGCAGACGCGCGCCTTGATGTCGCAGATCCTCGACACGCTGCGCGCGGGCGACATCCTGACGCACTGCTACTCCGGCGCCCCCAACGTCGCGGGCGAGGGGACCAACATCGTGCAGGACGGCAAGCTGCTGCCGGCGGCACTGGCGGCCAAGCAGCGCGGCGTGATCTTCGACATCGGCCACGGCGGGGGTAGCTTCGACTACACCATCGCCGAAGCCGCCATCGCGCAGGGCTGCCTGCCTGACACCATCTCGTCGGACATCCACGTGTTCTCGGGCAACACGCCGGGCATGCCGTACCTGCCGTGGGTGATGAGCAAGCTGCTCAACATGGGCTTCACGCTCGAGCAGGTGATCACCATGGCCACTGCCGCGCCGGCGCGCGTGATCGGCCGCGTGCCCAAGCTCGGCACGCTGCAGACCGGGGCGCCCGCTGACCTGGCGTTGTTCGAGCTGGTGGAGGGGCCGGTGTCGTTCGTCGACACGCGCAACAACAAACGCGACGGCAAGGTCTACCTGAAGCCCTCGGCCACGGTGGCCGGCGGCGTGGTGTTCGGCCGGCCGTACCAGGCGCCGTTCACGGTGCGCTGAGCATGCTCTAAGGCTCGCTGCCCAGGTACGCGCGCCGGACCTCGGCGCGCGACAGCATCGACTCGGGGTCGCCCTCGGCGACGATGCGCCCCTGCTCGAGCACGTAGGCGCGCTGTGCGATCTGCAGCGCCGTGGCGACGTTCTGCTCGACCAGCAGCATGGTGATGCCGTCGGCGCCGATGCGGCGGATCGCCGCGAACAGATCCTGCACCACCAGCGGCGAGAGGCCGAGCGACGGCTCGTCGAGCAGCAGCAGCTTCGGGCGCGCCATCAGTGCGCGCGCGATCGCCACCATCTGCTGCTGGCCGCCCGAAAGCGCGCCCGCCGGCGCGCCGAGCTTCTGCCGCAGCACCGGGAACAGCGCCGCCGCGTGCTCGAGCGAGCGCGCGCGCTGGGCGCGCGCGTGCGCCAGCAGGCTGCCCAGCTCGAGGTTCTCGCGCACGCTCATGGTCGCGAACAGCCGCCTCCCCTCGGGCACCAGCGCGATGCCGGCAGCGCAGAAGCGATGAGCCGGCAGCCGCGTGATGTCGTGGCCGTCGAACTCGATGGTGCCCGCACGCGCGCGCAGCAACCCGGCCAGCGTATTGATGAGCGTCGACTTGCCGGCCCCGTTGGGTCCGACCACGCTCAGCAGCTCGCCCGCGCGTACCGCGAGCGACACGCCCCACAGTGCCGGCGCGGGACCGTACGCGACCTCGAGGTCAGTGACCCGCAGCAGCATGCGCCGTTCCCAGGTAGGCGTCGACCACGTCGCGGCGCTGCATCACCTCGGCCGCCGCCCCGACGGCCAGCAGCTGGCCGTGATTCAGCACGACCAGCCGGTCACTGAGCGCCATCACCGCACGCATCACGTGCTCGACGAACACCACCGTGGTGCCGGCGTCGCGAATGCGTCGGATCAGCGCCACCGCGTCGTCGATCTCGGCCGGGTTGAGGCCGCACAGCACCTCGTCGAGCAACACCAGCCGCGGGCGCGAGGCCAGCGCGCGCGCCAACTCGAGAAACTTGCGCTGGTGCAGGTTCAGCGCGTCCGGCAGCGCGTCGGCCTTGACGGCCAGGCCGGTGAACGCCAGCCAGTGATCGGCCTCGGCGCGCGCGCGCGATGCCGACAGCGCGGCGCCGCCGAACATCGCCGCGGCGGCGACGTTGTCGCGCACGGACAGATGGGCAAACGGGCGCGGGATCTGGTAGGTGCGTGCGATGCCGGCGTGCGCGATGCGGTGCGCCGCCAGGCGCGCGATTTCGCGCCCTTCGAACGTGATAGCACCCGACGTCGCGGCGTGATGGCCGCTGACCACGTTGATGAAGGTCGACTTGCCCGAGCCGTTGGGGCCGATCAGGCCGAGGATCTCGCCTCGCCGGACCTCGATGTCGACGCCGGCCAGCGCCTGCACGCCGACGAACGACTTCGTCAGCGCGGTGGCCCGCAGCAGGGTGTCGCCCCGTGTCGTCGATGCCGGCATCGGTGCCTGCACGGTTTCGCGCGGCGCTGCGTCGGCGGCGGCCGGCGCCGCGGCTCGCCGCAACGACAGCAGCCACGGCACGATGCCTTGTGGCATGAACAGGATGGCGACGATCAGCACCGCGCCGGTCGTCGCCTTGCCCGCCAGCGCGAGGTCGCCCTTGGTGAAGGCATAGAGCAGCAGCGTGATCGCCGTGGCACCGACGGCAGGCCCCGCCCAATGGCGCGTGCCCCCGAGCACGCTCATCAGGATCACCGTCAGCGGCACCGTGATCGAGAACACCTCGCCGGTGGTGACGTACGAGATGAACAGCGCATGCACGCCGCCGGCCAGGCCTGCGAGCGCGCACGAGATCGCCAGTGCGACGAGCTTGTAGCGATAGGTTGGCACCCCCATCACCTCGGCGGCATCCTCGTCGTCGTGGATCGCGAACAGCCCGACGCCCAGGCGCGAGCGCTGAACGACGTAGGCGACGAGCAGCGCGCCGACGGCGCCGGCCAGCGCCAGCAGGTAGAACGTGCCAGGCTGCGTCGGTGCCAGCCGAGGCACCGGCACGGCGCTGAGGTAGATGCCCGGCCCGCCATCGATCGGCGTGTTGAGCACGATGGTGGCGAGCACGAAGGTCACCGCCAGCGTCAGCAGCGCGAACACCTCGCCGCGCACCCCGCGCACGCGGAACACCACCGCGCCGAGCGCCAGGCCCAACACCGCGGCCACCGCGGCCGCCATCGGCAACGTGGCGAGGAACGGCCAGTCGAACTTGCCCGCCAGCACCGCCGTGGTGTAGACGCCGGCACCGAAGAAGGCGCCGTGACCGAACGAGAAGTAGCCCGAGTACCCCGACAGGATGTTCCACGACGTCGCCAACAGCACCCAGTGCAGCACCAGGTACAGGATCGATTCGTAGAACGCCGGCAGATGCAGCCATGGCACGAGCGCCAGCAGCGCACCGCCGGCAAGCAGGGTGACCACAGCGGGCTGCTTCACGCACGCCCCGGGCGTAGCAGGAGGAGCGCGATCAACAGCGTGAACGAGACGATCGGCGCCCACGACGGCGCGGTGATCGCCATCGTCAGCGCCTCGCTGACGCCGATCACGATGCCGGCCGCGAGCGGGCCGAGCGCGCTGCCGAGGCCGCCCATCATCACCGCGGCGAACACCACGCCGACCCAGGCGTAGATCTGCGACGGCGCCAGCGTGAAGCTCAACGACAGGCACACGCCGGCCACCGCGGCCAGCGCCGCGCAGGTGCCCGCGAGCAGCAGCGAGAGCGCGCGCTGGTTGACGCCGAACGCGGCGGCGATCGGTGCATCGATCGCCGCCGCGCGCAGCGCCTTGCCGAGGTCGGTGTGCTTGAGCAGTGCCCAGATCGCGAGCGACAGCGCCAGCGCGACGACGAGCGTGATCAGCTCGGGCACCGGCACGAACAGCGCACCGAGCTTGAATCGGGCCTGTGCGTAGTGCGATTCGAGCCGCCGGAAGTCGGCGCTCCAGAGGGCCTGGATGCCGGCCTCGATGATCGCGGTGACGCCGAAGGTGAGCAGCAGCGAATTGAGCGGCGACACGTCGAAGCGCTGCACCAGCCAGTGCAGCGCACAGCCGAGCGCGAAGAACAGCGGCGCGATCACCGCCAGCGTGAGCAGCGGGTCGATGCCGGTGCTCGTCACCAACTGGTAGCACAGGTACGCCGCTGCGAACGTGAACGCGAAGTGCGCCAGGTTGATCGTGCGCAACAGCCCCCACGACAACCCGAGGCCGAGCCCGATCAGGCCG
>DATJYZ010000351.1:0-7327 GCA_035499355.1 Burkholderiaceae bacterium | reverse complement strand
ATCGCCGACGCCGCCAACCCGCTCGGCCTCGACGGCATCGAGTTCATCGAGTACGCCACCAGCCGGCCGCAGGCGCTGGGCCAGGTGCTCGAGATGATGGGCTTCAGGCCGGTGGCGCGACACCGCTCGCGCGAGGTGCTGCTGTACCGCCAGGGCGCGATGAACGTGGTGATCAACGCCCACGACAGCGCGCGGCCGCGCAGCGTGGCCCCCGGCGAGACGCCGACGATCGCCGCCATCGCGCTGCGCGTGCGCGACGCCGCGGCGGCGTACCGGCGCGCGCTCGAGCGCGGCGCCTGGAGCGTGCCCACGCACGTCGAGGTGATGGAGCTCAACATCCCGGCGATCCACGGCGTCGGTGCGAGCCGCATCTACTTCGTCGACCGCTACCGCGAGTTCTCGATCTACGACGTCGACTTCGTGCCGATCCCCACCGTCGACCGTGCGCCGCCGGCGCTGGCCGGGCTGCACTGGTTCGGCATCGTGCAGTACATCGGCAACGACCGCATGGCCGACTGGAGCGAGTTCTACCGCGAGCTGTTCGCATTCGACGTGCTGCCCGACAGCGAGCGCTTCGGCATCCTGCCCAAGGGCTGCATCCTGCGCAGCCCGTGCCGCAGCTTCTACCTGCAGCTGATCGAGCCCGAGCCCGGCATCGTCGATGTTGAAGGCGAGGAGAGCCTGCAGCGCATCGGCCTGGGCGCGCCGGACGTGCCCGCGGCCGTGAAGGCCCTGCGCACGCGCGGCGTGGAGTTCGTCGAGTCGAGCGACCTGCACAGCGACAACCGCGGCGCGCTGACCAAGAGCCGGCTCGGCGGCGTGATGTTCGAGCTGGTGCACGACGAGAGGGCAGCGCCGTGAGCCCGCGCGGTGCCGTCGCCACCGGGTTCGCTGCCGCCGCGGGGCCGGCGCGGCACGCGTCCAGGGAGGCAACATGACCCGCGCCGCCGGCTTCATCGACGACTTCGGGATGGACACCATCACGCTGTCGGGTTCGCTGCCGGCCAAGCTGGCGGCGATGCGCGACGCCGGCTTCACGCAGGTGATGCTCAAGGCGAGCGACCTCACCGGCCACGCCGAGGGCGTGGAGGACGCCGTGCGCGTGGTCAAGGCCAGCGGCCTGCGCGTCACCGGCTTCCAGGTGCTGCGCGACTTCGAAGGGTTGAGCGGTCACCTGCACGACTACAAGGTCGACATCGCCAAGGCGATGCTCGAGATGGCGCGCGCGGTCGGCGCGCCCCTGTTGCTGGCCTGTTCGTCGACCAGCACGCACGCGACGCAAGACCTCGACGCGCTGGCGCGCGACCTGCGCAAGCTGGCGATGCTGGCGGTGCCGCTGAGGCTGAAGATCGCCTACGAAGGCTTGAGCTGGGGACGCACGATCAACGAGTTCACCACCGCGTGGGAGGTGGTCAACCGCGCCGACGCGCCGAACCTCGGGCTCGGCATCGACTCGTTCCACATCGTGGCGGCGAAGACGCCGCTGGACGCGCTCGACGAGGTCGACCCGGCCAAGATCTTCCTGGTGCAGCTGGCCGACTTCATGTGGCAGGAGGCGCGCTCGTTCGAGGAGCGCATGACCACGGCCCGGCACTTCCGCGTCTTTCCCGGCGAGGGCGTGCACAGCGAGCAGGTGGCCGAGCTGGTGCTGCGGCTCGACGCGCTCGGCTACGGCGGCGACTACAGCTTCGAGGTGTTCAACGACGACTACCAGCAGATCCCGCCGGGGGCGGTGGCCGAGCGCGCGCGCGCCTCGGCGCTGTGGCTCGGCGAGGACGTGTTGCGCCGCTCGGTACCATTGCCGAACGCGATGCGCCTGCGCAAGGCGCACGCGGCGGCGATGGAGCACAGTCCTCGATGAAGCAGGTCCTCGTTCTCAACGGCCCCAACCTCAACCTGCTCGGCACGCGTGAGCCGGCGGTGTACGGCTCGGCCACGCTGGCCGACGTGGATGCGTTGTGCCGCGACACGGCGGCCCGGCTCAACGTCGGCATCGAGTGCCGGCAGTCCAACCATGAGGGCCAGCTGATCGACTGGATCCAGCAGGCCGGCGCCGCCCAGCGCGCGGGGCAACTGCTGGGCGTGGTGTTCAATGCCGGTGCATACACGCACACCTCGGTGGCACTGCACGACGCGATCAAGGGCAGCGGCACCACGGTGATCGAGCTGCACATCTCGAACGTGCACGCGCGCGAGGCGTTTCGCCACCACTCGTACCTGTCGAGCGTGGCTGCCGGCATCGTGGTGGGCTTCGGCATCGACGGCTACGCGCTGGCGGTCGAAGGCCTGGTGCGGCGCGCCAGCGCCACGCCGCGCCCGTAGCCGCACCGGGTTCGGCGATTCGGCTTTTGGGGGTTGCGCCGGCGCGCCGGCGTCGTATCCTGAGCGCATCGCCGCCGGAGGGCCAAGCCGCTCGATCTCCACCACGTCCGATCATCCAGACCATGCCGAGACGCGACAAGACGCCAGCGCCCGTGCAGCCGGAGCCGCCGCTGCGCGGCAAGGTGGTCTACATCGAGGACGACGAGACCAACGTGCTGCTGGTGCGGGCGATGGTGGCACGCCACCCGGAGGTCGAGTTGCTGCACGCCGACACCGGCCGCGGCGGTGTCGAGCTGGTGCGGCGCGAGAAGCCCGATTTCGTGCTGCTCGACATGAACCTGCCCGACATCTCGGGGCTCGAGGTGGTGCGCGAGCTGAACATCGAGATCACGTCGCGCGGGCTCAAGCTCAACATCCTCACCGGCAACGCGCTGTCGATGGAGATCATCAAGGCGATGAGCCTCGGCGCCTACGAATACTGGCTCAAGCCGCTGACGCGCCAGGTCTTCGACGACGGCCTGCGCCGCGCGCTCAACGGGCACCGGCCCGACCCCGCCCGTCGCATCGCGGTGCGCTGAGGCCGCGGTCCGGCGGCCACCGGGCCGATGGCAGGCCGACCGCACAATCGCGGCATGGAGGGGTCGCCGCTGACGTCGCTGTTCCTGCAATCGCTGTTGATCGGGCTGTCGATCGCCGCACCGGTCGGGCCGATCGGCCTGCTGACGATCCAGCGCACCCTGCAGTGGGGTTCGCCGGCCGGTCTGGCCACCGGCCTCGGAGCAGCGGCGGCCGATGCGGTCTACGGCGCCATCGGTGCCTACGGCGTCACCGCCCTGATCGACGCGCTCACCGCGGCGCGACTGCCGCTCGCGCTGGGCGGCGGCGCGTTCCTGCTGTGGCTGGCGTGGTCGATCCTGCGCGCGCCGGTGGCGCGACAGGCGGCGCCACTGGGTGGCGGCCGCGAGCTGATGCGCTGTTTCGCCGGCACCTTCGCGCTGACGCTCTCCAACCCGGCGACGATCCTGTCGTTCATCGCGGTGTTCGGCGCCATGGCCGGGCGCATGACGGTGGCGAGCCCGGGCGTCATGATCGCCGGCGTGCTGATCGGCTCGGCGCTGTGGTGGCTCTTCCTGAGCACCGCGGTGGGCCGGCTGCGCGAGCGCTTCGACGAGCGCTGGCGGCGCCGCGTCAACGTGCTGTCGGCGCTGGTGCTGGGCGGCTTCGCGCTGTGGCAGTTCGCGGCGCTGCTGCCAGGCTGACGCCGCGGGCGCCGTAGCGCGCCAGCACGCGATAGCCGTCCACCGGGTCGGAGTTCACCAGCACGAAGCCCGCCGCCTGCCAACGCAGCGGCGGTTGCGCCGGCGGCAGTACCGCGCCGGCGGCGCGGCGCGCCAGCGTGACGTGCGGGCGCAGCGGCCGCTGCTCGATCGGGAGGCCCAAACCCGACAGTGCGTGGGCCAGCGCTGCATGCACGGCGCGCAGCGGCTCCGGCACCGTGGTGGCGGGCAGCACCACCAGGCCGTGGCGCCACACCTGCGCGGCGCCGAGCTCCAGCGTGATGCGCGGGCACGGCTGCTGCAAGGCCGGCAGCAGGCGTGGCCACAGCGAGCGCGGCACCGCGCCGATGAAATGCAGCGTCAGGTGCAGCCGCTCGTCGGCCACCACGCGGGCCCGTGGCGGCCAGCCGATGGCGTCGCGCCGTGCGCGCAAGGCGGCGCGCACCGAGGGCGTCGGCCACAACGCGATGAACAGGCGCAGTGCGCGCGCGTCGACACCGGATGACGCTGCCAGCGCCGTGGCGCTTGTCGGCGCGGTCACGCCGCAGCGGCCAGCAGCGACGCCACGCGCTCGGCGATCGCCAGCGACGACGTCAACCCCGGCGACTCGATGCCGAACAGGTTCACCAGCCCGGGCACGCCGTGGTCGGCCGGGCCGTCGATGCGAAAGTCCTGCGCCGGCTCACCCGGGCCGCGGATCTTCGGTCGCACGCCGACGTAGCCCGGCTGCAACGCGCCACCGGGCAGGCCGGGCCAGTAGCGCCGCACCTCGTCGTAGAAGTGCTCGGCCTCTTGCTCGTCCACACGGTAGTCGAGGCCGTCGACCCAGTGAAAGCTGGGGCCGAACTTGGCCTGGCCGCCGAGATCGAGCGTCAGGTGCACGCCGAGGTGACTCGATTCGCCGGGCGCCGGGTAGACCAGGCGCGAGAACGGGGAGCGTCCGCTCAGGGTGAAGTAGTTGCCCTTGGCGAAATAGCGCGGCGGCACGTGCGCCGGTGGCAGGCCGCGCGTCGCGGCCGCCAGCACGGGTGCACCGTGGCCGGCGCTGTTGACCACCGCCGCGGCCAGTAGCGTGGTCGCGGCGTCGCCGCCCACCTCGAGCTCGATGCCCTGCCGCGTGGCGGCGGCACGCAGCGCCGGTGAGTGCAGGGCGAGCATGGCGCCGGCGGCCTGCGCGTCGCCGAGCAGCGCCAGCATCAGGCCGTGGCTGTCGACGATGCCGGTCGACGGCGACAGCAGCGCGCGCGTGCACTGCAGCTGCGGTTCGAGCGCCAGTGCGTCGTCGCGCGTGAGCCAGCGCAGGTCGTTCACGCCGTTGGCGCGCGCGCGTTGCTCGATCACCTGCAACTGGGTGGCCTCGGCGTCGTTCTGCGCCACGATCAGCTTGCCGCAGCGCCGGTGGTCGACGTGGTGCGACGCGCAGTAGTCGTACAGCAGCGCCTTGCCGTGCACGCACAGCTGCGCGCGCAGCGAGCCGGTCGGGTAGTAGATGCCGGCGTGAATGACCTCGCTGTTGCGTGCGCTGGTGGCGGTGCCGAACGCGTGCTCGGCTTCGACCACGATCACCTCGCGCCCGGCCTGGGCCAGCGCGCGCGCGCACGCCAGCCCGACCACGCCGGCGCCGACCACCACGCAATCCACCCGTTCATGCGACATCGCTGCATTGTCGGGCGCGCCGGCGCCCCTGGCCGGCGCCGCACGTGGCGGATTCACGCCGGGCCCACCGCGACGTCGCCCGACAATGCGCGGCGTGATCGACACACCGACCGAAGCGCTGCGCCAGTGCCCGCAATGCGCGCAGGCGATGGCACACCTCGCCTTGCAGGGTCACGGCGCGCAACCGGTGGTGGTGGATCACTGCGCCGCATGCCGGCTGGTGTGGTTCGACGTGCTGGAGTCGGTGCACCTGAGCGGCTTGGGCTGGATCCGCCTGCTGCGCGAGCTGCAGCGCGGCGCCGCCGGCGAGCCACCGGCACCGCGACCACCGACGCTGGCCTGCCCGGTATGTCGCCTGCCGCTCAAGTCGGTGCACAACGCCACCCGCTACGGACGCTTCCCGGTGCTCGAGTGCCCCGCCGCGCACGGCCACCTGCACGGTCACAGCGGCATGCTTGCCGAGCGCGGCCTGGTGCGGCCGCTGCTGGGGCCCGAGCGCCGCGCCTTGGCCGACGAACGGCGCACGCTCGCCTGCCTCAACTGCGGGGCCGCCTGCGACGGCAGCCGCGACGAGTGCAGCTACTGCAACAGCCCGCTGGTGGTGATCGACCTGCCGCGCCTGGCCACCGCGCTGCGCCAGCGCGTCGGCCACTGGAGCGACTCACCGCCGCCCGACGGCGTGCCGATGCGCTGGGAATGCCGCGGCTGCGGCGCTGCGCTCGACCCCAGCCGCGAGGTGGCGTGCCTGTCGTGTGGCCACGCGGTGGTGGCGCCGTCGCTGCTGGACATCAACCCGCTGTTGGCGGCGGTGGAGCACGAGCTGCGATCGGCCGCACAGGCGGCGCGGCCGTACCGCAGGAAGGAGAAGCGGCCCCTGCACTGGCAGGAAACCGGGCTGGGCATGCTGCACCGCTACCTGCGCACCGACGACGAGAGCGCGCCGGTCGACACGCGGCCGCTGCAGTGGGCCGCCTGGATCGTGCTGGCGCTGGTGATGCTGTGGCTGTTCGGGCGGTGAACCCTACGCCACGCGCCCGAACCAGAGCAGCGACAGCGCCGACCCTGCCGCAAGCAGGATCGCTGCCACCATGGCCAGCAGGCCGGTCAGTTCGGTGTCGCGCGTCTGGATCTGCAGGCGCGAGCCGAGGTGCTGGTAGACGCTGCGCAAATCCTCGGCGGTGCCGGCGTGGTGATACTCGCCGCCGGTCATCCGCGCCACCTCGCGCAGCGTCGGCTCGTCGAGCTGCAGATAGATGGCCATGCCCTCGCCCGCAGCCGCGTGGCCGTCCGGGGTGCCCAACCCCACGGCGTAGATCCGGATTCCTCGATCGGCGGCCATCTTCGCGGCCTCCAACGTGTCGATTCCGGTGGTGCGCCGGCCGTCGCTCAACAGGATGATCGCGGCGGCGTCGTACGAGCCCGGCGCCACCGGCGTGACGGGCGCCGGTCGCACCTTCGGTCTTTCATCCCAGCCGCGCGCCTTGCGTTGCGGGCCGAAGGTCATCTCGCCCACATCGATTCCCTGATCGGGAAACAGCTCCGCCAGGCACACCACGATGGCGTTGCCGACGGCGGTGCCCATCTGCATCTGGATGGCATCGATCGCGCCGATGAGAGAGGGACGGTCGAGCGTCGCCTGCTGGGCCACCTGGGCGCTGCCGGCAAAGGTGACGATGCCCACCTGGATGTTGCGCGGCAACTGCTGCAGGAAGGCCCTTGCCGCTTCCTGCGCGGCCGCCATGCGCGTCGGCTTGACGTCCTGCACGCGCATGCTCAGCGACACGTCGATCGCGAGCATGATCGTGGCGCTAGACCCCGGCAGCGTCAGCCGCGCGGCCGGGCGCGCGAGGCTCAACAGCAAGACGCACAGGGCCAACCCGAAGAATGCCGGAGGCACGTGCCGCCGCCACCGGGGGCTGGAGGCCCGGCGAGCGATGTCCACGCTGCTCACCCGCAGCGCGGACTTGGCAGGTCGACGCAGCAGCCACAGGTACAGTGCCGGCAGCAACGGCAGCGCCAGCATCCACCACAGGTTGTGGGGCCACAGAAAGTGCATCTACGCCGGCGAGAGG
>DATJYZ010000350.1:0-8363 GCA_035499355.1 Burkholderiaceae bacterium | reverse complement strand
TCGATACCGGGAGCGCCAGGCGATGAAACACAGGGTGTTGCAGTACGGCAAGCTGATGCTGTCGTTGGAGAGGCAACTGGCGGAGGCCTTCGACTGGGTGCGCCTGGTCGATCAGGCGGAGCCGAAGGCGTTTCTGGCGGCGCACGGGCGCGAGTTCGTCGGCCTGGCGACCGCGGGCTTCGCCGATGCCGCGCTGATCGACGCGTTGCCGTCGCTGAAGGTCATCTCCAGCTTCGGCGTCGGCGTCGACAAGATCGACCTCGAGGCCGCCGCCCGGCGCGGCATTCCGGTGGGCAACACGCCGGACGTGCTCAACGACTGCGTGGCCGACCTGGCGATCGCCCTGATGCTCGACGTCGCGCGCGGCATCGGCGCCTCGGAACGCTACCTGCGTGCAGGCGCTTGGCCGAAGGGGCCGTACCCGCTGCAGCGCAAGTTCAGCGGCAAGAAGCTCGGCATCGTCGGGCTCGGCCGCATCGGGCACGCAATCGCCAAGCGTGCGCTGGCGTTCGACATGGACATCCGCTACCACAACCGCCGGCCGGTGATGGACACCTCGATCGCGCACGAGCCGTCGCTGGTCGAGTTGGCACGCTGGTGCGACTTCCTGGTCACCATCGTGCCGGGCGGCGCGGCCACGCAGCACCTGGTGAACGACGCGGTGCTCGACGCGCTGGGACCGAAGGGCTACCTGATCAACATCGCGCGCGGCTCGGTGGTCGACGAGCCGGCGCTGGTGCGCGCGTTGAAGGACAGGCGCATCGCCGGTGCCGGCCTCGACGTGTTCGAGAACGAGCCCCAGGTGCCGGCCGAACTGATGGCGCTCGACAACGTGGTGCTGGTGCCGCACATCGGCAGCGCCACCGTCGAGACGCGCGCGGCGATGGCGCAGCGCGTGTTCGACAACCTGGTGTCGTACTTCGACACCGGCAAGCTGGTCAGCCAGGCCTGAGGAGGGCACCGTGAGAGAGAACCGCCTGCGCACGCTGTGGCAGCAGAACAAGCCCGCGATCAACGGCTGGCTGGCCATTCCCAACGGCTTCAGCGCCGAGGTGATGGCGCACCAGGGCTGGGACACGCTGACGATCGACATGCAGCACGGCGTGGTCGACTACGCGCAGATGGTGACGATGCTGCAGGCGATCAGCACCACGCCGACGGTGCCGATCGTGCGCGTGCCGTGGCTCGAGCCCGGCATCATCATGAAGAGCCTCGATGCCGGTGCCTACGCCGTCATCTGTCCGATGGTCAACACGCGCGAGGACGCGCAGCGCCTGGTCGCGTACACGCACTATGCGCCCAAGGGCAGCCGCAGCTTCGGCCCGGTGCGCGCCAGCCTGTACGGCGGCAGCGACTACGCCGCCAAGGCCAACGACACCATCGTCGCGTTCGCGATGATCGAGACCAAGCAGGCGCTCGACAACCTCGACGCGATCCTGTCGGTCGAAGGGCTCGATGCGGTCTACATCGGCCCGTCGGACCTGTCGCTCTCGCTCGGCTGCCGCCCGGTGCTCGACGACGTCGATCCGCCCGCCGCGCAGGCGATCGCCCACATCCTGGCGCGCGCCAAGGCGCACGGTGTGCGTGCCGCCGTGCACAACGGCCTGGTCGAGGTGGCCAAGGCGCGCGCGGCCATGGGTTTCGACCTGGTGACGCTGAGCTCCGACGCCCGCCTGCTCGCGGCGGGGTCGCAGGAGTTGCTGAAGGCGCTGCGCGGCTGAGTCAGCGCCGCGCCGATTGCGGCGCTGCCGCCACCGTGGCCGGCGCCGACGACAGCGCGAGCAACTGCGCCACCACCGCCACCGCGATCACCGCGGGCTCCTTGCCGGTGATGCCGGGCACGCCGATCGGACAGGTCAGCCGCGCCAACGCTGCGGCAGCAATGCCACGCTGCTCGAAGCGGTGCACGAAGCGCGCGCGCTTGGTCTTCGAGCCGATCAGGCCCAGGTAGGCGAAGTCGCCGCGGCGCAGGACCGCCTCGGTGATGCGCAGATCGAGGTCGTGGCTGTGGGTCAGCACCAGGTAGCACGCGCCGACCGGGGCGCTGGCCACCTCGGCCTCGACCGGCTCGACGCAGGTCCGCTCGATGTGCGCCGGCGACGGTGCGCTCGGGAATTCGCTCTCGCGCTCGTCGATCCACCGCACGCGGCAGTCGATGCCCTCGAGCAATCGCACGATGGCCCGGCCCACGTGGCCGGCGCCGTAGAGCTGCAGCGCGAAGCGCGGCGCTGCGGGCGCCCACGTGGCGGGAGCGCTGTCGGCGAGCACGCGGTAGCGCAATGTCAGCGCACCGCCGCAGCACTGGCCGAGCGTGGGGCCGAGCGCCAGCTGCTGCTGCACGCGCAACGGCTCGCCGCGCAGCATGCGCCGCGCATGCTCGATCGCCTGCAACTCGAGGTGACCACCACCGATCGTGCCGACCACCTCGCGGGCACTGACCAGCATGCGGGTGCCGGTCTCGCGCGGCACCGAGCCGCGATGATTCTCGACCTCCACCACCATCGCGGGCCGGCCTTCGGCCAGCCACAGCAACGCCCGGGCCTGCAGGGTCATCGCACGACCCTTCGCGCCACGCCCTCGGCGGCGCGCGCTTCGGCGCGGCGCTGCGCGCTCATGCCACCCTCGCGCGCACCGCGGCGATCGCGTCGAGCACCGCCTCGGCGGTGGCCGGCGCACGCAAAGGCGGATCGACCCGGTGGCCGCCGAGCGACGACACCGCGTCGCGGATGGCGAAGAACACCGAGAACGGCAGCAGCAACGGCGGCTCGCCGACCGCCTTGCTGCGGTGGATGCTGTCGGCCGGGTTGTCGGCCTCGAACAGCGCCACGTTGAAGACCGTTGGGCAGTCGTTGGCGGTGGGGATCTTGTAGGTGCTCGGTGCGTGCGTCAGCAGCAGGCCCGACTGCGGGTGCCACTTCAGCTCCTCGGTGGTGAGCCAGCCCATGCCCTGGATGAACGCGCCCTCGACCTGGCCGATGTCGATCGCCGGATTCAGCGAGCGACCGACGTCGTGCAGCACGTCGGCGCGCAGCAGGCGCGACTCGCCGGTGAGCGTGTCGACCACCACCTCGCTGACGGCGGCGCCGTACGCGAAGTAGAAGAACGGCTTGCCCTGCAGCGTGTCGCGGTTCCAGTGCAGGCCCGGCGTGGCGTAGAAGCCGTCGGCCCACAGCTGCACGCGCGCGGCGTAGGCCTGTTGCACCAGATCGGCGAAGGGGGTGTGGTGCTCGCCGGCAAACACCAAGCCGTCGGCGAAGCGCACCTGCGACGCATCCACGTGGTAGCGGCCGGCGGCGAACGCCGCCAGGCGTTCGCGGATCTTGCGCGCGGCGTCCTGCGCCGCCTTGCCGTTCAAGTCGGCGCCGGTCGAGGCGGCGGTGGCCGACGTGTTGGCCACCTTCTCGGTGTTGGTGGCGGTGCTGCGCACGCGCTGCAGCGGCACCCCGAGCTCGTGCGCCACCACCTGCGCCACCTTGGTGTTCAGGCCCTGGCCCATCTCGGTGCCGCCGTGGTTGACCAGGATCGAGCCATCGACGTACACATGCACCAGCGCGCCGGCCTGGTTGAAGTGCGCCACGTTGAACGAGATGCCGAACTTCACCGGCGTCAGTGCCAGACCGCGCTTGAGCACCGGGCTCCAGGCGTTGAAGGCAGCGACCTGCTCGCGCCGGTGCGCATAGTCGCTGGTCTTCACCAGCCGATCGACCAGCGCGTGGATCACGTTGTCGTCGATGGCCTGGCCGTAGGGGGTGACGCGGCGCTCGCGCTCCGGGCTCGCGCCCGCGCTCGGGCCGTAGAAGTTGACGCGCCGCACCGCGAGCGGATCCTTGCGCAGCGCGCGAGCGATCTCGTCGAGGATCGCCTCGATGGCGATCGAACCCTGCGGCCCGCCGAAGCCGCGGAACGCGGTGTTGCTCTGCGTGTTGGTCTTCGCCGAGTACCCGTGCGCCGCGACGTGGGGCAGCCAGTAGGCGTTGTCGAAGTGGCACAGCGCGCGCGTCATCACCGGCCCGGACAGGTCGGCCGAGAAGCCGGCGTTGCTGATGAGATCGATCTCGGCGCCGAGGATGCGGCCGTCGTCGTCGTAGCCGACCTCGTAGTCGTACTCGAAGCCGTGGCGGCGGCCGGTGACGAGGAAATCGTCGTCGCGGTCGGGGCGCAGCTTCACCGCGCGGCCGGTACGGCGCGCTGCGATCGCGGCCGCGCAGGCGAACAGCGCCGACTGCGACTCCTTGCCACCGAAGCCGCCACCCATGCGCCGGCACTCGACGCGCACCGCGTGCGCGTCGATGCCCAACGCATGCGCGACCACGCTCTGCATCTCGGTGGGGTGCTGCGTCGAGCAGTGCACCAGCATGCCGCCGTCCTCGAGCGGAATCGCGTACGCGATCTGGCCCTCGAGGTAGAACTGCTCCTGGCCGCCGATCGAGAGCGAGCCTTTGAGCCGTCGCGGCGCGGCGGCGATCGCCCTGGCCGCATCGCCGCGCGCCAGGTGCATTGGCGGCAGCACGTACTGCTTCTTCGCATGGCCGTCGCGCGCCGTCAGCACCGGTGGCAAGGGCTCGATCGTCAACACCTTCTTCGCCTGCGACGCCGCGCGTCGCGCGGCGTCGCGCGTGCGGGCCAACACCACGAACACCGGCTGACCCAGGTACTGCACGCTGCCGTCGGCGAGGATCGGGTCGTCGTGCACGATCGGCCCGCAGTCGTTGCGACCCGGGATGTCGCGCGCGCCGAACACGTCGACCACGCCGGGCAGCGCCGCGATCGCGTCGAGCGCCGTCGCGGTCAACCGGCCGTGCGCCACCGGCGACAGGCCGAGCGCCGCGTGCAGCGTGCCGGCCAGCTCGGGCATGTCGTCGACGTAGGTGGCCTCGCCGGCGACGTGCAGGTGCGCCGACTCGTGCGGGTGCGGCACGCCGACGCCCGGTGCGCCCGCGTCGGGCGTTGCGGACACGAACAGGGCTTGCTCGCGCGGTTGGTTCATGGCGCCATCAAGCGGACGCCGCGGATCCGGCTTTGCCGGTCCGCTGGCGGTGCCCCGTGGGGGAGGCGGCCGCGGGGCCGCCCCGGGGGTCCGTTTCCCGGGCCCACACGCTCACCGCATGCGGCGGCAGCGCATCGCGCGGGCGCGTCTCGAGCCAGTAGCGTTGCAGCAGACCGCGCGCCGCGATCAGGCGATAGCGGGCGCTCGCCCGCAAGTCGGTGAGGGGTTTGAAATCGCTGGCCAGCGCCTCGGCTGCACGCTGCACGGTCGCCTGGTCCCAGTGCTGGCCGACCATCGCGCGCTCGGTCGCCGCGGCACGCTTGACGATCGTCGCCATGCCGCCGAACACCAGGCGCGCGTCGGCCACGCGCTCGCCGTCGAGCCGGATGCGGAACGTGCCGAACACGGCCGAGATGTCGCTGTCGAATCGCTTGGAGATCTTGTACGCGCGCAGCGTGCCGCCGTCGAACGCCGCGAGCGGCACCTCGATCGCCTGCACGAACTCGCCGGCCTCGAGCCGGTTGACCATGTAGTCGACGTAGAAGTCGGCCAGCGGCATGCGCCGCGTGTCGGCACCCTTGCGCAGCACGATGTGCGCATCGAGTGCGATCAGCACCGGCGCGCTGTCGCCGATCGGCGAGCCGTTGGCGACGTTGCCGCCCATCGTGCCCATGTGGCGGATCGGCGGCGACGCGAAGCGCAGCCAGGCCTCGGTGAGCGCAGGCGCGCGCTCGGCGAGCGCACGCCACGCGTCCTCGAGCGAGGCGCCGGCACCGATCGAGAGCACGCCATCGTGCACGGCGATGCGCTTCAACTCCGCGACCTCGCCGACGTAGACAACGACCTCGCCGAGGTCGCGGAACTGCTTGTTGACCCACAGGCCGATGTCGGTGGCACCGGCCAGCAGCCGGGCCTGCGGATGCGCCGCGCGCAGCCGCGCCAGCTCCTTCAACGTGCGCGGCGCGTGGTAGCGATCGGTGCGGCCGGGCACGGTGGCGCTGGCCGTGCTGAAGTGCAACGCGCCGCGCCGTACCTCGCGCAGCGCCGCGCCGGCTGCCTCGACCGGCAGGCGCTTGACCGGATACCCGAACATGCGCTGCCCGGCGTCGAGGATCGGGCGGTAGCCGGTGCAGCGGCACAGGTTGCCGGCGATCTCGTCGGCCAGTTGCTGGCGCGTGGGCAAGCCCCTCTTGCCGCGGCCGTTGCCGCGGGTGCCCCTGCCGGCATGGCGCTCGTAGCAGGCGGTGAGCGACATCACGAAGCCCGGCGTGCAGAAGCCGCACTGCGAGCCGTGGCAGTCGACCAACGCCTGCTGCACCGGATGCAGCGCACCCTCGCCGGCGGCGGTGACGTCTTCGACCGTGAACAACGCCTTGCCGTGCAGCGTCGGCAGGAAGCGGATGCAGGCGTTCACCGTCTGCAGCGCGAGCTTGCCGCCGCGCACCGGCTCGCCGACGATCACCGTGCAGGCCCCGCAGTCGCCCTCGGCGCAGCCTTCCTTGGTGCCGGTGCAGTGCGCGTCCTCGCGCAGCCACTGCAGCACGGTGCGCGTCGGCGCAACGTCGTTCACCTCGACCAGTCGGCCGCGATGGAAGAACTGGATGGCGCGGGCGGTCATCGGCAGTGGGTCTGCGCAGGCTCCCGTGGATACCCGGCCTGTGAGCAAGGAATGCACCCGACTATAGTCCACGGGCCATGGCCGCGCCCCGAGATCCTGCTCGCCGAGCGCTGCGCGCCGATCTGCTGGATTTCAGCGCCGATCCCGGCCTCGGCACGCCGACGCTCGCCGCGGTGCGGTACCGCCCCGACCACTGGCTGTTGATCGACGGCGGCCGCATCGCCGGCGTGCTGCCGGGCACGCAAGGCCCCGGCGACGACTGGCAGCGCGAAGAGCACCGCGGCCGCCTGCTGCTGCCGGGCCTGATCGACACCCATGTCCACAGCGTGCAGCTCGACGTCATCGCGTCGTACGGCAGCGAGCTGCTCGACTGGCTCGAGCGCTACACGTTTCCGGCCGAGACGCGCCATGCCGATGCCGCTCATGCGCGCGCGCAAGCCGATGCGTTTGCCGATGCGCTGCTGGCGCACGGCACCACCGCGGCGGTGGTGTTTCCGAGCGTGCACGCCGAGTCGGTCGATGCGCTGTTCGGCGCCGCGCGCGCGCGCGGCATGCGGCTGGTCGCTGGCAAGGTGCTGATGGACCGCCACGCGCCCGAGGCGCTGCGCGACGATGTCGCGCGGGCGCAGCGCGACAGCGAGGCGCTGATCGCACGCTGGCACGGCACCGACCGGCTCGCCTACGCGGTGACGCCGCGCTTCGCGGCCACCAGCACGCCCGATCAGCTGGCGATGGCCGGGGCGCTGCTGCAGCGGCACCCGGGCCTGTACATGCAGACCCACGTCGCCGAGAACCGCGCCGAGGTGGCGTGGATCGCCGCGCTGTTCCCGCAAGCGCGCAGCTACCTCGACGTCTACCACCGACACGGCCTGCTCAACGAGCGCGCGGTGCTGGCGCACGGCATCTGGCTCGACGACACCGATCGCCGCGTGTTGGCCGACACCGGCGCGCAGATCGCGCACAGCCCGAGCTCGAACCTGTTTCTCGGCAGCGGCCTGTTCGACTGGCAGGCGATGGCCGACGTCGGGGCCGCGGTGTCGCTGGCCAGCGACGTCGGCGGCGGCACCAGCCTGTCGATGCTGCGCACGATGGCCGACGCGTACCGCGTGCAGGCGCTGCGCGGCGTGCGCCTCAGCGCGTTCAAGGCGCTGCACACGGCGACGCTGGGCGCGGCGCGCGCGCTGCGCCTGGATCACGAGATCGGCAGCCTCGAGCCCGGCCGCAGTGCCGACGTCGCCGTGTGGGACTGGGCGGTGGGCGCGGTGGCCGCTTCGCGCGACGCGTTGGCACGCGACCTGCACGAGCGCCTGTTCGCATGGATGATGCTCGGCGACGAACGCAACCTGGTCACCACGCTGGTGGCCGGACGCACGCAATACAAGCGCCGGAGCGACGATTCCGGTGCATTGGAGAGGGTCCATGGCGCAGCCGCCGCGGCTTGAGCTGATCGGCATCGGCAAGCAGTACCCGGCCGTCAAGGCCAACGACGGGGTCAACCTCACGGTGGCGCCGGGGCAGATCCACGCCGTGCTCGGCGAGAACGGTGCCGGCAAGTCGACGCTGATGAAGATCATCTACGGTGCGGTGCAGCCCGACGAGGGCGAGGTGCGCTGGAACGGCCAGCGCGCGACGGTGCGCAACCCGCACGAGGCGCGCGCGCTCGGCATCAGCATGGTGTTCCAGCACTTCTCGCTGTTCGACACGCTGAGCGGTGCCGAGAACGTCTGGCTCGGCCTCGACAAGGCGTTCACGCTGGCC
>DATJYZ010000349.1:0-8014 GCA_035499355.1 Burkholderiaceae bacterium | reverse complement strand
GCTGCCGGCGCCCTGGCGGCGCGCCGTGCTGCTGTCGCTGGCATTCGCCGAGGACTTCGCGATCATCGACGCCGGCGACACCACGATCCCATGGCTCGCGGTGGCGTTGCCGTCGCACTGGGCACCGGAGCACAAGGTCGGCCGCCCGTTTGCGCCGCTGGCCGACGATCGCCCGATCACCGGGGCCGCCTCGCACCTGCCGAACCTGGTGACTGGCAGCCAGGGCTGGGAGCGCTTCGTGTGGTCGATCGCGCGCCACCCTCGCCTGCACGCGCACCCGGATCGCGTCGATCCCGCGCCATGGCCGGCCCATCTGGATGGCGACGCGCTCGCTGCCCAGGCGTGGTGGCGCAGCGAACGGCAGAGTCTCATTCCCGTCGACGCGCATCGGCAGGCGTTGTTCACCATCCATGTCGAGGTGCAGCCGCTGGCGCGCGCGCTGTCCGATCCCGCTCAGGCCGCATGGGTGCACGACGCGCTCGCCTCGATGAGCCCGGCGGCGCTCGAGGTCCGCGGCCTCGCGCCGGTGCGCGATCGCCTGCTGCGCTGGCTGGCGGCACGCGCCGCACCATGAGCCATCGAAGGGCCGTCCCGCGATGGCTCGCTCCCCTGCGACGGCAAGGCACCGCAGAGGCGAAGGGGGCCCGATGAGCGATCCGCTGCGGCCGGCCCGTGTCGACTTCAGCGATGCGGCCGCACCGCGCGCACCCGACTACGACGACGTCTATCACGCCCGCGGCGGCGCGTTCGCGCAGGCGCGGCACGTCTTCCTGGCCGGCAACGGGCTGCCGCAGCGCTGGGGCGGGCGCGACCATTTCGTGATCCTCGAGACCGGGTTCGGTCTCGGCAACAACTTCCTCGCCACCTGGGCCGCGTGGCGCGACGACCCGCGGCGCTGCGGGCACCTCTGGTTCCTGTCGGTCGAGCGGCATCCGTTGACGGCCGCCGATCTGCGGCGCGCACACGCCCACAGCGAAGAGCCGTCGCTGGCGCGGGCGTTGGTCGACGCATGGCCGGTACCGACGCCCGACCTGCATCGCCGCGACTTCGCGCGCGGCCGCGTGCACCTGCTGCTCGCGCTGGGCGACATCGCCACCTGGTTGCCCCAGTGGCTGGCCGAGGTCGATGCCTTCTACCTCGACGGATTCGCGCCGGCGAAGAACCCCGAGATGTGGCAGCCGCGCGTGCTGCAACGGCTCGCGCGGCTGGCCGCGCCCGCTGCGACGGCAGCCACCTGGAGCAGTGCGCGCGTCGTGCGCGACGCGCTCGCAGCGGCCGACTTCGAGCCCCAGCGCGCGCCAGGCTTCGATGCCAAGCGCGACATGCTGCGTGCCCAGCACCAGCCGCATCACCGCGCGCCGCATGCGCCCGGGCGCCGCTTCGGCGGCGGCTCTGCCGAAGTTGCGATCGTCGGCGCGGGGCTGGCCGGCGCGGCGGTGGCGCGTGCGCTGGCAGGCCTGGGCGCGCGTTGCCGCGTGTTCGATGCGCGTCCCGGCGTGGCCCAGGGCGGTTCGGGCCAGCCCGCCGGCTTGCTGCACGGCGTGCTGCACGCCGACGATTCGCCGCACACGCGCTGGTTCCGCGCCGCCGCGCTGCACGCGCACGCGACGATCGCACCGTTGATCGCACAGGCTCGCGCAGTCGGCCGCCTCGACGGTGCGTTGCGGCTCGAACAGAGCCTCGACGTCGCCGCGATGAATGCGCTCGTGCATCGCCAGGGACTACCGGCCGGCTACGTGCAGCCGCTGTCGGCCGTCGAGGCGAGTGCGCACGCGGGGTGCGCGCTCGCGCAGCCTGCCTGGTTCTATCCGGGCGGTGGCTGGGTCGAACCCGCTTCGCTGGTGCGCACCTGGCTCGACGACCCATCGATCGACGTCGTGCTCGGCGCGCGCGTCGAGCGCATCGATGCCGGCGCGCACGGCCGCTGGCGCCTGCTCGATCCCCGCGGCGCCACGCTGGCACTGAGCGATCGCGTGGTGCTCGCCAATGCCGACGGCGTCGATGCGCTGATCCCCGATGCGCAGTGGCCGCTGCTGCGCAGCCGCGGCCAGGTGACGCTGCTGCCGGCGGCATCGGGCTGGCAGCCGGCGTTGCCGATCGCCGGCGATGGCTACGCGATCGCCCTGCCCGACGGACGACTGCTGTGCGGCGCCACCAACGACCTCGACGACCCGGAGTCGCAGCCGCGGTCGGCCGACCACGAGCGCAACCTGGCGGCGCTGCAGCGCCTGAGCGGACGGCCGTGGCTGCCCGACGAGACAGTGCTCGACGGCCGCGTCGCGTGGCGGCTGCACGCACGCGACCGCCTGCCGCTGCTCGGCGGCGTGCCGCTGCCCGCGCGGCAGCGCGACGGCGCGCCACGTCAGGAGCAAGCGCGCTTCATCGCGCGGCGTGCAGGCCTGCAGGTGGTGACGGCGCTGGGTTCACGCGGCCTCAGCCAGGCGGCGCTGGCGGGCGAGGTGGTCGCGGCGATCATCACCGGCACCCCGCTGCCGATCGGCAGCGGGCTGCTCGACGCAGTCGACGCGGCGCGCTTTGCCGCGCGCGCCCAGCGCTCGCCTCAGTAGCGCAGTGTCACCACGCCCTGCGGCGTGCCGAGCAGGCACAGGCTCGCCTTGTGGCGCGCGAAGATGCCGACCGTCACCACGCCCGGCCATTGGTTGACCTCGGTCTCCATCGCCAGCGGATCGGTGATGCGCAGGCCGTGGACATCGAGGATCGACTGGCCGTTGTCGGTGCGCACGCCCGCGCGCAGGCGCGCCTGACCACCGTAAACGGCCGCGAAGCGGCGCGTCACCTGCGCCGCGGCCATCGGGATCACCTCGACCGGAAGCGGAAAGCGCCCCAGCACGTCGACGCGCTTGGACTCGTCGGCGATGCACACGAAGCGCTCGGCCAGGTCGGCGACAATCTTCTCGCGCGTCAGCGCCGCGCCGCCGCCCTTGATCATGTGGCCGCACGGGTCGATCTCGTCGGCGCCGTCGACGTACACCGGAATGCGTTCGACTTCGGCCGCATCGAGCACGCGGATGCCGTGTGCACGCAGCCGTTCGGTGCTCTTGTCGGAGCTCGACACGGCGCCGGCGATGCGTTCGCGCACCGCGGCCAGCGCGTCGATGAAGTGGTTCACCGTCGAGCCGGTGCCGACACCGACCACCGTGCCCGGCACCACATGGTCGAGCGCGGCGCGGCCGACCAGCGCCTTGAGTTCGTCCTGGGTCATGGGGGCGGCATGCGAGACTCGGGCCCGATTATGTCTACGGCCGGCGCTTCGCACCTCAACTTCGCTGCGCGAAGGTGGCCTGCGACGCAGCCTTCGCCATGCCGCTCGTCCCGTATGCGCTGACCCGGCCGTTCCTGTTCGGGCTCGATGCCGAATACGCGCACGAGCTGACGCTCGATGCCATCGCGGCGCTGCAGGGCACTCCGCTGCGACGCCTGTGGTCGCAGCCGTGCATCGACGATCCGGTCGAGTTGATGGGCCTGACGTTCCCCAACCGCATCGGCCTCGCCGCCGGGCTCGACAAGAACGGGCGCTGCATCGACGGCCTCGGCGCGATGGGCTTCGGTTTCGTCGAGGTCGGCACGGTGACGCCGAGGCCCCAGCCCGGCAACCCGAAGCCGCGCCTGTTCCGTCTGCCGCGGGCACGCGCGTTGATCAACCGCATGGGCTTCAACAACGATGGGCTGCCGGCCTTCATCGACCACGTGCAGCGCGCGCGTACGTTCCGAAGGCGCGGCGGCGTGCTCGGCTTGAACATCGGCAAGAACGCCGCCACGCCGATCGAACGCGCGGCCGACGACTACCTGGCCGGCCTCGACGCGGTCTACCCGCACGCCGACTACGTGACCGTCAACATCTCGAGCCCGAACACCAAGGACCTGCGCAATCTGCAGGGCGACGCCGCGCTCGACACGCTGTTGTCGGCGCTGATCCAGCGACGCGAGCGACTGGCGCGCGCGCAGCGGCGCCGCGTGCCGTTGCTGCTGAAGATCGCGCCGGATCTCGAGGAAGCCCAAGTGCGGCTGATCGCGGCCAGCGTCGGGCGTCACGGCATCGACGGCGTGATTGCCACCAACACCACGGTGGCGCGCGACGCCGTGCAGGGGCTGCCGCACGCCGGCGAAGCCGGTGGCTTGTCGGGCGCCCCGGTGTTCGAGCCGAGCAACCGCGTGATCCGCTGGCTGCGCGCCGCGCTCGGCCGCAAGGTGCCGATCGTCGGTGTCGGCGGCGTGCTGTCGGGCGCCGACGCGTGCGCCAAGCTCGACGCCGGAGCCGACCTGGTGCAGATCTACACCGGCCTGATCTACCGGGGCCCCGCGCTGGTCAGCGAATGCGCCCGCGCGATGCACGCGCGGCGCGCCTCCTAGCGCGTCGCAAGCGCCGCCTCAGCCGTGCGGCTTGCGCAAGCGCAGCATCAAGCGCAGGAACTCGAGCTGCGCGTTCAACCTGACCAGCTCGTCGTGCAGCAGCTGCATCTTCTGCTCGCGCGTCAGCGGTGCGCTGCGCTCGGGCGGGCTCGGTGCGGGCGGTTCGGGTCGCGACATGGCCGGGCGGTGATGGCCGCGATCGTGCGCTGGCGAGGGAGCCCTCGCAACCCCGTGGCCCAGGGCCGGGTTGGCGCGGATGCCCGCGCCGTCACTCGCCGCGCACGACGCCCTCGCGCCGCGGGTCGGCCCCGCCGGACCAGCCGTCGCGCGTGCGCGCCAGCAATTGCAACCCGCTGGTCATCTCGATCTCCTGCACCGCGTGGCCACGCGCCCGCAGCGCCTCGACGGTCGCCGCCGGGAAGCGCTCGCGCTCGAGCAGGACGGGGCCGCCGACACTGCCGAAGTTGGGCAGCGCCACCGCCTGCTGCGCATCGAGGCCCCAGTCGAGGGAGGCAATGAGTGCCTTGGCGGTGAAGTGAATGATCAAGGCGCCGCCGGGCGAGCCCAGGCTGAGCAGCAGGCGGCCGTCGGCGCGGTCGAACACCAGCGTCGGCGTCATGCTCGAGCGTGGCCGCTTGCCCGGTTGCACGCGGTCGGCGATCGGCCGCCCATCGGGCCCGGCGGGCGCGAAGGAGAAATCCGTCAGCTCGTTGTTCAGCATGTAGCCACCTAGCAGGCCGGTGCCACCGTCGGCGAGGATGCGCGAGCCCCACATCGCCTCGATCGTCGTCGTCATCGCGATCGCCCGGCCTTGCGCGTCGACGATCGAGACGTGGCTGGTGCAGTGCTCGGGCTGCTCGGCCTGCGGCGCGAAGACGGCGCGGCTCGGCCCGGGGCGGCCCGCCGGCGCGGCCGGCATGCTTGCGGGCCCGATCAGCGCAGCGCGCTCGCGCAGGTACGCGTCGTCGAGAAGCGTGCTCCAGCGCCCGCCGGGCGGTCCGACGAAGTCGGGATCGGCGACGTACTGGTCGCGGTCGGCAAATGCCATCCGCGCCGCCTCGGTGTACAGATGCAGCCATGGCGCTGCCGGCAGGCCGTCTTGCAACGGCGGCACCGCGACCAGCGGCGCCAGTTGCATCAGGCGCAGCATCTGCATCAGTGCCAGGTGGCCCGACGATGGCGGCGGGAAGCCACACACGCGGTACGCCCTCCAGTCGTCGCACATCGCCTCGCGCAGCCGCGGCCGGTACGACGCCAGGTCCCCCTCCGCGAGGAGCCCCGGGTTAGCCGAAGCACGCACCCGCGCCACCAGATCGTGCGCGATCGGCCCGCGGTAGAACGCATCGCTGCCGTGTTGCGCGATGGCGCGCAGCACGGCCGCCAGCGCCGGGTTCTTCAGGCGGTGGCCGACCGGCCACGGCTGGCCATCGGCGTCGTAGTAGAACGCCGCGGCATTGGCCTGCCCTCGCAGTGCAGGCTCGGCCAGAAGCAGCGCGTGCAGCCGCGGGCTGACGGGGAAGCCCTGCTCGGCGAGGGTGATGGCCGGCTCGAACAAGCGTGCCCATGGCAACGTGCCGTGGCGTGCGTGCGCCATCTAGAGCACGCGCACGGCGCCAGGCACGCCCACCGATCGGCCGCCCACCACCGCCTGCATGAACGGCATCGGCCTGCCGTCGGGTTGCAGGAACAGCTTCTCGTCGGCCCGCGCGGGCGCGGTCTCGCGGCCGTCGAAGGCGTCGACGCGCTGGCCGTCCCAGTGGAGGATGAACGCGCCGCCACCGATGCCGCTGGATTGCGGTTCGACCAGCGTGAGCACCATCTGCACCGCCACCGCAGCGTCGATCGCCGAGCCGCCGGCCTTCAACACCTGGTAGCCTGCCTCGGTGGCCAGGGGATTGGCTGCGGCGATGGCGAAGCGCTTGCCGCGCCAGAGGCGCTTGGCTTCGAGGCCGGAGGCGGCCTCGGGCAGCAGCGCCTGCGCGGCCACGTCCACGGGCCCGACGCGCGGCGCCGGCGCGCACGCCGTCAGCACGGCGCACAGGGCCGCGATCAGTCGGCCGCTCAAGAAGTGACGCTTCTCCACGCCGCGATCATCGGCGCGAACGCGACCCGCGTGCGACGGAAGGAATAGATCGACGCGCTAGTTCAACGGTACGCCGGTCTTGGTCTGCAACTCGGCGCGCGTGACGCCCGGCGCCATCTCCACCACCTTGAGCCCGTGCGGCGTGATGTCGAGCACCGCGAGGTCGGTGATGATGCGGTCGACCACGCCGACCCCGGTGAGCGGCAACGTGCACTTGGGCAGGATCTTGAGGTCGGTGGAGCCGTCCTTCTTGGTAGCCACGTGCTCCATCAGCACGACCACGTTCTTGACGCCGGCCACGAGGTCCATCGCGCCACCCATCCCCTTGACCATCTTGCCCGGGATCATCCAGTTGGCGAGGTCGCCCTTCTCGCTGACCTGCATCGCACCCAGGATCGCCAGGTTGATCTTGCCGCCGCGGATCATGCCGAAGCTGTCGGCGCTGCTGAAGATGCTCGAACCCGGCAGCGTGGTCACCGTCTGCTTGCCGGCGTTGATCAGATCGGCGTCGATCTCGTCCTCGGTCGGGAACGGTCCGATGCCGAGCAGCCCGTTTTCGCTCTGCAGCCACACCTCAATGCCCTTGGGCACGTGGTTGGCCACCAGCGTCGGCAGGCCGATGCCGAGGTTCACGTAGAAGCCGTCTTGCAGCTCCCTGGCCGCGCGGGCCGCCATTTCATCGCGGGTCCATGCCATGGCAAGTCCTTTCGAGCCAATGTTCTGTGCAGCTCGATGCGCGGCGTACACGGGGCACGCCTCGGACGAGCCAAGCTGCCGCCGCGGAACCGGCTTTGCCGGGCCGCAGGCGGCGCCCCCTTGAGGGGGCGGCGCCGAAGGCGCATCGGGCGCGGGTCATTTCGTGCGAACCGTGCGTTGTTCGATGCGCTTCTCGGGCTTCGCGTTCAGCACGATGCGATGCACGAAGATTCCCGGCAGGTGAATCTGGTCGGGGTCGAGCGCACCGGTCTCGACGATCTTCTCGACCTCGACCACCGTGACCTTGCCGGCCATCGCGACGTTGGGGTTGAAGTTGCGCGCGGTCTTGCGGAACTGAAGGTTGCCGCTCTTGTCGGCGACGTACGCCTTGACCAGCGACAGCTCGGGCACCAGCGAGCGCTCCATGACGTACGGGTGGCCGTCGAACTCGCGCACCTCCTTGCCCTCGGCCACGATGGTGCCGACGCCGGTGCGGGTGAAGAACGCCGGGATGCCGGCGCCGCCGGCGCGCAGCTTCTCGGCCAGCGTGCCCTGCGGCGTGAATTCGAGCTCGAGCTCGCCCGCCAGGTATTGGCGCTCGAACTCCTTGTTCTCGCCGACGTAGCTGGCGATCATCTTCTTGATCTGCCGCGTGGCCAGCAGCTTGCCGAGGCCGAAGCCGTCGACGCCGGCATTGTTGGAGACCGCGGTCAGGTTCTTCGCGCCACTGTCCTTCAGTGCGTCGATCAGCGCCTCGGGGATGCCGCACAGGCCGAAGCCGCCGACGGCCAGCAGTTGCCCGTCCTTCACGATGCCTTGCAGCGCGGCGGCGGCGCTCGGGTAGACCTTGTTCATGCCTGCTAA
>DATJYZ010000348.1:0-16193 GCA_035499355.1 Burkholderiaceae bacterium | reverse complement strand
GGCCCGCTGTCGCTGTACTACCCGAGTCGCAGATTGCTGCCCGCCAAGACCCGGGTCTTCGTCGACTTCGTGGTGGACCGGTTCAAGCGCTCCGGCTTCGCCGGGCTGGTCGACGGACGCTAACGGTCCGCTGCGAGCACGCCGTCGACGTAGAGCCAGGCGCTGCCTTCGCGCACGAAGCGGCTCACCTCGTGCAGCTGGCCGGCGCGGCCGTTGACCTTGTGGTGCGCCCTGAACTCCACCACGCCGGCGTCGCCACTCGTCTCGTGGTGCAGGATCTCGAGGCCGCTCAAATACATCGGGCCCAGCTCCAGGTCGCCCGGCGCGGTGGACGGATGCCACGTCTGCATCAGGTACTCGAGCATCCCCGGGGGCGCGACTCCGCGGCCCTGCGCCAGCGCATAGGCGCTGTAGCGCGATCGCATCAGCGCCTCGGGGGTCGGCGCGTGTTGGCCGTGCGCCAGCGCAGCGTGCCAATGCCCGCAGCAGTCGGCGTAGCGCGCCGGCGTGGCTTCACGCGCACGGCACGGGCAAGGTGGATCACCGCCGCGGGCCATGCGCGCCCGGCGACATCAAGCCCGCCTCATTTCACGAGATCGGCGCCTGCCTTGCAGGCGGCGGCGTCCTGGTCGCCCGTGCCGCCGCTGCAACCGATGGCGCCGATGAGCTTGCCGCCTTCGATGAGCGGCCAACCGCCGGGCGACGCGACCAGCGTCGGATCGAGCGTGGCCACGTAGGGGTGGCCGGTCTCGAAGGCGTTGTAGAACGCGCGCGACTCGCGACGGAAGCGCGCCGCCGTGCGGGCCTTGCCCTGCGAGATGCTGATGGAGGCGAGCTGCGCGCCGTCCATGCGCGAGAAGTGCACCAGGTCGCCGTGCGTGTCGACCACGGCGATGTTCATCTTCCAGCGATGCTTGGCGGCCTCGGCCTCGACCGCGGCGATGAGCTTCTTCGCCGTTTCCAGGCTGATCGGCGTGCCGTAGGGCACGTCGAACGGCGTGCCGTCGGCCGTGCCGCCAGCGGCAGGCGCCGACGCGGCTGTCTGAGCCTGGGTTTGGGCGGCGAGCAAGAGGGCGCCCGAAAGGATCAACGAGGTTGTCAGAATCTTGCGCATTCGATGTCTCCTGTGTATTGGCTCAACCGAGCAAGGTCTTGAGTTCGCCGCTGGCGATCAATCTTGCCAGATCGTCGTGGCCGCCGATCAGCGTGCCCTTCACGAACACCATCGGGAACGTCGGCCAGCCGGTCCACATCTTCAACGCATTGCGCCGTCGCCACTCCGAGAAGTAGCTGCCGTGCTCGATGTAGTGGAACGCAACGCCCGCGGCGGTCAACGCCTGTCGCGCCTTGCGCACCGCCGGGTTCTGGCGCATGCCCACGACGACCACCGCGTGCGCGACCAGCGCATCCTGAACCTCCCTGACCATCGATTCATGGTGCTTGGCGATCCGCTCGCGAATGGCCGGGTGGATCTTCGATTCATCGAGAATCTGGCGAGGCATCGACGTTCTCCCTCGAAGAGCTTGCAAGCATGGTCGCTGCCTTTTTCGGTGCGGAGCTTCAGCGCACCGGCGCGGGCAGCGCGAGTTGGCGTGACACGGCGATGCACTGCCTGATGTGCTGTTCGCAGACGTACTTGAGCGCCGAGAACGTCAACGCCGCCGACACCGCCTGGCCAGCCACCGGCACGAACTTGGCCGCCTGCTGCGTCGTCAGGCGGATGCCCACCGTCTTCAGCACGAAGACCAGCAAATCGCGCGTGACCAGCCGGCCGATCAGCATGCTGCCGCCGGCCGAGATGGCCTTGAAGACGGCCACGCGTCGATCCGGCGCGAGCCGTTCGATCTGCTCGGGCGTGAGGCCGAACTTGGTGTTGATCTCGGGGATGACCTTCAACAGCACGGCCACGTCGGTGAGCCAGTCGATGCCCGGCACCGGCACTGCCGCCACGCCCGCCGCGAGCAGCGCGCGCTGCGTGACGAGCTTGCGGCACTGCCGCGCCACGGCGGCGATGTCTTCGGGCGTGTCGGGTACGACGGTCCAGTGGGCGGGCTCGGGCATGACGGAGGCACTGTAGCGCCCCTGGCGCCACGCCGCCTCAGCCCGCTTCGTGAGTCAGATCGGCGCGATGCTCAGTCGTCCAGCGACAGCACCGCTGCCTGCAGCGCAGGCAGCCACCGGCGCTCGTCGCGCACGCGATAGGAGGTCTCGACCTGGAGCTCGGCCTGTGGGCGCGGGATGTACAGGCGTCGCGTCTTCCACAGATCTGCCGGCCCTTGTTCCGCCGGGACGCGGTGGAGGACGGTCAACTCCAGGCAGCGCAGCGACTCCCCCTTGAACTCGATCTGTCGCAGCTCCCACAGCGGGATGTCGATCTCGTCGCGTGTCGACGCGCGTGGGGCTGCGGTGAACAATTGACGCAGCTCTGCGTTCGCCTGTTGCAGCTCTGCCGAAGAAACCTCCGCCAACTGGCTGCTGCTGAACAACGGCGGCTGTCGCAAAGAGACCGTCAGCATGGCACTGTGGTTGCCGTTGCCGGCCACGGCCACGACCTCCGTGGTCAGGAAGGGATCGCCATTCGCGCGGTTTGCGCGGTCCCTGGCTTGAAGTTGCTCCAGTGAGCCGACGGTCCAGTCGGGCGGCACCTGCACCGAGATGTTGTAGTGCCTGCCGGCGACGTGCGCCACGTTGCGCGAAGTGGCGTTGTTCGAACGCTGCGGCGCGGTCGCGTCGTCGCCTGCCGCGTGCGACGGTGCCTGTGCGCCGCAAGCGGCCACGAGACACCCGAGCACCAGGCCGCCCGCAAGGGTGGCCACGGATCGAAGCAGCGTGAGCATCGCGCGACGGTGGGCACGAAAGGAGCACAAGGCCGTTCTCCCTCGGACGCGACGCAGCGCCCGGGCTGAAGCCATACCCTAGCGGGCCTTCGACAGCGCCGCCGCGCAAGTTGTCACGGGGAGCGGCGAGGTGACACCGCGCGCGCCGGGACGTCAAGTTGTCGTCACGAGGGAATCGACTCGGGAGCCGAACGGCGCGCCGCGGATCCAGCCACGGTTCAGTTTCGCGGGGCCAGGGCAGCCTGTGCCCCAGTGCCTGGCACGACTGCGGTCGCGCCGCGCTCGATGAATCGATGCCGCATCGGTCGCAACACGAACCATGCGAGCAACGCCGCTGCGATGTTCATCGCGGCGGCCAGCATGAACACGACGTGCCAGCTTCCGGTTGCCGCGGTGAGCACGCTCGACAGCGGCACCAGCAGAGACGCCGTGCCTTTCGCGGTGTAGAGCAGCCCGGCGTTGGCGGCTGCGAACTTCGTGCCGAAGGTGTCGGCGTTGGTCGACGGGAACAGGCTGTAGATCTCGCCCCAGGCGAAGAAGACCAACCCGGTCAGGATGACGAACATGAGCGGTTCCTGCCCGAATCGGTACAGGCAGGCGATGCCGACGCCTTCCACGGCGAAGGCGACGAGCATCGTCGCCTCGCGCCCGATCTGATCGGACACCCAGCCGAAGAACGGCCGCGTGAGACCGTTCAACACGCGATCCAGCGTGAGCGCGAACGACAGCGCCGGCAGCGTGAGCCCGAGGATGGTGACCGGCACCTCGGCAATGCGGAAGTCCTTGGCGATCGGCGCCAGTTGAGCCACCGCCATCAGGCCACCGGCGGCCACCAGCACGAACATCAGGTACATCACCCAGAACACCGGCTGGCGAACGATCTGCAGCGGCCGGTAGTCGAGCGCGGTCTGGACGATGCGCGTCGAACGCGCGGCCATGCCGGCGGTGCGCGGAAATCCCGCAAGCAGGACGCGCCGCGGATCGGTCAGGCCGATCGCGATCAGCATGACGATCGCACCCTGCCCGATTCCGAAATAGAGGAACGCGGTCTCGTAGCCCATCGTCTTGATGACGGCCTGGATCGGCAGCACGGTCAGCGCCGACCCGGCGCCAAAGCCGGCCGCCGTCAGCCCGGCGGCCAAGCCGCGCCGATCCGGAAACCACTTGAGCGCGTTGCCCACGCAGGTGCCGTAGACCGCACCCGCGCCGACCCCGCTGATCGCCGCGGCGACGTAGAACGCGCTCAGAGACGTCGCGAACGAATTCATGATCCAACCGATGGCGCACAGCAAGCCGCCCACGAGCACCACGGGCCGTGGCCCGAAGCGGTCGACAAGGTAGCCCTCGACCGGGACCAGCCACGTTTCGGTCAACACGAAGATCGAGAACGCCACCTGGATGGCCGCCTTGGTCCAGCCGTACTTGTCGGTGATCGGGTTGACGAACAGCGTCCATCCGTACTGCAGATTGGCGATCATCACCATGCAGACGATGCCCATGAACAATTGCATCCAGCGATAGCTGGGCGGGCGCTCCATCAGGGGCATCGTTTCGGATGTCATGTGTCTCCTGACGTTCTTGTTAGGTCCACCGTCGTCGCGAAGGCGGACACGGCGCGACCATTTCATGCCCAGGACCGAGCGCGAGCGCTTGACTTGAATCAAGATTTCCAAATTGAGCTCGCCGCGAGCGGGATCGCTGAACAGAGGCTGAATGGGCGTTGCCGGAATGGCGACCACCGATGACGACGAGCGTTCGTCGTCGATGCCCGACTCGCGTGCCCCGACCCTGTCGGGTCGCGAGGGCGCCAATGAGAGGCGCTCGGGCGTTGGCACTACCATTCGACTTGGCCAACCCCTGGTCGACCATGAGTGTTCTCCCGACGGCCTTCTGGCAGGACCTGTGCACCGCCGATTTCGCGAGGGTCGATGCCGACCGCACGATCGCGTTGCTGCCGGTGGCCGCCGTCGAGCAGCATGGGCCGCACCTGCCGCTGTCCACCGACGCCGTGATCAACGAAGGGGTGGTGCGCCTGGCCATGCAGCGGCTGCCGGCCGACAGCTCGGTGCTCGTGCTACCCGCGCTGAACGTCGGCGACAGCCTCGAGCACACCTCGTTCGAAGGGACGCTGAGCGTGGACCTGCAGGCGCTGCTCGATACCTGGCTGTCGATCGGACGCAGTGTCGCCCGCGCCGGCGTGCGCAAGCTCGTGATCTTCAACAGCCACGGCGGCCAGCGCGCGCACGTCGACCAGGTGGCGTTGCGCCTGCGCGTGGAGTGCCGCATGCTGGTGGTGCGGGCCCACAGCTTTCGGCTCGGCGTGCCACCCGGCCTGTTCGACGACGACGAACTCGCTCACGGCCTGCACGGCGGCGCGGTGGAGACTTCCCTGATGCTTCACCTGCGGCCCGACCTCGTGCGGCGCGACGCGCTGGCCGACTTTCCCTCTGCCGGGCGCGCGCTGGCCGCGCCGGGCCGCGTCTTGGGCTTCGAAGGAGCGGCGGGCATCGGCTGGATGATGCAAGACGTCAACCCGGACGGTGCCTGCGGCAACGCGGCAGCCGCCAGCGCCGACAAAGGCAGGCAATTACTCGATCACCTGGCCGGGCGGCTGGTGGCGTTGCTGGGGGAGGTGGCCCGGCAGCCGCTGCGTTAGCTCTCCGCGGTCCCAGTCCCGGTCCCGGCCCCGGCGCTGCGTGGCGCGCGCGTGCAATGCCCGGCGCGCTCGTGCTTGGTCTGCACGTAGCGTGCGTTGTGCCGGTTGATGGGGGCCAGCAACGGGATCCGGTTCACGACTTCCAGCCCACCGCGTCGCATGAACTCGATCTTGTGCGGGTTGTTGGTCAACAACTCGACGCGCGAGATGCCGAGCTGCCTGAGCATCGAGATCGCAGGCGCGAAGTCGCGCTCGTCGGCGCTGAAGCCCAGGCAACGATCGGCGTCGATGGTGTCGAGGCCGGCATCCTGCAGACGGTAGGCGCGCAGCTTGTTCGCCAGGCCGGTGCCCCGGCCCTCCTGCGACAGGTAGAGCAGCACGCCGCCGCTCTCGGCCAGGCGTTCGACGCCCAGTCGCAGCTGGTCGCCGCAGTCGCAGCGCAAGCTGCCCAGCAGATCTCCCGTGAGGCATGCCGAGTGCATGCGCACGGGCACCGGACGGCCGAGGTCCGGATGGCCGACGACGATGGCGAGGTGTTCGCCATCGCCGTGCGACTCGCGGAACAGCACCAGCGTGCAGTGTTCGCAGGCGGCGATCGGCACTTGCGCATCGCACACGCGCACCAGCCCAGCCGGCACGTCGTGCGTCGGTCGAGCCGACGCGATCAGGTCGCTGTCGAAGACCTGCAGCACCTCACGCCGCAACAGGTCGGGCAACGCCGCGGCGGGAAGCTCGAACACCAGCAGCGCGGGCACGAGCCGTGACCGCTTGGTCAGCGCCAGTGCCGCTTCCAACGCCGGCGTGGCGCTCTGGCTGTCGATGCGATCGCCTTGGTCCGCCCGGGCGACCACCCCGGGCAGCACGGCCGCCAGCCGCTGCACGCGCTCCAGCGTGATCGGGGCGCCGAGCAGCAGCAGGCGCGGCTCCGACGCGTGCGGCCAGCCGATGAAGCGCGAGCGTTCGGCGGTGAGCAGAAGCCGCGGCAAAGGGCGCGATGGGTCCAGCCACTCCGCCAGTTGCGCCGGGCTCAGGGTCTCCACCGCGGCCAGCAGCAGAATCGGCGCTGCAGAGTCGGCCGTCCGCATGGCGACAGGACGTCCGCGCCGCAACTCGGTTTGCATGCGGTCGCGCCGAATGGCAGCCTGCGCGTGATCGACGTTGGCGGTCGAGGCGTGGACGTTGAGCGAAGGAGGATTCATCATCAGGCTGCCCTTGCAAGCTCGTTGGCGGGTGTCATGACGGTGGATGATCTGTGGCCGATTCTGCGCGACGCCGTCCGCGCGCGTCGCGCGTCGTCACCGGGGGCCTTCGGTCTACGGCCCGACGGCCACATGGATTCCGCGGCGCAACAACTGTTCGAGCTGTTCGAGCCTTTGCTGGACCTGGGCCGCACCGCCGACGGTTGGGTCGTCGCCCAGCTGGGCCAGAGCCTGGACGGCTGCGTGGCGACGCGCTCGGGCGACTCAAGCTTCATCAACGGCCCCGAAAACCTGCTGCATCTGCATCGCTTGCGCGCGGTCTGCGACGCGGTGATCGTCGGCGCCCGCACGGTGGCCATCGACGACCCTCGATTGACGACGCGCCGCGTCCCTGGGCCCAACCCGATCCGCGTGCTGCTCGACCCCAACCTGCGGCTCGGCGAGCATGTCGAGTCCGCCCGCGTGTTCAACGACAGACAGGCGCCGACCCTGTGGCTGTGCGATGCGCGGTGGCGCGACCGCGCGGTGGCTCGGGTCGGCATCGATCGCGTGCTGGCCGTCGACGATCTGTTGCGAGACGACACCACGCTGCACCTGGCCAACGCCGTGACGGCGCTGCGGGCGCGGGGCCTGACGCGTCTGTTCGTCGAAGGGGGCGGCGTGACGGTGTCGCGCTTTCTGGCTCAGAAGTGCCTCGACCGTCTGCATTTGGCGGTGGCACCGGTGATCATCGGCGACGGGCGACGCGGCCTGCAGTTCAGCGGGCCGGCGCGCCTGGCGGACTGCGCGCGTCCGCCTTGCAACGTCCACCCGATGGGGTCGGATCATTTGTGGGATCTCGATCTGCGTGCGTCGACCTAGCGCGGCATCGCCAGGACGTCCACATGCCCGACCCGCAGCTGCGAGCCGCCTACCGCGGCGTCGCGCCGCGCCTTCCAGCGCCGCACGAGGTCGTCTGACCCGGGGTCTTGTTGCCGTGCTGCGGTCGCCATGCCCTCGATCATCGCCAGTTGCATGGCCGGTGACTGTGCACCGTCGATGAGCCAATCCGTCTGCACTTGCAACGACTCGTAGCTGCTGTCCACGATCTGCTGCGACACGAACGCAGCCGCACGCGGGCCCAACGCAGGGCCGAATCCCTTGTCACGGCGCTGATGCCGGCCGAACAACGCATGCACATGCTCGTCATCGGGATCGCCCGGGTTCCAGGCCGTGCGGCCATCGACATTCAGCGCGAACCACATCGCGCAGCGGTCGGTCTGTGCCTTGCGCAGCAGGGTCTGCAGCCACGGCGCCGACACGAGGTCCAGCAGCGCGGAGGCGGTGACCAGGCGCGCCTCGCGAAAGTCGAGCCTGGCGAGATCGCGCGCCAGATCGAGCCGCTGCCACACGACCTGAGCCTGAAAGTCGCTGCCGATGATCTCGATCGGTCGCCGGGGGTCCGCGGCGTCGGCGGGCGCGAAGCGGTAGCCATGCCGATGGGCCCATGCCTCGAGCGCACGCGGCAGCGCGGACAACAACACCGGGTCGTGGTCGACCAGGCGCCAGTGCTGGGTGCCACCCAGTCGCGGCGCCAGCTCACGCAGGTTGGCGCCCAGGCCGCAGGCGAGATCGATCGCGGTCATCGACCGGCCCGCGCATCGCTGGCGCCATCGTGCCACCGCGGCGGCGGCGCTGCCGTCTTCCCAGGCGGCCTTGCGCGCTGCCCGATCGAATGGCTCGCGCAGAAGCAACCAATCGGCGCTGAACCCGGTCATCGCAGCGCACCGGGCTCGCGCCGCTCGTCGAAGGCGATCAGCGCGGCGGCAAACCGGGCAACCGCCTGTGGCCATGTCGGCAATGTGGCACGCGCCGCGCGCGCGCCCGCGGCCAAGCGGACGCGCCGATCGCGCTCATCGAGCAGGCCCGCCAGGGCCGCGCGCAGCGCCGATGCGTCCCCAGGCGGCACCAGGATGCCGGCGTCGCCGGGCACGGTGTCGGGAATGGCGCCGGCCGTGGTGCTCACGACCGGCAAGCCGCGGGCCAGCGCTTCGGCGAGCACCATGCCGTAGCCCTCGAAGTACGAGGGCAGCACCACCACGTCGGCCCGGTGATACAGGACATCCAGCGCGCTCGACGGCACTTCGCCGTGCATACGCACCCGGGCGTGCAAGCCGTGCGCGTCGATCGCATCGCGCAGCGCCCTGGCCGTGTCGGCATCGCGCGCGCCGCCCACGCAATGCAGGGTCCACGGTCGGTCCAGCAGGCCCAGCAAGGCCTCGATCAGCACGGCATGACCTTTGCGCGGGATGAGGGTCGCCACGCACAGCAGCGACAGGCCGAGGGTCGCTTCGTCGGCGCCCGATCCGACGGCCAGCGGGGCGGGGTCGGTACCGGGTGTCACCACCCGCACGCCGGGAGCGGGCACGCCGAGGTCCGCCAGCTCGCGCGCGGTGGCGACGCTGGTCACGATCACCCCGCGCGCGGTGGCCAGTGCACGCCGCTCGCTGTCGAGGAGCCTGCGACGTTGCACCCCGGTGAGGCCGGTTTCCAGCGCCAGCGGGTGATGCACCAGCGCCACCCAGCGCAGGCGTCCCCCGTGCCGGTCGGCCAGCTCGGGCAGCGCCCCGAACGCCAGACCATCGGCAACGACCAGCGATCCGTCGCGGATCGCAGCAACCCGTCGCGCCGCATCCGCGCGCGTGCCCGCGTCGGGAAACGGAAAGCCCGCAGCCAGCGAGATCACGTCGACGGCCCAGCCGCTGGCGCGCAAGCCGGCAATGATTCGCCGGTCGTATGCGTAGCCGCCGGTGGCGCTGTCGAGGTCACCGGGTACCACGAACACCAGCGTGCGCTCGGACATGCCGCCGGACCGTCGTGGTGTCAGAGCGCGCGTGGCGGCGCGCGGTCGGCGGGCAGCGCGCCCTCGTACGCCGCCCAGGCGACGTGCGACTCGTGCAGCGTGACCTTCATGCGGCCGATGCCGTGCGCGCCAGCGCCCAATTCACCGGCCGCGATGCGCGCGGCGACGCGATCGAAGACGACGCGCGCCAGGAACTCGGTGGTGGTGTTGCGTCCCTCGAACGCGCTTTCCTCGTCCAGGTTGCGAAAGTTCAGTTCGTCCAGCACGCGGTGCAGCACCTGGGTGGCGAGGCCGATGTCGACCACGATGCCGTCCGCATCCAGCTCGGCCCGCCGCAGCTCCAGGTCGACCACGTAGGTGGCACCGTGCATGCGCTGGGCCGGGCCGAAGACCTCGCCCTTGAAGCTGTGGGCGATCATGAAGTGATGTCGAACGTTGACGCTGAACACGCTGGATCCTCGCTGAGACGTCAGTCGACGTAGTCGACGCGATGACAGAGGGTCGCGCTCGCGCGCGATGCGGCCAGGCGCGCGAGCACGGCCGGCAGGTCGGCGAACGGCGCGGCGTCGGTGATCAGCGCGTCGAGGGCGGGGTCCGTCAGCAGCGACAGCGCCAGCTCGATGCGGCGCCGCCGGCTCCAGCGGCTGCGCTGCGCCGCCGCCACCTCGCCCACCTGTGAGCTCTTGAGGGTGAGGCGGCGCGAATGGAACGCGCCACCGAGCGCCACACGCACGTCGCGCTCGCCATACCAGCTCAGCTCGAGCACCGTGGCCTCGAAGGCTGCGAGGCGCAGGGCCGTCGCCAGGCCCTCGGGCTGCCCGCTGGCGTGGATCACGAGGTCGGCTTCGTCGTGCGCGGCCTCGGGCGCCGCGAACTGCACACCCAGCCGCCCGGCGACGGCGCGCCGAGCCGGCTGCGGATCGACCACCTCCACCGCGCAACCCGGCAGGCGGCCCGCCAGCCAGGCGACGAGCAGGCCCACGGTGCCGCCGCCCACCACCGCGATGCGGTCACCGACCCGCGGCGCCGCGTCCCACAACGCATTGATCGCGGTCTCCAGATTGGCGGCCAACACGGCACGCGCCGGCGGCACGTCGTCGGGCAGGACATGCACCGCATCCGCGGGCACGACGTATCGCGTCTGGTGCGGGAACAGGCAGAACACCGCACGCCCCAGCAGCGCCGCAGGGCCTTGTTCGACGATGCCGACGCTGCTGTAGCCGTACTTCAACGGGCCCGGGAACTCCCCTGATTGAAAAGGCGCGCGCATGCGCGCGTACTCGCCGACCGGCACCTCACCCCGGTACACCAAGGTCTCGGTGCCACGGCTGATGCCGCTGTGCAGCGTGCGCACCCGCACCTGCCCGGCGCCGGGCGCGACGAGCGTCTCCGTCCGCAGTTCGGCGCGGCCCGGTTCAGCCAGCCAGCACGCCTGCGCGGTGGCCTGCGCCATCAGGCCACCGGCCGCGGCACGCCCGGGCGCTCACCCTGCCGGGGTGGTGAGCGGCGATCGGCATCGCCGCCCGACGCGTCGATCAAGTGGTGCATCTGGGCGACGATCGCCGGCCACAGCGAGGCCGGGTCGGCCCCCGCACGCTGCGGCGGCCCGAGCGCGACCCGGGCCACCAGCGTCTGGTACCGCGGCAGCGCGACCTGCAGGGCCGCGGCGAGCCGCTCCTTGTCCTTGGACGTGCGCCGCAGCCACGTCAGCCAGTGCCGCTGCGCGTGCGCCGACACGACGTTGCTGACCAGCGCAGGCACGAATCGGGTCTGCGGCGCGAAGCGCGCGAACAGGACGACGCTGTCGGACCAGCGCTGCAACGATTCCAGCGCACGGGAGCGCCCGAACGCCGCAGGATCCGGCTCGATCTCGCCGGCCGGAAACGTGAGCAGCGCGCCGCCTTGCTGGAGGTGCCTGGCGGCGGTGCGCAGCACCGTCATGCGGCTCGCGGGGTCGTCGCCAACGAAGATCAAGTGCCTGGCCACGTGGGGCAGGGCGCGCAGGAAGGGCCGATCCAGCGCGATCACCAGCAGGTCGGGGCGCGCCGCCAGCGCGGCGAGGAGCGCCACGGTGTCGGTCATGCCCGGATGATTGGCCACGACCACCAACGGCCCCGTCGAGGGGACGCGCTCGAGACCGTGCAGCCGCATGCCGCCAGCCATCCGGTGCAACAGCCATGAGCCGCCTTGCGCGAGACCGTGGTCGCCCACGCGGTCGTCGAACTCGCGCGCGACCCGTGCGAAGCGGCGCGCCGATGGAAGTCCCAGGCGCTGCAGCGCCGTGTGCCGCAGACGCGTCAGCCCCACCGCATCGAACAGGTCGTCGAGGTTGACGTCGATCAGTGTGCCGAGCGCTTGAGTGGACACGTCGGGCCCCGCAAACGAAGAGCCCACAGGTTACTCCGTGCGCAATGGCGGAAATCGGCCCGGCAGGTCGGGCCCCTCGACCTGAAAGATCGGCTGTGCCTCGCGCAGCCCGCGCAAGCGATGCGAACCGAGGCTGCGCAGGCGCATACCGGCGGGCCGGGCACGGCCCACCGCATCGCGCGCCGCACCCGACAGCAGGATCTGACCCCCGTGCGCGGCGGAGCAGATGCGCGCCACGGCGTGCACGGCCAGGCCCACGTAGCCGGCATCGGTGAGCGTCGGCCGCCCGCTGTGGATGCCGACGCGCACCCGGACGCCCACGCCATCGGGCCAGGCGCGCGAGCGCAAGCCGCGCTCGATCTCGACGGCGGCGTCGAGCGCCTCCGACGCGCGCACGAAGACGGCAAAGAACTCGTCGGCGCGCGCGTCGACCTCGCGGCCGCCCGCGCGGTGCATGCAGCTGCGGATGACGGCGCGCACGTCGGCCAGCAACGCGGCGTAGCGGTCGCCCAGCTGTTGCAGCAGGCCCGTCGAGCCTTCGATGTCGGTGAGCAGGAACGTGACGTTGCCGCGCGGCAGCGTGCGCACCTCGCTGGCCTGCGCTTCGACCTGGCCGCGAAGCCGGTCGTTCTCGACCGCCAACCGGAGCGCGGCGGTCACCGTCTTCACGAGGTCGCGATTCTTCAGCACGGCGCGGTCATGGACCAACGCGGTCATCGGCCGGCCCTGGCGCTCGAGCAGCGTCACCGCGCGCCCCGTGGCCGAATCGCCTGACGCATGCGTTGCCGCGTCGGGCAGCGCCACGAGCTGCCCGCTGCCGTCGAGGTAGCCAGCGGCCGAATCGGACCAGTGCAGCAGCGTGAGGGTGGGGTCGCGCAATGCGCCGCGCAGGCGTTGTTCGAGCTCGCGGGGGGTGCCGACCTGGCCGAGCTCGATCACCAGTCGGCCCGCGGTGGCCTCGCTGGTGCGCGATTCCAGCTGTCCGGTCACGAAGCCGATCGGCATGATCCCGTACTTCTTGGCCGCGCCGAGCAGCCGTTTGCGCGCACGCTCGCGCGCCGCCTCGTCCTCGAAGGCCACCTGGGTGAAGCGCGACAGCGCGTTGCGCACGTGCGACTCGTCGTTGATCGGCAGACGCCGGCGGCCCTTCGAATCGATGTACGCGAACGCGCTGTCGGGCAGCCTCGCCCGCTTCTTCGCGTCAAGCTGGCTCATGACACCCTCGTCGACGAGGCCGATTGTCGCAGCCACGACACCCGACCGCCGCAGCATGCTGGGCAAGGCGGCACGAAGCGAGTACGCTACAGGCTCCGATCAACTACGAAAGGAGGTGGTATGTCTAAGACGTCTAGGTTTGGGGCGGAGCCCTACCTCATGTAGTTGGTTCTGTAGCCAGACCCGCGGGCGCTCCACACTTCGGTGGGAGCGCCCGCGTCATTTCAGGGCTTCACCACGGTCGCGAAGACCTTCTGCGCGACCACCCAGCGCCCATCGATCTTGAGCAGGTTGAGGTAGTCGGTGAAGAAGCGTGGCGGGATCTGGCACTTGAGCTTGACGAACGCGGTGGTCGGCCCCGACTGGTCGACCATCAGGATCACGTCGTCGCGCGGCAAGCCCTTGTCCTTGGGCTTCGGACGCTCGCGCACCGCCTTGAGCCACTGCTCGCGCGGCAGCACGACCAGCTTGCCGTCGTGCTCGTAGGTGAGGGCGCTGGTGTCGTGAAAAACGCTGGCCAGCTTGTCGGCATCCCCTTCGTAGAGGCCGTCGAGGTAGGTCTGGACGGCTTGCTCGATGGCGCGGCGATCGTCGCTGCTCATGGTCACCTCCGTGGGGCTTTGCGAGCGACGATGCTACCGCGGAGCGGCTCCTATACTGCCTCGCAATGGCTGCGCCTCCGAGCGACTCCGACAGTGAGCAGACCAGCCGTCGCGCCGCGTTGCGCACGCTGACGGCGCTGACGCTGTCGGCGGGCCTGCCGGCTCGCGTGCACGCGGCGCTCGATGCATCGACCATCGAAAGCGCCGCCGCGGCGGCCGACCTGCACAGCGTCCTGGTGTGGCAGAGCGGCCGCATGCTGCTCGAGCACTATCGACGGTCGAAAGACCAGCCGGTCGGTGACTTCTTCGCGCGTGAAGTCACGTTCGGCCCCGACGTCCTGCACGACTTGCGCTCGATCAGCAAGAGCGTGGTCGGCTTGCTGGTCGGCCAGGCGGTCGAGCGCGGCGAGATCGACCTCGCGACCCCGGTGCTCGACTTCTATCCGGAGTTCGCCGATCTGCGGCGTGACGGGCGCGAGGGCATTCGCCTGTCTCACCTGCTCGACATGGCCAGCGGCCTGGCCTGGCGCGAAACCACCGCGAGCTACGGCGCTGCCAGCAACGACGAAACCCGCTTGTGGTGGGATGGCTCGCCGGCGCGCTACATCCTCGACCGCCCGCTCGTCGCCGCGCCGGGCACCGTGTGGAACTACAACGGCGGCCACACCGTGCTGCTGGCCGAGGTGCTGGCGCAGCGCAGCGGGCGCAAGTTGCTCGACATCGCGCGGGCCGACCTCTTCGAGCCGCTGGGCATCACGCAATGGGAGTGGCGCGGCGGTGCGCATCGCCGGCCGCTCGCCTACGGCGGTCCGCGCCTCACGCCGCCGGATCTGCTTCGCCTCGGCCGCCTGATGCTGTCGGGAGGCACGTGGCAAGGCCGCCAAGTGGTGCCTGCGAGTTGGGTGGCTGCGACGCTGCGGCCGAGCATCGACGTGGGCCGGGGCCGCCTGCGCTATGGACACCACTGGTGGGCCGGGCAAGTGCCACGCGGCGGGCGCAGCGTGGCCTGGACCGCGGGCCTGGGCAACGGCGGGCAGCGCCTGGTCGTCGTGCCGGAACTCGACCTGGTCGTGGTGATGACGGCGGGGGCCTACAACTCGGAGCACATCGGCGCGGCGGAGGCGGCGCTGCTGCGCCAGATCGTCGATGCGGTGTAGCCGGACGCGGAACGACTGCGCCGGCGGCGCCGCCGGCGGGTCACACTGCGGTCACAATCCGCCACCATGAACCTGAAGCTGCCGATTGCGATCGTGGTCGAGCTGACCGATGACGAGGTGCGCGCCGAGGGCGAGCTCGATCTGGCCAGCGGCGAGATCCGCCAGGTTCGCTACCAGGACCACGATGCCGCGGCGAAGGGCTTTCCGGCGGCGCGCGACGACTACGAATTCACCGTGGGCATTCTGCGCAGCGGCGACCGCGAGGTGGAGTTCCGCGTCGAGGTCGACGTGCTGCGCGAGGGCTTCTTCGTCTCGGCCAACGAGTTGCTGGAGCTCAAGGGGCGCGCGGCCAAGCTTTTCAGCCAGCCGTCACCCAAGCTGCACTGAGCCGGCTACGGCCGGCGGCCCGCGTACCCACCGGGCCTCTTGCCGAACGCCTTCTTGGCGACACCGGCCTTGGCACCGAAGGCGGGCTTGCCGGAGGGCTTGCGTCCGAGTGGCTTGGTTTGCGACTGCGGCTCGGGCCGCTTGGGCTCCAGGCCCGCCACCACCGCCGGCGGGATGCGCTGCGTGGTGAAGCGCTGGATGTGGTGGATCATGGCGGCGTCGCGTCGCTCGGCCAGCGTGACCGCGAGGCCCGAGCGCCCTGCGCGGCCGGTGCGTCCGATGCGGTGCACGTAGTCTTCGGCCTTCATCGGCAAGCCGTAGTTGATGACGTGGCTGATGCTCGGCACGTCGATGCCGCGCGCGGCCACGTCGGTGGCCACCAGCACGCGCAGGTCGCGCGTGCGCAGGCCGTGCAGCACGCGGTTGCGCCGGCGCTGCGGCATGCCGCCGTGCAGCGAGGCCACGCGGTGGCCCATCTCGTACAGGCGCTCGGCCAGCCGGTCGGCGTCGCGTTGCGTGCTGGTGAACACCAGCGCCTGGTCGACGTTGCGGTCGGTCAGCAGGTGGTCGAGCAGCGCGTTCTTGTGCTGCAGGTCGTCGGCCCAGTGCAGGCGCTGCTCGATGTCGGCATGGGTGTCGGTGTGCGTGGCCACCGCGATGCGCTGCGGCTCGCGCAGCAGGGTCTGCGCCAGGCGCGCGACGGGGCCGCCGAAGGTGGCGCTGTACAACACGCTCTGGCGCTGCGGCGGCAGTGCCTGGCCGATGAACTGGATGTCGTCGATGAAGCCCATGTCGAGCATGCGATCGGCCTCGTCGAGCACCAGCATCTCCACATTCGCCAGCACGGCCTTGCCGGACTGCATGTGGTCCATCAGCCGGCCTGGCGTGGCGATCAGGATGTCGAGCGCGCCGCTCAGTTGGCGCAGCTGCG
>DATJYZ010000347.1:0-14542 GCA_035499355.1 Burkholderiaceae bacterium | reverse complement strand
AATTCGGCTGCCGTTCATGCGGCGCCGCGTGGTGGAAGACCTCTACGCCGCCATCATGGCCGGTCTCCTGCCGATCATGTGGAGCCACGGCACCGGCGCCGAGGTCATGCAGCGCATCGCCGTGCCGATGATCGGCGGCATGGTCTCGTCGACGGTGCTCACGCTGGCCGTGATTCCGGCCATCTATGCGCTGGTGAAGCAGTGGTCGCTGCGTCGCGGCGACGCGAAACCGCGCGCGGCAGCGATCGGACTTCACGCAGGCCGTTGACCCCGCCCACGGGCCACAGGCCCAGCGCTGCCCTGTCTTGTGCATCCACACAGCCAGGAAGGCCCGCCGCGCCCAGGGTATCGGCGGTGAAGGTTGCCGCTCGCCGCACCCGCGAGGCACACTGCCGACATGAGCCGCGACCACAGTCACAGCCACGACTTGCGGCCGTTCGTGCACGCCCACGCGTTCGGCGACCTCGCGGCGCCGAAGCGCGAGCGCGCGCTGTGGTGGGTGACCACCATCACGCTGGTGACGATGGTGCTCGAGCTGGTGGTGGGCTACTGGAGCGGCTCGCTGGCGCTGGTGGCCGACGGCTGGCACATGGGCACGCACGCGCTGGCGCTCGGCGGCGCGGCGCTGGCCGCCCACCTGTCGCGGCGCGCGCACGGCAGCGAGCGCTTCGCCTTCGGCGGCTGGAAGATCGAGGTGCTCGCGGCCTATTCCAGCGGCCTGGTGCTGCTCGCGGTCAGCGTGTGGATCGCGATCGACGCCATCGGCACGCTGGTGTCGCCGCACCCGATCGCCTATGCACAGGCGATGCTCGTCGCGGTCAGCGGCCTGGTGGTCAACGCCGTGTCCGCCTGGTTGCTGGCGCGCGGCGGCCATGGACACGCGCACGGCCCTTCGTCGGCGCATGCGCACGCCGAGCCGCGCGAGGGCGTGCGTGCGCACGGGCCCGGGCACGCAGCAACGCATGCGCACGACCATGGCCATGACCACGACCACGGCCACGCCCGCCACAGCACGCCGGCGCGCCGCCCGACGCACCGCCACGACGACCACAACTACCGGGTGGCGTTCGTGCACGTGCTGGCCGACGCACTGACCTCGGTGCTGGCGATCGTCGCGCTCGGCGCCGGCATGGGCCTGGGCTGGCGCTGGTTCGACCCGCTGGTGGCGCTGGCCGGCGGCGCGCTGATCGCACACTGGGCGCTGACCGTGCTGCGCGACGCCGCCCGCTGCCTGGTCGACGCCAGCCCCGACCTCGACCTGCGCAACGCGGTGCGCGGCGCCATCGAGACCGATGACGACGCCCGCGTGGCCGATTTGCACGTGTGGCAGATCGGGCCGTCGGCCTGGTCGGCGGTGCTGAGCATCGTGGCCGACCGACCGCTTGCGCCCGAGACCTACCGCGCGCGGCTGCATGCGCTGGCCGGGCTGCAGCACGTGACGATCGAGGTGCACCAGTGCCGCGGCGAGGCGGTGGCGTCGCATCGGTGACGCGCGCCGCGGCGGGGCCGACTAGGATGCCGGCACCGCACCCCACATCAACGCACCCGGAGACACCATGGCCGTGACCGCTCTCGCCAATCACCAGATCCGCCTGGCCGCCCGCCCGGTGGGCCTGCCCAAGCCCGCCGACTGGCAGCACACCGAGGAGGCGGTGACCGACCCCGCCGACGGCGGCGTGCTGGTGAAAGTGCTCGCGCTGTCGCTCGACCCGGCGATGCGCGGCTGGATGAACGAAGGCAAGAGCTACATCCGCCCGGTCGAGCTCGGCGAGGTCATGCGTGCCGGCGGCATCGGCCGCGTGGTGGCATCGCGCAACCCGAAGTTCGCCGTCGGCGACACGGTGGCCGGCACCTTCGGCGTGCAGGAGTATTGGTCGGTGGGCGGCGAGCAATTGCCCAAGAGCGGGCTGCACAAGATCGACCTGCGCCTGGGCAGCGTGACGCAGTGGCTCAACGTGCTCGGCATGCCCGGCATGACCGCGTACTTCGGCCTGCTCGACGTCGGCCTGCCGCAGCCCGGCAACACGGTGGTCGTGTCCGGCGCCGCTGGCGCCGTGGGCCAGACCGTCGGGCAACTGGCCAAGGTGAAGGGCTGCCGCGTCGTCGGCATCGCCGGCGGCCAGGCCAAGTGCGACTGGGTCGTCAAGGAGCTGGGTTTCGACGCCTGCATCGACTACAAGGCGACGGCGCCGGCGGGCGCCGCCTCGGCTGCTTCGCCGGAGGGCGCCAAGCGCTGGGACGCGGTGCGCGAAGGGCTCAAGGCGCACTGCCCCGACGGCGTCGACGTCTACTTCGACAACGTCGGCGGCGACATCCTCGACGCCGTGCTGGCACGGCTGGCGCGCAAGGCGCGCATCGTGATCTGCGGCGCGATCAGCCAGTACAACAACACCGGCGCGATGAACGGACCGAAGAACTACATGTCGCTGCTGGTCAATCGCGCGCGCATGGAAGGCATGGTGGTGTTCGACTACACCGAGCGCTTTCCGCAGGCCATCGCCGAGATGTCGGGCTATCTGCGCGAAGGCCGCATGAAGAGCAAGGAAGACGTCGTGCGCGGTGGCGTCGCGGCCTTCCCGGCCACGCTGCTCAAGCTGTTCTCGGGCGAGAACTTCGGCAAGCTGGTGCTGCAGGTCGCCGACGCGTAGCGGCGCATCTCGAGCGGTGGGCGCCGGTGCCGTGGTCCTGGCGCCGCACCCCTCAGCCCCCGCTCAGCAGTCGGAGCGCGGCGTCGCCGATCGACTTCTGGATCAGCTGACGCGGCGCCTCGAGCTTCTGCTCGGCGCTGAGCACCTCCCAGGGATTGACGGCGTCGGGCTTCTCGGCGGTTGCGTAGGTTCGCACTTCGCGCAGCACCTCGTCGCGCATGACTTCGCCGCTCGCGACGTCGACCAGCGAGATCCGCACGTAGACGAACGGCGCCAGCACGCCGAAGCCGGTGTGGCCCGTCTCGACGATTCGCAACCGAAGGTCGGGGTCGACGTAGAAGCCGATGCCTTGCACCGCGCCGACACCGGCCGTCGAGTCGTACAGCGGCAGACGGACCGCGTCGCGAACCTTCGTCACCAGCAAGAGGTGGCTGAACTTGCCGGCTTCCAGCGCATCGACGACCGAACCCGGCAGCACCACCTGGCGACCGTCGAAGGCACGTTCGGGTTGGTCGTACAGCGCGGAGCCGGGCAGCGCGAGCATGCTCAGCGGAGCACCCCGCCCTTCCTTGTTCACCGCGGCAGCGACTGCCTGCGCGACCAGGCGATCCAGCGTGCCCTCGACATCGTCGAAGAAGCGACGCCGGTTCTGGCTCAGGCGACTGCCGATCTCGGGGCGCGCATCGACGATCTCGATCCGATTGCCCACCAGCGACAACAGTGCGTACCGGCGTGCCTGGCCGGCGGCTCGCCCGACGGCCGGCAGCGCGACGGTGCCCAGCACGATGGAGCGGCGGAGTCGATGCATCGAGGCGCCCCGGACCCGCGTGACGTTGCACTCGACGCGGTCTGCCTAGAAGTGGATGCCACGCATCATCTGCTGCAACGCGATCGCCTCGGCGCTGAGTTTGGGCTTCTCGCCCTTCTCGCCGCGCGCCGCCTCGCTGTCGGGGAACATGCGGAAGGTGGTGTTCATCACGATCTGCGCGATGCGTGGCGCGAACGCGTGCAGCACCTGCCCGAAGATGCCCAGCCGCGTGGCGACGCGCACCGGCCTGTAGACGCAGGCCTGCGCGATCATGTCGGCCGCCTCCTCCGGCGCCAGGGTGGGCACGTTGTTGTAGATCTTGGTCGGCGCGATCATCGGCGTGCGCACCAGCGGCATGTTGATGGTGGTGAAGGTGATGCCACGGTCGGCGAACTCGCTGGATGCACAGCGCGTCCAGGCGTCGAGCGCGGCCTTGCTGGCCACGTAGGCCGAGAAGCGCGGCGCGTTGGTCAGCACGCCGATCGAGCTGATGTTGACCACGTGGCCCTTGTGCTTGCGGATCATGCCGGGCAACACGCCCATCGTCACGCGCAGGCAGCCGAAGTAGTTGAGCTGCATGGTGCGCTCGTAGTCGTGGAAGCGCTCGTAGCTCGACTCGATGGCGCGGCGGATCGAACGGCCGGCGTTGTTGACGAGGAAGTCGACGCCGCCATGCTCCTCTTCCAATGACCTGACGAACGCGGCGCAGCCGTCGGCGTCGGCGATGTCGACGCTGTAGCTGAACACCTTGGGGTGCGCGTTGCCCTTGCCCTTGGCGTAGGCGACGATCTCCTTCACCGCGTCACCGAGCTTGCCCTCGTCGCGCGCGCAGATGATCGTCACCGCGCCGGCCTCGGCGAACTTGCACGCTGCGGCCAGTCCGATGCCCGAGCTGCCGCCGGTGACCAGCACCACCTTGCCGCCGACCGTGCCCTTGAGCGTGCGGTCGATGAACAGGTCCGGGTCGAGGTGTCGCTCCCAGTAGTCCCACAACGCCCAGGCGTAGTCGTCGAGGTGCGGGCATTCGATGCCGCTGCCCTTGAGCGCGGCGTCGGTCTCGCGTCGGTCGAAGCGCGTCGGGTAGTTGACGAACTCGAGGATGTCGTCGGGCAGGCCCAGGTCCTTCATCACGGCATTGCGGATGCGACGCACCGGCGCCAGCGCCATCAGCCCCTTCTTGACGCTCTTGGGGATGAAGCCGAGCAGCGCCGCGTTGACGAACACGCTCATCTTCGGCGCGTGCGCGGCCTTGCTGAAGATGTCGAGCACGTCGCCGACGCGGTAACCCATCGGGTCTACCAGGTGGTAGCACTTGCCGTCGATGTCCTTCAGGTGCGAGATGTGGTCGATCGCCGCCACCACGAAGTCCACCGGCACGATGTTGATGCGCCCGCCTTCGAGCCCGATGGCCGGGAACCACGGCGGCAGGATCTGCCGCATGCGCTGGATCAGCTTGAAGAAGTAGTACGGGCCGTCGATCTTGTCCATCTCGCCGGTGGTCGAGTCGCCGACCACCAGCGCCGGGCGGTACACCGTCCACGGCGTCTTGCTCTCGGTGCGCACGATCTTTTCCGACTCGTGCTTGGTCATGAAGTACGGATGCTCGAGGTTCTCGGCCTCGTCGAACATGTCCTCGCGGAACACGCCTTCGTAGAGCCCGGCGGCGGCGATCGACGACACGTGGTGCAGGTGCCCCGCCTCCACCGCCCTGGCGAACTCGCAGACGTGGCGCGTGCCCTCGATGTTGACCTGCACCTGGCTGTCTTCGTCGGCACCGAGGTCGTACACCGCGGCCAGGTGGTACACCGCCTCGACGTGGCCCTTGAGCGCCTTGATGTCGTCGGCCGACACGCCGAGCTTCTTGGCCGTGAGGTCGCCCACCACCGCGTGCGCGCGCTGCGCGCCGGCGCCCCAGTACTCCCGCAGCGCCGGCAGCTTGTCCTCGCTGCCCGGCCGCACCAGGAAGTGCACGGTCGTGCCACGCCGCGCCAGCAAGGCCTTGACGAGGCGTTTGCCGATGAACCCGGTGGCACCGGTCACGAAGTACTGCATGAGGCTCCTCCTAGGGCAGTTCGAGCGCGCCGCGGTCGCGCAGCGGGAGGCCATTCTTGTGCAAGCGGCCGGCGGCCGACGCACGCGCTAACCCCAAGCCTAGAGGCGCGGGTCTAGCGAAAGGGGCTGCATGGCGCGGGCGCTTGTGCCTACACTGCCGCCGGCCCGCCGCACCGAGCGGACCCTTCACACGCGCACACGGAGCCCACCATGGTCAAGAAACTCAAAGCGATGGCCGACAAGAAGGCCGCGGGCCCGGCGGGCCTGCTCGACAACGCGCTCGCGCAGTCGATCAAGGAGTCGGCGCAGCAGATCTGGCTGGCCGGCATGGGCGCGTTCGCCAAGGCGCAGGCCGAAGGAACGCAGGCGTTCGAGAAGCTGATCAAGGACGGCATCAGCCTGCAGAAGAAGACGCAGGGCATGGCCGAGGAGAAGATCTCCGAGGTCACCGGCAAGATGACCGCGATGGCCGGCGAGGTGAGCGCCAAGGCGGGCCAGCACTGGGACAAGCTCGAGTCGATCTTCGAGCAGCGCACGGCCAAGGCGATGAGTCGCCTCGGCGTGCCCTCGGCCAAAGAGATGGCCACACTGAACGATCGCATCGCGAAGCTCGAGGCGGCCCTGGGCAAGAAGCCGGCCGCGAAGAAAGCGGCACCGCGCGCCGCCGCGAAGAAGGCACCGCGCAAGGCCACGAAGACGTAGCTCGCGGCCGCTAGGCCGCGTCGGGGGTGTACCTGCCTTTCAGGTGCGCCTTGAAATGCGCCGGGTTCAGCGGCTCGCCGCTGGCCCGCCTCGCCAGCTCGTCGGTGGTCCAGCGGCTGCCGGCCTGCCAGATGTGCTGGCGCAACCAGTCGAACACCGGGGCGAAGTCGCCGCGCGCGATGCGCGCGTCGAGGTCGGGCGTGGCACGGCGCATCGCGGCGAACCACTGCGCGGCGTACATCGCACCGAGCGAGTAGCACGGGAAGTAGCCGAACAGGCCGCTCGGCCAGTGCACGTCCTGCATCGGCCCGTCGGTGAAGTTGCCACGCGTGTCCAGGCCGAGCAACTCGTCCATCTTGGCGTCCCACAGCGCCGGGATGTCCTCGACCTCGATCGCGCCTTCGATCAACGGCCGCTCGATCTCGTAGCGCGCGATGATGTGCGCGGGATAGGTCACCTCATCGGCCTCGACGCGGATGAGTCCGGGCTTCACGCGCGTCAGCAGGCGCTGCAGGTTGGCCGGGTCGAACGCCGGCTGCGCGCCGAACGCCTGCTGCAGCAGCGGCGCCAGCTGCGCGACGAACCCGGGGTGGCTGCCGAGCTGCATCTCGAAACTGAGCGACTGGCTCTCGTGGATCGCCATCGAACGCGATTCCGACAGCGGCTGGCCGAGCCAATCGCGCGGCCGATTCTGCTCGTAGCGGCCATGCCCGGTCTCGTGGATGGTGCCCATCAGGGAGCCGAGGAACTCGTCGTCGCGAAAGCGCGTGGTCATGCGCACGTCTTCGGGCACGCCGCCGCAGAACGGGTGCGCGCTGACGTCCAGGCGCCCGGCGTTGAAGTCGAAGCCGAGCATGGCGACCACGCGCTCGCACAGAGCGCGCTGCGCCGCCAGCGGAAACGGCCCGCGCGGCTGCACCACCGCCTCGCGCGCCTGCCGCTCGGTCACCTGCCGGATCAGCCCGGGCAACCAGCGCCGCAGGTCGCCGAACACCGCGTCGACCTTGGCCGAGGTCATGCCGGGCTCGAAGCGATCCATCAGCGCGTCGTACGGCGGCAGGCTCATCTGCTGCGACAGCGCGCGGGCCTCGTCGCGCGCGAGCGCCACCACCTCGCGCAGGTTGGGCAGCAGGCCGGCCCAGTCGTTGGCCGGCCGCTGCGTCCGCCAGGCGTGCTCGCAGCGCGCGTTGACGATCACCGCGCGCTGCACCAACGACTCCGGCAACGCGTTGGACTGGCGCCATTGGCGCCGCATCTCGCGCAGGTTGGCGCGCTGCGGTTCGTCGAGCGGTTCGGCCTCGGCCCCTTCGAGCTCGCGCTTGAGCTGCGGGTCGGTGATCAGGCGGTGCAGCAGCGCGCTCATCTCGGCCATCGCAGCGGCGCGCGCCTCGTTGCCCGCCGGCGGCATGTTGGCGGCCTGGTCCCAGCTGGCGATCGCCTGCAGGTGCCCCAGGTGATGCAGACGCGTGAACGTGCGCGTCAGCGCGTCGTAGCTCGGCGTGGAGGTGTCCATCGTGGCCGTGTGCGCCGGCGGGCTCGTGGCCACGCAGCGCTCGATGAGGTGGCGGTCGCGCATTGTGCCGCCGGCGGCAACATGGCGCGGGTCAGGCCCCCAGCTTGCCAGGGATGACCCAGAGCAACAACGGCGTGTACAGGACGTAGCGCAGGAACTTGCCGATCGCCATGTACGCCACGCAAGGCCAGAACGGAAAGCGCAGCCACCCGGCCACCGCGCACAGCGGGTCGCCCACGGCCGGCAGCCAGCTGAGCAGACAGGCCTTGGGCCCGAAGCGCTCGAGCCAGCGCAGCGCCCGCAGCTCCATCGGCTTGCGATGGGCCAGGCGCTCGTAGGCGCGCTCGACGCCGTACCCCATCCACCAGGTGATCGCGCCGCCGACCGTGTTGCCGGCGGTGGCCGCGATCATCGTCGGCCAGAACAGCGACGGGTTCAGGAGCAGCAGGCCGACCACCGCGAACTCGCTGCCCAGCGGCAGCAGCGTCGCCGACACCAGCGACACCACGAACACCGTGCTCAGCCCGTACTCCGGCAGCGCCAGCGCGTGCAGCAACGACGCGAACCATGCCTCCATGGCCGCGATTATCGGCACTGCACGCTGGCTATACTGCGCCTCCCGCACCGCTCGCCCCCGCCACCGCCCCATGTACATCGGCCCGATCGAGCTGCCGAACAACCTGTTCGTCGCCCCGATGGCAGGTGTCACCGACCGGCCGTTTCGCCAGCTGTGCAGGCGGCTCGGCGCCGGCTACGCGGTGAGCGAGATGGTGACCTCCAGGCGCGAGCTGTGGTCGAGCCTGAAGACCTCGCGCCGCGCCGACCATGCCGGCGAATCGGCGCCGATCGCGGTGCAGATCGCGGGCGTGGACCCTGTCGAGATGGCCGACGCCGCGCGCTACAACATCGACCGCGGCGCCGCGATCGTCGACATCAACATGGGTTGCCCGGCCAAGAAGGTGTGCAACGTGTTCGCCGGCTCGGCGCTGATGAGCAACGCGCCGCTGGCGCTGCGCATCGTCGAGGCGGTGGTCGCCGCGTGCGCGCCCCGCGGCGTGCCGGTGTCGCTCAAGATGCGCACCGGCCGCAGCGCACACGAGCGCAACGCGGCGGCGCTGGCGCGCGCCGCCGAGAGCGCCGGCGTCGCGATGGTCACCGTGCACGGCCGCACGCGCGAGCAGGGGTTTCTCGGCCTGGCCGAGTACGACACCATCGCCGCGGTGAAGGCGGCGCTGCGCATTCCGGTGGTTGCCAACGGCGACATCGATTCGGCCGCCAAGGCCCGCGCCGTGCTGGCGCACACCGGTGCCGATGCCTTGATGATCGGCCGCGCCGCGCAGGGTCGGCCATGGATCTTTCGCGAGATCGCGCACGAGCTGGCCAGCGGGCAGCCGCTGGCGCCGCCGGCCACTGCCGACGTGCGCCGCTGGCTGCTCGAGCACCTGCACGATCACTACGCGCTGCACGGTGAATACAGCGGCGTGCGCAGCGCGCGCAAGCACATCGGCTGGGCGGTGCGCGCGCTGCCCGGCGGCGAGGCCTTCCGCGCGGTGATGAACACGCTCGACAGCTGCGATGCGCAGGTGGCGGCGGTGGCCACCTTCTTCGACGAGCTCGGGCAGCGGCATGCGCGGCTGCCCGTGCGCAGCGGCGCGGCCAACGACGACGCGCTCGAACTCGCCGCGTGAGCGCCCGCCCATGAGCCGGCACCAGATCGAACAATGCGTGCGCGAAACGCTGCAGCGCTACTTCGACGATCTGCGCGGCACCGAGCCACACGCGGTGCACGAGATGATCATGGATGCGGTCGAGAAGCCGCTGCTCGAGGTGGTGATGCGCCAGGCCGACGGCAACCAGAGCAAGGCCGCCGACTGGCTGGGCATCAACCGCAACACGCTGCGCCGAAAACTGGCGGACCACAAACTGCTGAAGTAGCCCGTCGATGCCGCGTGCCCTGATCTCCGTCTCCGACAAGACCGGCATCGCCGAGTTCGCGCGCGAGCTGCACCGGCGCGGCGTCACGCTGCTGTCCACCGGCGGCACCGCCAGGCTGCTGGCCGACTCGGGGCTGCCGGTGACCGAGGTGTCGCAGGTCACCGGCTTTCCCGAGATGCTCGACGGCCGCGTCAAGACGCTGCACCCGCGCATCCACGGCGGGCTGCTGGCGCGGCGCGACGTGCCCGAGCACATGGCGGCGCTCGCCGCGCAGGGCATCGAGCCGATCGAGCTGCTGGTGATCAACCTGTACCCGTTCGCCAGCACGATCGCGCGCGCCGATTGCACGCTCGACGACGCGATCGAGAACATCGACATCGGCGGCCCGGCGATGCTGCGCGCGGCGGCCAAGAACTGGCCCGACGTGGCGGTGGTGATCGATCCGGCCGACTATGCGCAGGTGCTGGCCGAGCTCGACGCCGGCAAGCTGACGCGGGCCACCAAGTTCGCCCTCGCCAAGAAGGTGTTCGCGCACACCGCGGCCTATGACGGCGCGATCAGCAACTACCTCGGCAGCCTCGCCGACGGCGCCCAGGATCATGGCGCCGAGGTGCCGCAACGCAACCAGTACCCCGCGCTGTTCAACCTGCAGGTGGTCAAGATGCAGGACCTGCGCTACGGCGAGAACCCGCACCAGAGCGCGGCTTTCTATCGCGAGCGCGATCCGGCCGCCGGCACGCTGGCGCACTGGCGCCAGCTGCAGGGCAAGGAGCTGAGCTACAACAACATCGCCGATGCCGACGCGGCGTGGGAGTGCGTCAGGACGTTCGACGCCGCAGCGTGCGTGATCGTCAAGCACGCCAACCCGTGCGGCGTGGCGGTCGGCACCAACGCGGCCGAGGCGTACGGCAAGGCGCTGAAGACCGACCCCACCAGCGCCTACGGCGGCATCGTCGCCTTCAACCGGCCGTTCGACGGTGCCGCAGCCGAGGCGATCCACGCCGCCAGACAGTTCGTCGAGGTGCTGATCGCGCCGGCCATCACGCCGGAGGCGCGGCAGCTCTTTTCGTCCAAGGCCAACGTGCGGCTGCTCGAGGTGCCGTTGCCGACGCCGGCGAACGCGCCGGATCTCGAGCGCGCGACACCGTTGAACGCGCTCGACTTCAAGCGCGTGGGGGGTGGCTTGCTGTTGCAGGGCGCCGACACGCGCAACGTGCAGCGCAGTGAACTCGAGGTGGTGACGAAGAAGGCGCCCACCGCGGCGCAGCTCGACGACCTGATGTTCGCGTGGAAGGTGGCCAAGTTCGTCAAGAGCAACGCCATCGTCTACTGCAGGGACGGCATGACGCTCGGTGTCGGCGCCGGCCAGATGAGCCGCGTCGACTCGTCGCGCATCGCCGCGATCAAGGCCAGCAATGCGGGGCTCTCGCTGCAGGGCTCGGCGGTCGCCAGCGACGCGTTCTTCCCGTTCCGCGACGGACTCGACGTGGTGATCGACGCGGGTGCGAGCTGCGTGATCCAGCCGGGTGGCTCGATGCGCGACGCCGAGGTCATCGCCGCCGCCGACGAGCGTGGCATCGCCATGGTGCTCACCCGCGTGCGACATTTCCGGCACTGAATCACGCTGCCATGTGCCGCGCTGTGCGCGGACGGGTGGACCCTCGCAAACTGCCCGTCGATGCGCGCCCGCCGGGGCGCGCCGGACACTCGACGAAGCGTCTCACGCGAGGAGAAGTGACATGCATCGACGCGGAGCATTGACGGCGATCGCCGTCGTCGCGGCACCCACGGTGTGCCGCGCGCAGGCGTCCGCCCCGGGCGAGATCGTGCTCGGGCAAAGCGCGGTCGTCAGCGGACCGCTCGGCGTGCCGATCCGCGCGCTGAATGCCGGCGCCCAGCTGGCCTTCGATGCTGTCAACGCCGGCGGCGGCCTGCATGGCCGCAAGGTGCGCCTGGTCACCCTCGACGACGAGCTGGCGCCGCCGAAGGCCGTGGCCAACTACAAGAAGCTGCTCGACGAGATTCAGGTGCTGGCGCTCTTCAATTGCGTCGGCTCGGGCACCACCGCGTCGGCGGCCAAAGTGCTGCAGGACAGCGGCGCGGCGTCGGTCGGCGGCTATGCGGTGGCCGACTCGGCGCGTCAAAAGACAGCCGGCTCGGGCTTCTTCGTGCGTGCCAGCACCGGGCGCGAGGCCGAGGTGCTGGTGCGTCAGCTGACGACCATCGGCATCGAGCGGATCGCCGTCGCGCACCTCGACAATCCGGGCGGCCAGGAGGCGCTCGCGCTGGTGACGCAGGCTCTGCAGGCGCACAAGCTGCAGCCGGTGGTCTCCGGCGGCGCCAAGGGCGACGGCAGCAACATCGCCGAACTCGGCGGCAAGATCGCCGCGGCGCAGCCGCAGGCGGTGATCATGTACCTCGGCGGCGTGCTGCCCGCCGACTTGATGCGCGCGGTGCGCGCGGCGGGCGGCAAGCCGATGTTCTACGGCATGTCGATCGTCTCCGGCGAGGTCGTCGCCAAGTCGCTGGGCGATTCCAGCCGCGGCCTGGCGATCGCGCAGGTGATGCCGTTCCCGTGGGGTCAGGCGGAAGCCGACGTCACCCTCTACCAGAAGGCCATCGGCCTGGCCAAGCAGGAGCCGAGCTACTACAGCCTCGAGGGCTGGATCAACGCGCAAGTGATGATCGAGGCGCTCCGGCGCGCCGGCCGCGACCCGACGCGCGCCAAGGTGCTGGCGGCGATGCGCGCGCTCAAGATGCGCGTCGCCGGCCTCGATCTCGACTTCAGCGGCGAAGGCATCGCGGCATCGCGCTTCGTCGAACTGGTGCAAGTGCGCCACGACGGCCGCTTCGTGCGCTGAGCCGGCCCGCTGCACCGGCGGTGCCGCCGGTGCGCGTCCTGCGCCCGCCTATGATCGCGGCCCATGACGCGCGCCGATGCGTTTGGCTTCCTGCTCGCCTTCGTCGCCCGCCTGATCACCGGTGCGCAAGGCCACTGGAAGGGCTGCCCGCCGAAGGCCGAACAGCGCATCTACTTCGCCAACCACCAGAGTCACTTCGACTGGGTGCTGATCTGGGCCGCGCTGCCGCACGAGCTGCGCGCCACCACGCGGCCGATCGCTGCGCGCGACTACTGGACCGCGACGCCGTTCAGGCACTGGATCACACGCGAGGTGTTCCATGCCGTCTACGTCAACCGCCAGCGCACCGACGACCAGGACCCGCTGGAGCCGCTGGCCGAGGCGCTGCAGCACGGCGACTCGCTGGTGATCTTTCCCGAAGGCACGCGCAGCAACAAGGGCGAGCCGCAGCCGTTCAAGAGCGGGCTGTACCACCTGGCGACGCAGTTCCCGCACGTGCAGTTGATCCCGGCGTGGATCGACAACGTGCAGCGCGTGATGCCCAAGGGCGAGGTGGTGCCGGTGCCGATCCTGTGCACGGTGACGTTCGGTGCGCCGCTGCCGCGCATCGACGGCGAGGACAAGGCGGCGTTCCTCGAGCGCGCCCGCAGCGCCGTGCTGATGCAACGGCCCGGCACCGCGTGAACCCCGTGAGGCGACGTTCATGGGCCTGAGGGATCTGTCGGTCAACCAGCAGGTGGCGCTGCTGTTCGTCGTGATGTTCGGCGCGCTGCTGCTCGCGCTGGTCGGCTGGTTCGCGATGTCGCTGCGCGAGATGAGCGACGCGGCGCGCGCGCGCCACGCCCGCTTCGGCCGCGACCTGCGCGCGCTGTGGCTCGGCGCGGTCATCTTCTGGCTGGCGTGGATGTCGGGCGCGATCGGCGCGACGCTGCTGTTCGGCATCGTGTCGTTCCTGGCGCTGCGCGAGTTCATCACGCTGATGCACACGCGGCGCGGCGACCATCGCGGGCTGATCCTGGCGTTCTTCGTCGTGCTGCCGCTGCAATACGTGTTCGCCGGTGGCCGCTGGTTCGACCTCTTCACCGTGTTCATTCCGGTCTACGTCTTCCTGGCGATTCCCGTGGCCAGCGCGCTGGCGGACGATCCGCAGCGCTTTCTCGAACGCAACGCCAAGATCCAGTGGGGCATCATGGTGTGCGTCTACGGAATCAGCCATGCGCCGGCGCTGCTGTTGCTCGAATTCCCCAACGTCGCCGGACGCGGCGCGTTCCTGTTGTTCTTCCTGGTGGTGGTGAGCGCGGTCGCGCAGATCGTGCAGGAGGCCGCCAGCCGCCGCCTGCGCGCGTTGCCGGCCGCACGCCACATCGACCGCAGCTTCTCGGCGCGCGCATGGTGGCTCGGCGTGATCGCGGCCGCCGTGGTCGGCGCGGCGATGTACTGGACCACGCCGTTCAAGCCACTGCAGGCGCTGGTGCTCGCGGCGCTGGCCGCCGGCGCCGGCACACTGGGTCAACTGGTGATGCAGGCCCTCAAGCGCGACGCCGGCGTCGCCACCTGGGGCAACGCCAGGAGCGTCACCGGCGCCGTGGGCCTGCTCGACCGCATCGCGCCGCTCGCGTTCTCGGCGCCGATCTTCTTTCACCTGACGCGGTGGTACTTTCGGGTTTGAGATGAGTGCAGCGGTATTCAGCATGCGTGGGACCGTGCGGGCAAGGGAGTTTCGCCGCGCGAGCGCGCTACGAGAAGTGCAGCGGAGTCGGCCCGCAGGGCCGACCGCCACAGCAGGAGCCCCTGCCGGGCACCGCCCACCGCGCGGCTTCCACCTGGCAAACGCATGAGAATCCTCGGCATCGACCCAGGCCTGCAGCGCACCGGCTTCGCCGTGGTCGAACACAGCGGCGCGCGGCTGTGCTACGTGGCCAGCGGCACCATCAGCACGCTCGAAGCGCCGCGCGGCGAGCTGCCGCTGCGGTTGAAGCTCATCTTCGACGGCGTCGGCGAGGTGGTGCAGCGCTATCGGCCC
>DATJYZ010000346.1:0-40213 GCA_035499355.1 Burkholderiaceae bacterium | reverse complement strand
GAAGGCCTCGCCGACGATCAGCGTGTTGCCGGCCTCGGCGTACTGGCGCATCACGCGCTCGTAGTCGGCGTTGGCGACGTTCTCGCTGAACACGTATTCGATCTCGCCGCGCGCCACCGCGGCCTTCAGCGCCTTGTCGATGCGGCTGACCCATTGCTGCTCGACGGGCACGGTGTAGATCGCGGCCACTTTGAGCTTGGCCTGGGCGAACGCGCTGCCGGCCAGCGCGGCCAGCGCGGCCGCGCACAGCAGCAGGGTCGAGCGGCGAATGAGGGACATGGTTCCTCCGGTGGTGGTGATGAAGTATCGATGCTGCGGCGGGATGCAAGTCCCATGCCGGCGCGGCGGTCGATCGCGATTTGGCAGGCAGCCGCAGCGCCTCGTCAATCGGGAACGACGATCGAAGAGCGGCGCGCAAACGCGCCGATCGCGGCCTCGGCCCGCGCGCGCGCCCCGGCGTCGAGGAATGAGTGACGCGTCGCCTGCAGGCTCATCGCCACCAGATCGGCCAGCGTCAGCGGCGTTTCATGCAGCAGCGCCGCCGCTTCGCCCGCTGGTGTGGTGGCCGACATCAACCGGTTGTCGGTGTGGAACGACACGCTCAGGCCGGCGCGGTGCAGCGCCGTGATCGGGTGGCTGGCGATCGACGACGCGGCACCGGTGTGCACGTTGCTGGTCGGGCACAGTTCGAGGTGCAGGTCGCGCGCACGCGCCTCGTCGATCAGCGCCGCGCCCTCCGGTTGGCCGAGCGCGTCGGCCAGCCGCACGCCATGGCCGATGCGCCGGGCACCCAGCCGCGCCGCCTCGAGGACGCGCGGCGCGGCATCCGCCTCGCCGGCATGCAAGGTCAACGGCACGCCAGCGTCGCGTGCGATGCCGATCGCGCCCGCGTGCTCGCCCGGTGGGTGGCCCGGTTCGGCCCCGGCGAGGTCGAACCCGATCACGCCCCGGCCCAGATAGTGCCGCGCCAGGCGCGCCACTCGCTCGGCCTCGGCGGTGCTGCGCTCGCGCATCGCGCACAGGATCAGGCCGCTGTCCAGCGGGCTGTCGCCCAGCCCTTGCACCATCGCTTCGATCGCCGCTTCCACCGCCAGGCCGTGGGCCTCGAACAGCGTCGGCGCGATGCGGAACTCCGCCAGCACGACGCCGTCGGCGCGCACGTCTTCGGCCGCCTCGAACGCCACCCGCCGCAGCGCCGGCAGCGTCGCCATCGCCGCCACCGTGAGCGCGAACCCGCGCAGATACTGCCTCAGCGAGCCAACACGCGCGCGCTGGTCGAACCAGGTCGACAGCCCGCCCGCGTCGGGCGCCGGCGGCTCGATGCCGCGCGCGCGCAGCAACTCGATCAGCGTCGCCGGTCGCAGGCCGCCGTCGAGGTGATCGTGCAGCAGCACCTTGGGCAGCGCACGCGCCGTCGCGTCGAGGTCATCGGCAACGGCGCTGGGCATCGCGCCATCGTAGTTCAGGTGGCGTCGACGCCGCGAAGCTTGCTATCCTGCGCCGCACCGCGATCACTTCGGGAGACAGGGATCATGTCGACACTGCGCCTCGTCGCCGCCCTCGGTCTTGGCCTCGCCACCGCGCTCGCCGCCGCCGAGCCGGCGATCGTCTACGACATGGGCGGCAAGTTCGACAAGTCGTTCAACGAGGCCGCCTACAACGGCGCCGAGCGCTGGAAGAAGGAAACCGGCAAGGCCTACCTCGACTTCGAGATCGCCAACGAGGCGCAGCGCGAGCAGGCGATGCGCCGCATGGCCGAGCGCGGCGCCAATCCGATCATCGGCGTGGGCTTCTCGCAGGCGTCGTCGATCGAGAAGGTGGCCAAGGAGTTTCCGAAGGTCAACTTCGCGATCATCGACTCGGTGGTCAAGCTGCCCAACGTCGAATCGATCGTCTTCAAGGAGCACGAAGGCAGCTTCCTGGTCGGCATGATGGCGGCGCTGGCCAGCAAGAGCGGCAAGGTCGGCTTCATCGGCGGCATGGACATCCCGCTGATCCGCAAGTTCCAGTGCGGCTACGAGCAGGGCGCCAAGTACGCCAACCCGAAAGTCGAGGTGACCGCCGCGATGACCGGCACCACGCCGGCGGCGTGGAGCGACCCCACGCGCGGCGGCGAGCTCGCCAAGGCACAGTTCGCCAAAGGCGTCGACGTCATCTTCGCGGCCGCCGGCGGCACCGGCGTCGGCGTGTACCAGGCGGCCAAGGACGGCGGCAAGCTCGCGATCGGCGTCGACAGCAACCAGAACCACCTGCAGCCCGGCACGATGCTGACCTCGATGGTCAAGCGGGTCGACACCGCGGTCTACAACAGCTCGAACAAGAGCATGCCGGGCGTCACGGTGCTCGGCCTGAAGGAGGGCGGCGTCGACTACGCGATGGACCAGTACAACGCCAAGCTGGTCAGCGCCGACATGAAGGCCAAGGTCGACGCCGCGAAGGCCGACATCATCGCCGGCAAGATCAAGGTCGCCGACTACATGGCCGACAACGCCTGCAAGTATTGACCACCCCCGATGCGCCTGCGGCGCCTCCCCCTCTAGGGGGCGACGCCAGCGGACTGGCAAAGCCAGATCCGCGGCGTCCACTCGGGGGTGCGACGCTGGAGCGTCGCAACGCGCAACGATGAAGTGATGAGCTCCGTTGCGCCCGCCGTTGCACTACGCGGCATCCGCAAGCGCTTCGGCGCTGTCGCCGCCAACGACGGCGTCGATCTCACGGTGGCGGCGGGCAGCGTGCACGGCATCGTCGGCGAGAACGGCGCCGGCAAGAGCACGCTGATGTCGATCCTCTACGGCCTGCTGACTGCCGACAGCGGATCGATCGAGGTCGACGGCGTGGCGGCGCAGATCCGCCACTCGCGCGACGCGATGCGGCTGGGCATCGGCATGGTGCACCAGCACTTCATGCTGGTCGACACCTTCAGCGCGCTCGACAACGTGCTGCTCGGTGCCGAACCGCACTGGCATCTGCCCGCCGCGCGCGCGCAAGCCCGGTCACGGCTGCGCGACCTGACGCGCGACAGCGGCCTGCAAGTGCGCCTCGACACCGCGGTCGAGGAGCTGCCCGTCGGCGAGCGACAGCGCCTCGAGATCCTGAAGGCGCTGTACCGCGGCGCGCGCATCCTGATCCTCGACGAGCCCACCGCGGTGCTGACGCCGCAGGAGACCGACCAGCTGTTCGCCACGCTGCGTCAGCTGCGCGCGCGCGGCACGACGATCCTGCTGATCACGCACAAGCTCAAGGAAATCATGGCGCTGACCGACGCGGTGACGGTGATGCGCGCCGGCCGTGTGGTGCTCGACTGCGCGACCGCCGACACCACGATGGACGCGCTCGCACAGGCGATGGTCGGCCGTCGCGTGCAGCTCGGCCGTGGCGGTGACGTCCCCGGTTCGGCGTCGCACGGCGAGCCGCTGCTGCGGGCCGAACGCTTGCACTGGCGCGACGCGTCGGGCGTCGCGCGGCTGGACGACATCTCGCTGGCGCTGCACGCCGGCGAGATCGTCGGCATCGCCGGCGTGTCGGGCAACGGGCAGAGCGAACTGCTCGATGCGTTGTCGGGCCTGCTGGTACCCGATGCCGGCGAGCTGCGCCTCGCGGGCCGGCGCTTCACGCCGGCGTCGTGGCTCGACCCGACCACCGCGCGCGACCTCGCGCTCGCGCACGTGCCCGAGGACCGCCAGCGGCGTGGCCTGGTGCTGCCGTTCGCGGCCTGGGAGTCGGCGGTGCTGGGTTATCACGCGCGGCCGCGCTACGACCGCCACGGCTGGATGCGGCACGACACGATGCTCGCCGACGCGATGACGATGATGGAGCGCTACGACGTGCGGCCGCGCGACGCGCGCATCCGCAGCGGCCAGTTCTCCGGTGGCAACCAGCAGAAGCTGGTGCTGGCGCGCGAGGCGATGCCGCAGCCGCGGGTGCTGCTGGTCGGCCAACCGACGCGCGGGGTCGACATCGGCGCCATCGAATTCATCCACGGCCGCCTGCGCGCGATGCGCGACGCCGGCGGCGCCGTGCTGGTGGTGTCCGCCGAGCTCGACGAGATCCTCGCGCTGGCCGACCGTGTGCTGGTGATGAACCGCGGCTGCATCAGCGGCGAACTGCCGATCGAGGCCTGCACCGAGGGCGTCCTGGGTCGCCTGATGGGCGATGCCGGCCACGCCGAGCAACCCTCCGGCGTGACCCCATGAGCTCGGCGCGCGATCTGCCGCGCTGGCTCGACCTGGTGGTGCTGCCGCTGTTCAACCTGATGCTGGCGCTCGCGGTGTGCGGCGTCGTGGTGCGGGCGATCGGGCTCGATCCGCTGCAGGTGCTGGCGCTGCTGGTCAAGGGCGCTTTCGGCAGCCGCCTCGGCATCAGCTACACGCTGTACTACGCCACCACCTTCGTGTTTACCGGGCTCGCAGTGGCGGTGGCGTTTCACGGCGGCCTGTTCAACATCGGCGGCGAAGGGCAGGCGATGCTGGGCGGCATCGGCACCGCCCTGGTCGCGCTGTGGCTGGCCGACGCGTGGCCGGCCTGGGTGGCGCTGCCGCTGATGGTGATCGCCGCGGCGCTCTTCGGCGCGGCCTGGGCTGCGATTCCTGCGGCGCTGCAGGCCTGGCGCGGCAGCCACGTGGTGATCACCACCATCATGTTCAACTTCATCGCGTCGGCGCTGTTGTCGTGGCTGCTGATCAACGTGCTCAAGGAGCCGGGCAACATGACGGTGGAGAGCCGCAGCTTCGGTCCCGGCGCGCACGTGCCCGGTGTGCACGAGGTGCTGGCCGTGCTCGGCATCGAATGGCCGCGCTCGCCGCTGAACCTGAGCCTCGTGCTGGCGGTGGCCGCCGCGGTGCTGGTGCAGCTGCTGCTGTGGCGCACGCGGCCGGGCTACACGCTGCGCGCCGTCGGCTTCGCGCCCGAGGCGGCGCGCTACGCCGGCATCCGGCCGCGCACCCAGGTGATGTTCTCGATGCTGCTGTCGGGGGCGCTCGCCGGCTTCGTCGGCATCAACGAGGTGGCCGGCGTGCAGGGCCGCCTGCTGCTCGACTACGTGGTCGGCGCGGGCTTCACCGGCATCGCGGTATCGCTGATCGGGCGCAACCACCCGGTGGGCATCGGGCTGGCGGCGCTGCTTTTCGGCGCGCTGTACCAGGGCGGCGCCGAGCTGGCGTTCGAGATCGCCGGCTTCAGCCGCGACATGGTGTTCACGCTGCAGGGGCTGATCGTGCTGTTCTCCGGCGCCATGGCGCAGGTGGCGGCGCCGACGCTGGCGCGCGCATGGTTCGCCATCGAGCGGCGCCTCGCGCCGCGCGCCGTGCATGGATGACCCTGGTGGATGACGTCGCCGTCGGCACGCTGATCGCCTCGACGCTGCGCGTGTCGACGCCGCTGATCCTGTGCGCCCTGGCGGGCTGCCTGAGCGAGCGCTCGGGCGTGATCGACCTCGGCCTCGAAGGCAAGATGCTGCTGACTGCCTTCGGCGCCGGCGCGGCGGCGGCGGTGTTCGGCTCGTTGCCGCTGGCGATGGCGGTCGCGGTCGTGGTCGGCGTCGCGCTGTCGATGCTGCACGGCTACGCCTGCGTCAGCCACCGTGGCGACCAGGTGGTGATGGGCATGGCGATCACGATGACCGCCGCCGGCCTCACTGTCGTGCTCGGCATCGCCTGGTTCCACCAGGGCGGCCAGACGCCGGCGCTGCCCGACGTGGTGCGCCTCGCGCCGTGGTTCGCGGCGTCGGCCGACGCGCTGGCGGGCCTGCCGACGGGTCTGGCGGCGCTGGCGATCGGCCTGCTCGGCCACAACGGCATGGTCTACACCGCCCTGGCGCTGGTGCCGCTGGTGTGGTGGCTGCTGGCGCGCACGCGCTTCGGCCTGCGCCTGCGCGCTGCCGGCGAGAATCCTGCGATGGTCGACGCCGCAGGCGTCTCGGTGCCGGCGCTGCGCTACGCCGCGCTGGCGCTCAACGGCGTGTTGTGTGCACTGGCCGGGTCGTACCTGGTGCTGGCCCAGAACCCGTCGTTCATCCCGCACATGACCGCCGGCCGCGGCTACATGGCGCTGGCGGCGATGATCTTCGGCAAGTGGCGGCCGGTGGGCGCCTTTTTCGCCTGCCTGCTGTTCGGCTTTCTCGACGCGACGGCGATCCGCCTGCAGGGTTCGCCGCTGCCGCTCGTCGGCGCGGTGCCGGTGCAGGTGATCCAGGCCCTGCCGTACGTGATGACGGTAGTACTTCTGGCCGGCTTCATCGGCCGCGCACGCGCGCCCAAGGCCCTGGGTGTACCGTATGCGAAATGACCCACTCGATGATGAACCCTGTCTCCGAACACGATCTGGCGCGCCTGGCCGACGCGGCGCGCGCCGTGCGCGCGCACGCGCATGCGCCGTACTCGCACTTCGCGGTCGGCGCTGCGCTTCTCGACGAGCAGGGCCGGGTGCACGTCGGCTGCAACGTCGAGAACGCGGCCCTGCCCCAAGGCCTGTGTGCCGAAGCGGTGGCGCTCGGTGCGCTCGTGGCCGCGGGCAGCAAGCAGGTGCGCGCCGTGGTGGTGGCCGGCGAGGCGCCGCAGGCGGTGACGCCCTGCGGCGGCTGCCGCCAGAAGCTGCGCGAGTTCGCGCTCAACGACACGCCCGTGTGGTCGGCCGACGGCCAGGGCTGGCGCGCGCAGCACACGCTCGGTGAACTGCTGCCGGCGAGCTTCGGACCCGGGCATTGGATGCCATGAGTCCCCGCCCGGCCGCCCGAAGGGGACGACTCCCGTTTGCCGAGAAGGGGCCGCAGGCCCCAAGGGCGCCCCGGTGAGCCTGGACGTCGCGATCGCGCGCAGCGTCGAGCGCATCACCGCCAGCGGGCGCAAGCCGCGGATCGCGGTGCTGCTCGGGTCGGGCTGGCAGCCGTTCGTCGATTGCGTGACGTCGGCCGTCACGCTGCCGTACGCGCAGTTGCCGGCGTTTCCGGTGCTCGGCGTCGAAGGACACGCCGGCTCGCTGCGGCTGGGTCGCATCGGCGCGCACGAGGTCGCCGTGCTCGCCGGGCGCAAGCACGCCTACGAGACCGATGACGCGGCGGTGATGAAGGGCGCCATCGCCACGCTGGCCGCGTGCGGCGTCGGCGTGCTGGTGCAGACCAATGCCGCCGGCAGCCTCGAGCCCGCGATCCGCCCGGGCGAGCTGATGCTGATCAACGACCACCTCAATCTCGCGCAGCGCTCGCCGCTGATCGGCGAAGCCGGCAGCCAGCGCTTCGTCGACCTGCGCGACGCCTACGACCCGGCGCTACGCACGCGCGCGCTGGCCACCGCCGAGCGTGTCGGCGCCGTGCTGCACGAGGGCATCTACGCCTGGATCCTCGGCCCGCAGTTCGAGACGCCGGCCGAGATCCGCATGCTGCAGCAGCTCGGCGCGCAGGCAGTGGGCATGAGCACGGTGCCCGAGACGATCCTGGCGCGACGCTACGGCTTGCGCGTGCTGGCGCTGTCGATGATCACCAACATGGGCTGCGGCATCGAGGACGAATCGTTGAGCCATGCGCACACGCTGGCGGCCGCGGGTTCGGCGCGGGCGAGCGCGGTGCCGCTGCTCGAAGCCATCGTCGCGGCGCTGGAGGTGTGATGGCCGCTGCACGCACGCCGATCGAGGCCGCTCGCATCGCACTGGCGTGCCTCGACCTCACCAGCCTCGACGATGCCGACACCGACGCCGACGTGATCGCGCTGTGCGAGCGCGCGGTCGGGCCGCACGGCAGCGCCGCCGCCGTCTGCGTGTGGCCACGGTTCGCGCGCCTGGCGCGCGCACGCGCGAGCGCCAGGGTCAAGGTGGCCGCGGTCGCCAACTTTCCCGACGGCTCGACCGACGTCGCGCGCACCCGGCGCGACATCGACGCCATCGTGCAGGCCGGCGCGCAGGAGGTCGACGTGGTGCTGCCGTGGCGCGCGCTGCGGGCCGGCGACGATGCCGCCTGCCGCGCGCTGCTGCGCGCGGCGCGGCGCGCGTGCGAAGACCTGACGCTGAAAGTGATCCTCGAAACCGGCGAGCTGCGCGATGCCGCGACCATCGAGCACGCGGCGGGCCTCGCACTGGCCGAAGGCGCGGACTTCCTGAAGACCAGCACCGGCAAGACGCCGGTGAGCGCGACGCCCGAGGCGGCGAGCGTGATGCTGCGCGCCATCGCGGCCGATGCGCACGCCAAGGCACGCGTCGGCTTCAAGGCCTCGGGCGGCATCCGCACGGTGACCGCGGCGATGCCTTACCTCGACGCCGTCGAGCAGGTGCTCGGTGCGCCAGCGCTGGGGCCCGCGCGCTTTCGCATCGGCGCCAGCAGCCTGCTGGCCGACATCGAGGCGGTGCTCGATGCCAGGGCGACACCGGCCTCAGGCAAGGGCACGTACTGACGGCGCGCCGAAAGGCGGCCGCCAGGCCGCTTCGAGCGTGGTCACAGCCTTTCGAACACCGCGGCGATGCCCTGGCCGCCGCCGATGCACATCGTCACCAGCGCATAGCGGCCGTTGATTCGTTGCAGCTCGTAGATCGCCTTGGTGGCGAGAAAGGCGCCGGAGCACCCGATCGGGTGACCGAGCGCGATCGCACCGCCGTTGGGGTTGGTCTTCTTCATGTCGAGCTCGAGCCCGCGCGCCACCGCGATCGCCTGCGCCGCGAAGGCCTCGTTGCTCTCGACGACGTCCATCTGGTCGAGGCGCACGCCGCCCTTCTTCAGCGCCAGCTTCGACGCCGGAATCGGCCCTTCGCCCATGATCTCGTTGGGCACGCCGGCCACCGCGTACGACACCAGTCGCGCCAACGCCTTGTGGCCATCCTTGGCGGCCACCGCCGCATCGGCCAGCACGAAGAATGCGGCGCCGTCGTTGATGCCCGAGGCGTTGCCGGCCGTCACCGTGCCGTCCTTCTTGAACGCGGGCTTGAGCTTGGCCAGCGACTCCGCCGTGGTGCCGGCCTTCACGTGCTCGTCGGTGTCGAACGTGACCTCGCCCTTGCGGGTCTGCTTGACGATCGGCACGATCTGCGCCTTGAAGCGCCCGTCGGCGATCGCCGCAGCGGCGCGGCGGTGCGACTCGGCCGCCAGCGCGTCCTGCTCTTCGCGCGTGATCTTCCACTTGACCGCCAGGTTCTCGGCGGTGATGCCCATGTGGCCGACGCCGAACGGATCGGTCAGCGTGGCGACCATGCTGTCGATCATCTTGCTGTCGCCCATGCGCGCGCCGCTGCGCATCGCGGTGGACAGGTAGGCGCCGCGGCTCATCACCTCGACGCCGCCGCCGATGCCGTAGTCGCAGTCGGCCAGCAGGATGTTCTGCGCCGTGGTCACGATGCCCTGCAGGCCCGACGAGCACAGGCGGTTGACGGCCATCGCCACCGAGTCCATCGGCAGGCCGGCCTGGATCGACGCCACCCGGGCCACGTAGGCCGAGCGGCTCTCGGTGGGAATGGTGTTGCCCACCGTCACGTAGTTGATCGCCTTGGGGTCGACGCCGGAGCGCTCGACCGCCGCCTTCATCACGGTGCCCGCCAGCTCGGCCGGTTCGATGTCGGCCAGCGACCCGTTGAACGTTCCGATCGCCGAGCGCGCCGCGCCCAGCACCACCACATCCCGCTTGCTCATGCCCGACTCCTCTTGCGTTGCAGACGCCATCCAGGGTGCCAGCACACGACGTGCCTACACTTGCGCCACGTCAGCATTTTGCGCTGCGGCACCGTTTCATGCGCCCGCGTCTTGCCATCGCCCTGTTCGCCGCCGGCTGGCTGCTCGCGTGCGCGGGTCCGCCGCGGCCCAGCGGCCCGGTCGAGGTGAAGATCCTGGCGATCAACGACTTTCACGGCAACCTCCGGCCGCCGCAAGGCGGCATTCGCATCCGCGACCCGCAGGACGCCGCCAAGACCGTCAACGTCGCGGCCGGCGGGGCCGAGTACCTGGCCAGCGCGGTGGCCGAACTGCGCGCCAAGAACCCGAACCACGTCTTCGTCGCCGCCGGCGACCTGGTGGGCGCGAGCCCGCTGGTGTCGGCGCTGTTCCACGACGAGCCGACCGTCGAGGCGCTCAGCGCGATGGGCCTCGAGGCGTCGGCCGTCGGCAACCACGAGTTCGACCACGGCAGCGCCGAGTTGCTGCGGCTGCAGCACGGCGGTTGCCACCCGGGCGATGGCTGCAAGGGGCCGCAGCCGTTTGCCGGCGCCAAGTTCCGCTGGCTGGCCGCCAGCACGATCGACACGCGCAGCGGCCAGACGCTGCTGCCACCCTATTTCGTCAAGCGCTTCCAGGGCATCCCGGTGGCGTTCGTCGGGTTGACGCTGAAGGACACGCCGCAGATCGTGGTGCCGTCCGGCGTCGCAGGGCTGGAGTTCCGCGACGAGGTGCAGACCGTCAACGCGTTGGTGCCGGAGCTCAGGCGCCAAGGCATCGAGGCGATCGTGGTGCTGATCCACGAAGGGGGACTGCCGAGCGGCGACTACGACGAGTGCCCCGGCATCTCGGGGCCCATCGTGCGCATCGTCGAGCGGCTCGATCCGGCAGTCGACCTGGTGATCAGCGGCCACACGCACCGTGCGTACGTGTGCCGCATCGGCGGCCGCCTGGTCACCAGCGCCGACAAGTACGGCACGCTGGTGAGCGAGATCGACCTCGTGCTCGACCCCGCGTCGGGCGACGTGCGCGAGGCGCGTGCACACAACGTGATCGTGCGTCACGACCGCTTCGCGAAGGACGCGGCGCAGGAGCGCTTGATCGCCGTCTACGAGCGGCTCGCCGAGCCGCTGGCCAAGCGCTCGGTGGGGCGCGTGTTCGCGCCGCTGTCGCGCGACGAGAGCCCGGCCGGCGAGACGCCGGTCGGCCAGCTGGTGGCCGACGCGCAGCTGGCGGCCACCGCCGGCGACGGCGCACAGCTCGCGCTGATGAACCCCGGCGGCCTGCGTGCGGCCCTGAGCGGCGACGCCGGCGGCCTGGTGCGCTACGAAGACCTGTTCGCGGTGCAGCCGTTCTACAACAACCTGGTCACCGTCACCCTCAGCGGCGCGCAGCTGCAGCGCGTGCTCGAACAGCAGTGGCTCGACCAGCCGCGGCCGCGCGTGCTGCAGGTGTCGCGCGGCTTCGCCTACACGTGGGATGCCGGCAAGCCGCCGGGCCAGCGCGTCGTGGCGGGCAGCCTGCGACTGCAAGGCGCGGCGATCGAAGCGCAACAGCGCGTGCGCGTCACGATCAACAGCTTCCTCGCCGCCGGCGGCGACAACTTCACTGCGCTCAGGGAGGGGCAGGAAGCGCGCACCGGGATGATGGACATCGACGCGCTGGAGCGCTACGTCGCGGCACAGGGCACGATCGCGCCCGGCGCGCTCGACCGCATCCGGCGAATCGATTGACCCACGCCCCGATGCGCGCGCAGGAGATCATCCGCGCCAAACGCGAAGGCCGTGCGCTCGAGTTGGCGCAGATCGATGCCTTCGTGCACGGCCTCGTCTCGCGCAGTTGGAGCGAAGGCCAGGTGGCCGCGCTGGCGATGGCGATCTGCCTGCGCGGCATGACGAGCACAGAGACCACGCAATTGACGCGTGCGATGGCAACCTCAGGCGCGGTGCTCGACTGGTCGCGCGCGCGGCTGGAGGGTCCGCTGCTCGACAAGCATTCCACCGGCGGGGTCGGCGACAAGGTGAGCCTGCTGCTGGCGCCGATCCTCGCGGCCTGCGGCGCAGTGGTGCCGATGGTGTCCGGCCGCGGCCTCGGCCACACCGGCGGCACCCTCGACAAGCTCGAGGCGCTGCCCGGCTACCGCACCACGCCCGACCGCGCCACCCTGGTGCGCGCGTTGCGCGTGGCCGGTTGCGCGATCGTCGGCGCCAGCGCGCGCATCGCGCCGGCCGATCGCCGGCTGTACGTGATACGCGATGCCACCGGCACCGTCGAGTCGCTGCCGCTCATCACCGCCAGCATCCTGTCGAAAAAGCTGGCGGCCGGCATCGGCCACCTGTTGCTCGACGTCAAGGTCGGCAACGGCGCCTTCTGTGCCACGCGCGACGAGGCCGACGCGCTGGCGCACAGCTTGGTCACGGTGGCCAACGGGGCCGGCCTGCCGACGCGCGCACTGATCACCGACATGAACGAGGTGCTCGGCACCAGCGCCGGCAACGCGCTGGAGGTGCGCGAGAGCCTCGACTTTCTCGCGGGCCGCGCGCGCGAGCCGCGCCTGCTCGCGGTGACCCTGGCGCTGGCCGGCGAGTTGCTGGCGCTCGGCGGCCTGGCGCCGAGCGCGTCCGACGGCGAGCGCCGCGCCCGGGCCACGCTCGACGATGGCCGCGCCGCCGAGCGCTTTGCGCGCATGGTGGCCGCCCTCGGCGGACCGCGCGACGTCTTCCGGCGCGCCGACAAGGTGCTGCCGCCGGCACCGGTGCGGCGGCCGCTGCCGAGCCCGCGCGACGGCGTGGTGGTCGGCATGGACACGCGCGCGAGCGGCCTCGCGGTGATCGCGCTCGGCGGCGGGCGCGCGCGCGCCGGCGACGCCATCGACGCGCGCGTCGGCCTCGCCGACCTGCGCAGTGTCGGCGCGCACGTGGCGCGTGGCGAGCCGCTGGCGATGGTTCACGCGGCGGAACGCGACGCGGCCGACGCGGCATTGCGCGCGCTCGCGCCGGCCATCCGCGTCGGCGACGCCGCGCAGCCGCTGCCGGTGGTGCACGCGCGCGTCGGCCTCTGAAAGACGCCTGCGCACGGCACCTACAATCGACGGCGTTGGCTCGGGTGCTCGACGGCGCTCCAGCAACGCCGCTCGATGCCGCACTCGCCGCTGACCAATCTGTCGCCGCTCGACGGCCGCTACGCGGCCAAGCTCGATGCGTTGCGCCCGCTGCTGTCTGAGTTCGGGCTGATGCACCGGCGCGTGCAGGTCGAGGTCGAGTGGTTCATCGCACTGTCCGACGCCGGCATGCCGGAGTTCCCACCGCTGGCCGCCGCCGCACGCGAACGCACGCGCGGCTGGGTGAGCGCGTTCACCGAGGGCGACGCGCAAGCGGTCAAGGACATCGAGCGCACCACCAACCACGACGTCAAGGCGGTCGAATACTGGCTGAAGGCGCGCATGCGCGGCGACGCGCAGCTCGAGCCGTGTTGCGAGTTCGTCCACTTCGCGTGCACCAGCGAGGACATCAACAACACCAGTCATGCACTGATGCTGTCAGCCGCGCGCGATCGGGTGCTGCTGCCGGCGCTGGACAGGCTGAGCGCCACGCTGACCGCGATGGCGCACGACCTCGCCGACGTGGCGATGCTCAGCCGCACGCACGGGCAGACGGCGAGCCCGACCACCCTCGGCAAGGAGGTGGCCAACGTCGCGGCGCGGCTGGCGCGGGCGCGGACGGCCATCGCGAACGTGCAGCCGCTGGCCAAGATGAACGGCGCGGTCGGCAACTACAACGCGCACGTCGTTGCCTGGCCCGGCTTCGACTGGGAGGCGTTCGCCAGGCGCGTGGTCGAGCAGCAGCTCGGCCTGGCGTTCAACGCCTACACCATCCAGATCGAGCCGCACGACTGGATGGCCGAGCTGTTCGACGCCGTGGCGCGCGCCAACACGGTGCTGATCGACTGGTCGCGCGACGTCTGGGGCTACATCAGCCTCGGCTACTTCAAGCAGCGGTTGGCCGCCGGCGAGGTGGGCTCGTCGACGATGCCGCACAAGGTCAACCCGATCGATTTCGAGAACGCCGAGGGCAATTTCGGCCTCGCCAATGCGCTGCTGGCGCACCTGTCGCAGAAGCTGCCGATCAGCCGCTGGAAGCGCGACCTCACCGACAGCACGGTGCTGCGCAACCTCGGCGTCGCGCTCGGCCACGCGCTGCTCGGCGTCGACTCGCTGCAGCGCGGGCTGGCCAAGCTCGAGGTCAACCGCGCGGCGATCGCCGCCGACCTCGACGATGCGTGGGAGGTGCTGGCCGAGGCGGTGCAGACCGTGATGCGTCGCCACGGCCTGCCCGAGCCGTACGAGCAGTTGAAGGCGTTGACCCGCGGCAAGGCGATCGACGCGGCCGCGATGCGTGGCTTCATCGATGCGCTGGCGCTGCCGGACGGCGAGAAGGCACGGCTGCGCGCGCTGACACCGGCCAGCTACATCGGCCTGGCCTCGACGCTGGCGAAGCGGCTGCGCTGACCGCGAGAAGCCCCCGCGATGACCGCCACGTTCATCGACAGGCTGCTGGCCGCCGAACGCGCGCACGACTCGCTGTTGTGCGTGGGCCTGGATCCCGAGCCGGTCAAGTTCCCCGGCGCCTGGCAGCACGACCCGGCGCGCATCTTCGACTTCTGCGCCACCATCGTCGACGCCACGCGCGACCTGGTGATCGCGTTCAAGCCGCAGATTGCCCACTTCGCGGCCAACCGCGCCGAGGACCAGCTCGAGCGCCTGATCGCGCACATCCACAAGATTGCACCGCAGGTGCCGGTGATCCTCGACGCCAAGCGCGGCGACATCGGCTCGACCGCCGAGCAGTACGCGCGCGAGGCGTTCGAGCGCTATCGGGCCGACGCGGTGACGCTGTCGCCGTTTCTCGGCTACGACTCGCTCGAGCCGTACATGAAGTACGACGGCAAGGGGCTGATCCTGCTGTGCCGCACGTCCAACCTCGGCGGCGCCGACCTGCAGGCGCAACGCCTGGGTTCGGGCGAGCTGCTGTACGAGCACATCGCTCAGTTGGCGCAGGGCGAGTGGAACCACACCGGCCAGCTCGGCCTGGTGGTCGGCGCCACCGCGCCGGCCGAGATCGCGCGCGTGCGCGAGCTGGCGCCGACGCTGCCGCTGCTGATTCCCGGCGTCGGCGCCCAGGGCGGCGACGCCGAGGCCGCGGTGCAGGCCGGCTGGCGCTCGCGCGACGGCGCCACCAGCGGGCCGATCGTCGTCAACAGCTCGCGCGCCGTGCTCTACGCGAGCCGCGGCAACGAGTTCGCCGCCGCCGCGCGCCAGGCGGCGCTCGACACGCGAGCGCTGCTCAACGCGGCGCGCCAGGTTCGCGCGCGGACCTGACGCTCACGGTCCTTGGGCAGCGGCGGGATCGGGATCAAGCCCGGGAACACGTACGACCGCGTCGCGAAGCCAATCCGCACCTGGCGTTCAGCTGCGGTTCAGGCAACGGCTGCGCGGCCGTGCGACCGTCAGGCCACCAGTGGTGCCAGCGGCAGTTCGCGCAGGCGGCGGCCGGTCAGCGCGAACAGCGCGTTGGCGAGCGCCGGCGCCACCGGCGGCAGTGCCGGCTCGCCCATGCCGGTGGGCGGACCGTCGCTGGCCACGGTGTGGGTTTCGATCAGCGGTGTCTGCGCCAGCGTCAGCAACGGGTAGTCGGGGAAGTTCTTCTGCCTGACGACGCCGCCGTCGATGTCGATGCGGCCCCACAGCGCCGCGCTGAGGCCGAAGATCACCGACGACTCCACCTGCTGCGCCACGCCCTGCGGGTGCACCACGACACCGCAATCGAGTGCACACACCACGCGGTGCACGCGCGGCCGCTTGTCAGGCCCCAGCGACACCTCGACCACCTGCGCGACGATGGTGCCGAAGCTCTCGTGCAGCGCCACACCGCGCGCGCGACCGGCTGGCGGCGGCTGGCCCCAACCGGCCTTTTGCGCCGCCAGCGTCAGCACCGCGGCATGGCGCGGGCGCTGCGGCAGCAGGTCGAGACGGAACTTCACCGGGTCGACCTTGGCCGCATGTGCCAGCTCGTCGATGAACGATTCGGCGAAGAACGCGTTGTGCGAGTGGCCCACCGAGCGCCAGTTGCCGATCGGCACGCCGCTGCGCGTGGCCACGTGTGCGATGCGCTGGTTCGGCACGGCGTACGGCAGGTCGTACAGCCCTTCGACGGTGGTCTTGTCCGGCGCGTCGACCGGGCCGCTGAGCGCCGGCATGGCGCGCGCCATCCAGCGCGGCTCGAGCGCGTCGCCGGCGCTGCGCGCCTCGATGACGCTGAGGTGCCCGCCGGCGTCGAAGCCGGCGCGCAGCAGCGCCACGCCGGCAGGCCGGTAGAAATCGTGCATGAAATCTTCTTCGCGCGACCAGCACAGCTGCACCGGCCGGCCCGCGGTCTCCTGCGCGACGCGCACGGCCTGGGCGACGAAGTCCACCTCCAGGCGACGCCCGAAACCGCCGCCGAGGTAGGTGACGTTCACGGTCACCGCGTTGGGGTCGACGCCGGCCACGCGGGCTGCCGCGTCGCGCGCCAGGCCGGGCACCTGCGTCGGCGCCCACACCTCGACGCGGCCATCGCGCACGAGCGCCGTGCAATTCATCGGCTCCATCGTCGCGTGCGCCAGATAGGGCGCGCGGTACAGCGCTTCGACACGCTGGCTCGCTGCGGCCAGCGCCGCGGCGCTGTCGCCGCGGCTGTGGAAGCCGAAGCCCTTGTCGTGCTCGGCGGCGTCACGGGCGGCAGCTTCGAGCGCCGCCTCGATGCGCTTGGAATCGAGCGGCCCCGATGGCGGCTCGCGCCACTGCACCTGCAGCTGACGCGCCGCATCGCGGGCGTGCCAGGTGCTGCGACCGATCACCGCGATCGCCGCCGGTGCACCGCCCAGCGGCGGCAGCCGCACCACGCGCTCGACGCCGGGACGTTTCAGCGCGGCATCGACATCCACCGTCGCCAGCGAGCCGCCGATCATCGGCGCGTGCAGCACGTCGGCGTAGACCAGGCCCGGCAGTCGCACGTCGAGGCCGAACACGGCGCGGCCGTCGCTCTTGGGCGCCAGATCGATGCGCTGTGCCGGTCGGCCGATCACCCGCCAGGCCGAGGCGGGCCTCAGCGTCACGTCGCCGGGAGGCGACAACGCGGCCTGCTCGGCCAGCTCGCCGTAGTGGGTGCGCGGTCCCGACGCATGACTGACGACGCCATCGCGCACTTCGAGCTCCGCCACCGGCAGCTTCCAGCGCAGCGAGGCCACGCCGAGCAGGCGCGCCCGCGCGGTGGCGGCGGCCAGGCGCAGCGGACCCCAGGCATCGGCCACGCTGGCCGAACCGCCGGTGATGTTGATGCCGAGCTCGCGCGCCAGCTTGAGCGTCATCCAGCGCGCGCCGCGAAAAGTCAGCGACTCCTGGCCCGGCTCGCGGTCGTCGGCGTGGAACGGCAGAAAGCCGACGAAGCTCTCGGCGCTGCCGAAGATGGCGTCGTGGCCGGCCTGCTGCAGCCGCACGCGCTCCAGCGGCACGTCGAGCTCCTCGGCCGCCAGCATGGCCAGCGCCGTGTGCACGCCCTGGCCCATCTCGCTGCGGTTCATCGCCAGCACGACCGCGCCGTCGCCGGCGATCTTGATCCAGCCGTTGAGGGCGACCTCGTCCTTCGCCGGCGGCCATGACGCGGCATGGCCGAGCCGGCTGCGCGGCGGCAACACGCTCCAGCCGACCAGCAACGCGCCGCCGACCGCAGTCCCCGACAGCAGCAGGCTGCGCCGCTTCATCGGCTCGGCGCGGCGCGTCGCCGCTGCGCCAGCTGTCGCGCCGCCGCCTTGATGGCCACGCGCACGCGCGGATAGCTGCCGCAACGACACAGGTTGGTGATGGCGGCGTCGATGTCGGCGTCGCTGGGGTCGCGGTTGCTTTCGAGCAACGCCGCCGCGGCCATCAGCATGCCGCTCTGGCAGTAGCCGCACTGCGGCACCTGGTGCTCGACCCAAGCCTGTTGCAGCGGGTGCACTCCGGCCGCGCCGACCAGGCCCTCGATGGTGCGCACGCTCTTGCCCGCCAGCGACGACAGCGGCGTCACGCACGAGCGCACGGCGGCACCATCGACGTGCACGGTACAGGCACCACAGGCGGCCACCCCGCAGCCGTACTTGGTGCCGGTCATCTGCAGCACATCGCGCAGCACCCACAGCAGCGGCATGCGTGGGTCGGTCTGGGCGTCGTCGATCGCGACGCTGCGCTCGTTGATCGTCAGGTTCATCGCTGGGGCCGTCGGTGGGGCGGCATTGTCGCGCGCCCGGCCCTCCGCACGACGCAACCGTTGCAACTCGTCGCTGAGGCGCTGCGCCCCTGTGCATTTACGACGCTCCAGCGTCGCATCCCCAAGCGAACGCCGCGGATCCGGCTTTGCCGGTCCGCTGGCGTTGCCCCTTTGAGGGGGAGGCGGCCGCCAAGCCGCCTCGGGGTGGTCAATCCAGCACGACTTCGGTGTGCGCCGCGCCGGCGCGGTCGGCGCGCGCGCTCAGGCTCAGCCGCGCACCGCGCGGGGCTCGCACCACCCACTCGGCGACCGCGCGGTCGGCGGTGACCTCGCGGTTCGGCAAAAACGCCTGCAGCGAGCTCTTGGTCGCGTGCCCGGCCAGCGGCGGCCCCTGCACCCGGGGCTTGCCGCCCGCAAGCTCGCAACCCTCGGGCAGCACGATCTCGAACACCACGCCGCGCACCGTCTTGCGCTCGATCGCGCGCGCGCTGATGTAGGCCGGCAGGTAGCCGGCGTTGGCGACGGCGAAACGCACACGCCAGGTGTCGGGGCCGAGCGCGCGCACTTCGGTGCGCAGCACCTCGAGCTTGGGCAGGCTCAAGGCGAGCTGGCTCAGCCAGGCCGGAAAGCGCGCCACCTCGCGCTCGCGCAGGTGCGGCGGCGGGTTGCGCCAGTAGTTCAGCCGATCCCAGCCGCCGAGCTCGACCGCGCCGAGTTGCGGGTGCTGGAACGGATACCAGTTGACGTGTGCCTGGCCGTTGCACTGGGTGTCGCTCCAGCGCAGCAGCTTCAGATCGTCGGCCGGCGGGTGCTCGCGGTACCAGTGGATCCAGTCGTAGTCGGTGATCCCCGCTTCCTTGTTCGGCGCCCAGATCTCCACCGTCCAGAACAGCGAGCCCAGGTGCTCGTACAGCCAGTCCTGCGTGCCGGTGATGACCTCCTTCGGGTGGTAGCGGAAGTCTTCGTAGATGCTGATCGCGGGGTAGCCGGTGAGTTTCTCGCCGAGCGCCGACAGGCGCTTGTAGATCCACAGGTCTTCCGGCGTCATGTCGTCGTCGGACTGCGTGCCCATCGGTCGCAGGATCACGCCCGAATGGGTGTGGAAGCTGACACCGGCGCCGATGTTGGGATGCTTGACGATGAAGTCGACCATCGCCCGCACCTCGGGCTCGCTGGTCGGGTACGGGCCTGCGCCGACCTGCTCGAACTCCTGCCGCCAGTAGGCGGGGAAGTTGCGATTGAGGTCGAGGCCTTCGCGATCGGGGTTGACCTTGACCTGCAGGCCATCGAAATTGGCGAGCGTGCCCTCGGGCATCACGCGCCAGTAGCGGCCACCGAATTCACCCGGCTCGCGCGGGATCATCAGCCGCGGGTCGTCGGGATGGCTCTTCCACGACCCGTGCGGATCGGGCATGCGCATGAACAGCACGCGGCCGTCGCCGTCGACGTCCTCGATCGTCAGCCCGTCGATCGCCGGCTCGTCGAACGGGTAGGGCCGCGTCGACGAGCGGATGTGGCGCGGCCGGTCGGCCAGCGCCAGCTCGGCGCCGTCGGGGTTGAGGCGCGGGCAGAGGTAGACCACGCGCGTGTCGAGCAATTCGACAGCCGACGCTTCGCCGAGGCCATAACCCAGCAACAGGTGGTGCAGCCAGTAGAGACAGGCGGTGCTCGCGGTCAGCTCGCCGGCATGGATGTTGCCGTCGCACCAGAACGCCGGCTTGTCGGTGTCGACGCCGGTGCCGCGCTGCGTCAGCACCACCAGCCAGATGTCGCGCCCTTCGTGGCTCTTGCCGAGCGACTGCACGCGCACCAGGTCGGGCCGCGCGTCGGCGTAGTCGTGCAGCAGGCGCGTCAGCTCGGCATGGCGATAGAAGACATCGAAGCGAGGGACGGGCAGGTCGCTCATTGCGGCGAGGTGCGGCGGCGATCGGCGCAGTGTGGCAGAGCGCAAGCCACACGCTGTCGCGCCGCGCCCTCGTGCAAACCCGCTCTCCCCCTCAGGCGGGGTGCCGGGCGGTCGCCGGACACAGCCAACACCGTCGGCGTGAGTGCCTCAAGCGACCGGCGCACCGTCGACGAACACGCGCAGCTCGCCGGGCGCGAACGCGTGCCAGGCCTCACCCGCGGTCAGCGGCTCGGTGGCGACGATCGCCACTTGGTCGGTGGGCCCGGCCAGACGCGCGAAGTCGACGCTCAGGTCCTCGTCGGCCAGGCGCGCATGGGTGAACGGGTGCCGGCGCTGCAGCCAGTGCAGCTTGGTCGAGCCGTGCGCCCACAACGCCTGGCCGTTGGACAACAGCAGGTTGAAGGCGCCGTGCGCCGCCGTGTGCGGCAGCAGCTCGGCCAGTGTGCGCGTCAGCTCGTCGATGGTCGGCACCGCGGCGTGCGCCTTGGCCAGCTCCTGCATCAGCCAGCTGAAGGCGCGCTCGCTGTCGGTGTCGCCGACCGGACGGAATGCACCATGCAGGCGCGGCCGGAAATCCTTCAGATCGCCGTTGTGCGCGAACACCCAGTAGCGGCCCCACAGCTCGCGCATGAACGGATGCGTGTTCTCCAGTGCGACGCGGCCCTGGGTGGCCTTGCGGATGTGCGCGATGACGTTGCCGCTCTTGATCGGGTAGTGCTTCACCAGCTCCGCCACCGGCGACTCGCGCGCGCTGTGGTGGTCGACGAGCACGCGCACGCCGCGGTCCTCGAAGAAGGCGATGCCGAAGCCGTCCCTGTGCTCGTCGGCACGCGTCGCCAGGCCGGTGAACGAGAACATCACGTCGGTCGGCGTGTTGGCATTCATGCCCAGCAATTGGCACATCGGCGTGACTCGGCGCCAAACAGCGCTATAGCGACGCCCCAGCGTCGCATCCCCAAGCAGCCGCCGTGGATCCGGCTTTGCCGGTCCACCGGCGGCGCCCCCTCGAGGGGGAGGTGGCCGCCAGGCCGCGTCGGGGGTGGGTCATCTGATCGGCAGGAACAGGCGCACGATGCCGCGCACACTCACCAGGTTGCCCGGGTTGCCGGTTTCCTCGAGCACGCCCTCCATGCGCCTGAGGATGCGCGCGCTGCGCTGCGCGCGCCAGATCAGGAGGTCGGCCAACCACGGGTGGTCGTTGACGCGGTTGGCGCGCTCGTAGAGGTCGAAGCGCGGCTTCAGCGCGGCGATCGCCGCGCGGTACGGCGCGTGGGCCGCATCCAGCGCGTCGTCACCGAGGTTCGCACCAGTGCTGGCGGCGCCACGCGCTTCGATCAACGCCCGCGCCGCCAGCATGCCGGTCTCCATCGCCTTGCCGATGCCCTCCCCGGTGAAGGCGTAGGTGCTGCCCGCGGCCTCGCCGGTGGCCATGACGCCCGGCCGCGTCAGCGTGGCTCCCTCCAGCGAGCAGCGCAGCGGTGCGCCCTTGAGGTCGCCTTGCATCGTGCCGCCGCCCACCAACTCGCGCGCGGGCTCGTAGAGCTCGCAGAAAGCGGCGAACATCTCGCGCAGGTTGACGTCGCGCATGGTCTGGCGGCCGTCGGTGGTCTTGGCGTGGCTGTGGATCAAGCCGACACCGACGTTGAAGATGCCGTCGCGGCACGGAAAGATCCAGCCGTAGCCTTTGCTCAGCCGCTTGTGCCACACCACTTCGAGCTCGGTGATGCGACCGCGCATCGCCGGGTTGTGCACGTAGCCGCGCAGCGCCACCGCGCTGGGCGTGCGGCGATCGCACAGGCCGGCCGCGATCAGCGCCTGCGGCACCGCGCCGCTGGCCAGCACCACCTGGTGTGCCCGCAGCTCGTGGCCGGCGTCGCCGACGCGCAGGCGTGCGCCGGCCACGCGGTCGGCCTCGACGAGCGGCGCCTCGAAGCGCACGGGTGCGTGGAATTCGGCGCCGGCGCGCTGCGCCGCGCGGCAGACGATGTCGTCGAGTTGGCGCCGCGGCAGCACCGCCAGCCGGCCGGGCACGTCGATGCGGCCGCCGCGCGGCCCGATGCAGCCGACGTGGCGCACGCGCTGCGCCTGCGCCATCACCTCGTCGTGCACGCCCAGGCGCTGCAGCGCCGCATGCGCGTCGGGGATCAGGCCGTCGCCGCACACCTTGTCGCGCGGGAAGGGTTGCGCGTCGATCAGCACCGTGTGCAGCCCCGCGCGCGCCAGCAACTGCGCGCAGGCGCTGCCTGCGGGGCCGGCGCCGACCACGAGCACGTCGCACGAAGGGGGGAGCAAAGGTTCTGCCATGGCCGCCGGTGCCGCCTTCACGGCGGCGGACGATTGTAGGCAGCGCGTCTCGCGGCCCAGGCGCCGGCGGCACATTGACCGGGCTCAAGGTGCCAGACCACCCCCACGCGCATCATCGTCGCAGGAGGTTTGCCGCATGTCGACCCATCTCACGGCCGGCCAGCGGGCCGCACTCAAGGCCCGGCTCGAGTTGCGCCGTGCCGAGCTCGATCGGCGCATCGCGCTGCGCCAGCAGGGGCTCTCGCGCGCCGAGCACGCGCGCGAGGTCCTGAGCCAGGATGCCGACGACGCGCCGCAGCGCGACGCTGATCGCGAGATCGATCTTGCGCTGAGCGATCAGGAACTCGACGAACTCGGGGCGGTCAGTCAGGCGCTGCGCCGCGTGCCGGAGCCGGCATTCGGCCTGTGCGTCGACTGCGGCAATCCGATCGCGTTCGACCGCCTGCAGGCCGAGCCGCAGGCCTTGCGTTGCCTCGTCTGCGCCGAGCGCGCCGCGTTGGGGCGCGGTCGCGGCTGAGCGAGCGCCCTCACGCCGGCTGCAACTCGGCCGCCTTGACGCGCAACCGCCACGCGTGCAGCAGCGGCTCGGTGTAGCCGCTCGGCTGTGCCCTGCCCTTGAACACCAGGTCGAGCGCCGCCTGGTAGGCCGCGCTGCGGTCGGCACGCCCGGCCATCGGCTGATAGTGCGGATCGCCTGCGTTCTGGCGGTCGACCACCGCGGCCATGCGCTCGAAGGTGGCGCGCACCTGCGCCTCACCGACGATGCCGTGGTGCAGCCAGTTCGCGATGTGCTGACTCGAGATGCGCAACGTCGCGCGGTCTTCCATCAGGCCGACGTTGTGGATGTCGGGCACCTTCGAGCAGCCGATGCCCTGATCGACCCAGCGCACCACGTAGCCGAGGATGCCTTGGGCGTTGTTGTCGATCTCCTGCTGCCGCTGCGCGGCGCTCCAGTCGGGCTCGGCGGCCACCGGAACCGTGAGCAGGTCGTTCATCAGCTTCTCGTATTCGGCGTCCAGGTTGACCTTCTCCAGCTCGTGCATCACCGCGAACACGTCGACCTGGTGGTAGTGCAGCGCATGCAGCGTCGCCGCGGTCGGGCTCGGCACCCAGGCGGTGTTGGCGCCGGCGCGCGGGTGCGCGATCTTCTGTTCCAGCATCGCGCGCATCAGATCGGGCATCGCCCACATGCCCTTGCCGATCTGTGCCCTGCCGCGCAGGCCGCACTGCAGGCCGACGAGGACATTGAGCCGCTCGTACGCCGCGATCCACGGGCTCGACTTCATGTCGCCCTTGCGAATCATCGGCCCGGCCAGCATCGCGGTGTGGATCTCGTCGCCGGTGCGGTCGAGAAAGCCGGTGTTGATGAACGCCACGCGGCTGGCGGCCGCCGCGATGCAGGCCTTCAGGTTGACGCTGGTGCGGCGCTCCTCGTCCATGATGCCGAGCTTGACCGTGCTGTCGGGCAGCCCGAGAAGCCGCTCGACGCGCGCGAACAGCTCGACCGCGAACGCCACCTCGGCGGGCCCGTGCATCTTGGGTTTGACGATGTAGATCGATCCGGTGCGGCTGTTGCGGAGGCCGTTGCCGTGATCGCCCCTCAGGTCGTGCAGCGCGATCGCCGTGGTCACCACCGCGTCGAGGATGCCCTCGGGGATCTCCTTGTCGTCGCCGTACAGCACTGCCGGGTTGGTCATCAGGTGGCCGACGTTGCGCACGAACAGCAGCGATCGTCCGTGCAGCCGCACCTCGCCGCCGCCCGGCCCCGTGTAGACACGATCGGGGTTCAGGCTGCGCACGAAGCGCTTGCCTCCCTTGCGGACCTCTTCGGTCAGCGTGCCCTTCAGGATGCCCAGCCAGTTGTCGTAGGCCTGCACCTTGTCGTCGGCGTCGACCACCGCCACCGAGTCCTCGAGGTCGAGGATGGTCGACACCGCCGACTCGATCACCAGGTCGCACACGCCGGCCGGGTCGTCGCGGCCGATCGGATGGCTCTTGTCGACGCGGATGTCGAGGTGCAGCCCGTGGTGGACCAGCAGCACGCCCGACGGCGCCGCGGCGTCGCCCTGGTGGCCGAGAAACTGCCCGGGGTCGGCCAGCTTCGTGGTCTTGCCGCCTTTCAGGCTGACCACCAGTTCACCCTTCACGACCCGATAGTGGATGGCATCGATGTGGGAGCCCCGCTTCAGCGGCGCGGTGCGGTCGAGCACGTAGCGGCAGTACTCGATCACCTTGGCGCCGCGCACGGGGTTGTAGCCGGGGCCGCGCGCCGCGCCGCCGTCCTCGGGCAGCGCATCGGTGCCGTACAGCGCGTCGTACAGCGAACCCCAGCGCGCATTGGCGGCGTTGAGCGCGTAGCGCGCGTTGGTCACCGGCACCACCAGCTGCGGGCCGGCCTGGTGTGCCAGCTCGGCGTCGACATTGGCGGTCGTGATCGTCACGCCCTTGGGCACCGGCACCAGGTAGCCGATGCGCTGCAGGAACTCCCGGTACGAACGCATGTCGCGGATCGGCCCCGGATGCGCGCTGTGCCAGCCGTCGAGCTCGGCCTGCAGCCGGTTGCGCTCGGCCAGCAGCCGGGCGTTCTTCGGCGCCAGGTCGCGCACGATGGCGGCGAAGCCGGCCCAGAAGGCTTCGGCGTCGACGCCGGTGCCGGGCAGGACCTTGCTGCGGATGAATTCATGGAGATTGGTGGCGACGTGCAGGCCGGAGACGGTGGTGCGGTCGGTCATGGTCTTGATGCGGTGGATGCGGGAGACGGAAAGAATTCGAGGACGTCGTGCAGGCTGCGGCCGATGCGCGTGGGCTCGGTGCCGAGTGGGTCGAGCGGCTGCCCCGTGCGATTGATCCACAGCGAGGTGTAGCCGTACCAGGTGGCACCGATCGCGTCCCAAGCGTTGCTGGAGACGAACGCGATGTCGCGCGCGGGCAGATTGAGCGCCTGCGGGCCGAGCGCGTACACCGCGTCGTCGGTCTTGAAGCGCTCGACGCTGTGGGCGCTCAGCACCGGATCGAGCAGCGCAGCGAAGCCTGCGTGAGCGATCACCGCGTTCAGCATCGGCGGGTCGCCGTTGGACAACACCCCGGCGCGCACGCCGCGCGCCTTCAGCGTCCGCAGCACCTCCAGGTTCTCGGGAAAGGGCGCGAGTCGCAGGTACTCGTCCATCAGCGACGTCTCGATTTCTGGCGTCAGCGCCAGGCCGAGCAACGCGCAGGCCTGGCGCAGGCCGGCGCGGGTCAGCTCACCGAACGGGCGGTAGCGCCGGCTGATCGTCGCCAGCCGCGTGTACTCGATCTGCTTGTCGCGCCACAGTGCGGCGATGCGTGCACCCATTCCGGCGAAGTGCTCATCGAGGCGCTGGCCGACGCTGTGAACGTCGAACAACGTGCCGTAGACATCGAACAGCACGGCGCGCGGAGCGAATGGGAGAGTGGGCGGTGTCGGCATCGCACACGCACTCTATGCGCCGGCGGGCAAGCCATTGCCGGTGCGCAGCGCCGGGGATTGATGACTTTGGTGCTCGAATGCGGTGGGCTGCACCTCCGATTGCGCCGGCGCCGCCTGTCGACTCGTCCAGCCGCGCGAAGGCGGCCCTGTGACGGGAGTGATTTGATCTATGACCGTCACATCGCTAATCTCGGCGGGTGGATCGGCTAAAGCAAATCGAATCGTTCGTGGCGGTGGCCACCAAGGGCAGTCTCACCGCAGCCGCCAACGCAGAGGGCGTGGCCCCGGCCGTGATCGGCCGGCGCATCGATGCGCTCGAAGAGCGCCTCGGGGTCAAACTGCTGCTGCGTACCACCCGTCGCATCACGCTGACCCACGAGGGCAGCGCGTTTCTCGAAGACTGCCAGCGCATCCTGGCCGAACTGGCGACCTCGGAAGCCAGCGTGACCGAGGGCGGCGTCAAAGCCAGTGGTCACTTGCGTATTACCGCGCCGGCTGGCTTCGGGCGCCGTCACGTGGCCCCGCTGGTGCCGCGATTCCTGGGCCTGCACCCCGACGTCAGCGTGTCGCTGAACCTGTCGGATCGGGTGGTCGACATCGTCAACGAAGGTTTCGACTGCGCCGTGCGGGTCGGTGACCTGCCCGACTCGAGCCTGGTCAGCGTGCGGCTGGCCGACAACCGCCGCATGTGCGTGGCCACGGCCGACTACCTGAAGCGCCACGGCACGCCCAAGACGCCCTCGGAACTCGCCAAGCACCGCTGCCTGCTGCTGTCGTCCGACGCCAGTCAGCCGCGCGGCTGGGCCTTCACGATCGACAACAAGGTGGTGCACGTGCGACCCGCGGGCACGCTGGACTGCAGCGACGGTCAGGTGCTGCACGACTGGTGCGCGCAAGGCCTCGGCATCGCCTGGCGCAGCACCTGGGAGGTGCTGGACGAGGTCAACGACGGTCGCCTGCTGGCCGTGCTCGAGGACTACGCGGCGCCGCCCAACGGCATCTATGCGGTGTTTCCGCAGCGCAAGCACCTGCCGCTGCGCGTGCGGCTATGGATCGACTTCATCAAGCAGGCCTACGGCGACCCTGGGTACTGGAGCCGCTCGTCCGCGCAAGCTGCGCCGGCGGCGCGGCAGCCGCTGGCGGCCTGAGCGCGCGCCAGCCACCGCGGGCCCGCGGACCTAGCCGCCTCAGCGGTGGCGACCGGCTCGCCGATGCTGCCGACCGTGCGGCGTCAGCCCTTCAGGCACTTCGACATGAAGGCCTTGCGCTCGTCGCCCTTCTTGTCGCCGGCATCCTTGTTGCACTGGGTCATCTTCTCCTGCTGGGTCGGCTTCTTGGCGGACAGGCACTTCGACATGAAGGCCTTGCGCTCGTCGCCCTTCATGTCCGCCGCATCCTTGTTGCACTGGGTCATCTTCTCCTGTTGCGCGGTGGGCTTCTTGTCGTCGGCCGCCTGAGCGGTCAACGAGGCGGCGGCCAGCGACAGCGCGAGCACGGTCATCAGTTTCTTCATGGTCAGACTCTCTCCTCTGGAGTGGTGGGTGGCGTTACCGCGCTGGCGATTGGACATCGGCGCCATCGGCGACGGCAAGCGCTCAACGCGCCGCGCCGGCGATCGGCCGACACGCTGCAGCCACGACGCCACACGATTCGCTACAAGATGCGTCGCGGGTGGTGCAGCGCCTCGTGCGCCGCATGCAGGCGACGCACCAGCACGCCGATGAAGGCGGCATCGAACAGGTGCCGCGTGGTGACGCTGAAGCGCTCCATCGTGTCGGGCGTGAACGACACCGTGGTGGCCGCTTCGGACACGACGACGTCGGCGCCGTGCACGCGCAGGTCCGGGCTCGGCGCCAGGTAGACCATCTCGCCGACCGAAGTGCCCTGCGCCAGCTCGGCCACCTTGCGGCCGTCGCGAAACACCTCGACCCGGCCGGCCGCGATAATGTGGAAGCTGCCGCCGAGCTGGCCCTTGCGATACAGCGCGTCGCCGAACGCATGGCGCTGCCACTGCGCACGGTGCACCACCTCCCACAGCTCGACGTCGCCGAAGCCGCTGAAGAAGTCGAGCGAGCGCAACAGGTTGAAGCGCTCGGAGTCGAGCACCTCGCGCAGCGCGCCGCGCGGCAGCTCGCGGCGCGCCACCAGCGACGACAGCGCCTGCGCGAAGTCGTCCCAATCGGCGTAGCGATCGTTGCGCGACTTGCCCAGCGCCTTGCGCACGATGGCGTCGAGCGCCGCAGGCACGCCGTCGCGCAGGGTGCTCAGCGGCGCCGGCTCCGCGTGGACGATCTGGTGCATCAGCGCGGCCTGCGCCGACGCCTCGAAGGGCGGCCGGCCAGCGATCAGGTGGTACAGCACCGCGGCCAGCGAATACTGGTCGGCGCGGGCATCGAGGTCGGCGCCGTCGAGCTGTTCGGGCGACATGTAGGTCAGCGAGCCGACGCGGAAGATCTGCGTGCGCGTCGCCTCCAGGTGCAGCGCGCTGCCGAAATCACTGATCTTGACGTCGTGCACCTGGCCGCGCTCGACGTTGGCCAGCAGGTTGGCGGGCTTGACGTCGCGGTGGATCAGCCCCTGGCGGTAGACGTAGCCGAGCGCCATCGCGCACTTGAAGCCGACTTCGACGATCTGCTCGAGCGACAGCAGCGCGTCGGGCCGGCAGTGTTCGCGCAGCGTGCCGCCGGGAACGTACTCGAGCACCAGGTACGGCTCCGGCGGCTCGTCGACCGCGTCGTACAGCTGCACGACGTTGGGGTGCTTCAGTCGTCCCACCAGCGCCGCCTCCGACGCGAAGAAGCGCGATCCGTAGTGGGCGTCGACCGGATCGCTCAGCGTCGCGCGCCGCACGCGCTTGATCGCCACCAGGCGATCGCGGAAGTCGTCGCGCGCGAGGAACACCTCGCTGGTGGCGCCCTCGCCGAGCCGCGCGCGCACCTCGTAGCGGCCGATGCGCTTGGGCAGCACGTCAGGGTGGCCGCGTTTGGCGCGTGTTGCGGAAGAGGCCATCGGTGCGGGTGCCAGCGCCACAGCGGCGCCTGCCCGGCATTTTCCGCTCGAATCGTCGCGCTCGCTTTCGCAGGCGCGTGGCATCGGCCACGCGTTGCGCGTTGCAACCGAGCGCCTGCAGGGCCAAACGTAGAATTGGCCGAATGATTCAGGCCAAGGAGGAGCTGCTGCACGCGCTGCGCAGCGCGTTGGCGCGGCTGGCTCCGGAGGCGGGCGCGCAGGCCGCGTTCGAATCGCCCAAGCACAGTGACCACGGCGACCTCGCCGTCACTGCGGCGATGGGTCTGGCCAAGTCGCTGCGGCGTCCGCCGCGCGAGATCGGCAACGCGCTGGCCGAGTCGCTGCGTGGCGAGGCCGCGGTGCAGCGCTGGGTCGAGGCGATCGAAGTGGCCGGCCCGGGGTTCGTCAACCTGAAGCTCAAGCCGGCGGCGCGCCAGCGCATCGTGCGCGAGGTGCTGGCGGCGGCGGAGCGGTTCGGCCAGCGGCCGTCGCACGGCGGCCGTGTGATGGTCGAGTTCGTGTCGGCCAACCCGACCGGGCCGCTGCACGTCGGCCACGGACGCAACGCCGCGCTCGGCGACTGCGTGTGCAACCTGCTGGCCACGCAGGGCTGGTCGGTGACGCGCGAGTTCTACTACAACGACGCCGGCGTGCAGATCGCCACGCTCGGCAGCTCGGTGCAGGCGCGCCTCAAGGGCCTGGCGCCCGGCGACCCCGACTGGCCCGAGGCGGCCTACAACGGCGACTACATCGTCGACATCGCGGCCGATTACCGCGCCGGCAAGACGGTGCGCGCCGACGACCGTGAGGTCACCGCCGGCGGCGACATCGACGACCTCGACGCCATCACGCGCTTCGCGGTGGCCTACCTGCGCCACGAGCAGGACCTCGACCTGCGCGCGTTCGGCGTGCGCTTCGACAGCTACTACCTGGAGTCGAGCCTGTACGGCGACGGTCGCGTCGAGCGCGCGGTGGCGCAGCTCGTCGCTGCCGGCAAGACCTACGAGCGCGACGGCGCGCTGTGGCTGCGCACCACCGACTACGGCGACGACAAGGACCGCGTGATGCGCAAGTCCGACGGCACGTACACCTACTTCGTGCCGGATGTCGCGTACCACGTCAGCAAGTGGGAACGCGGCTTCACGAAGGTGATCAACGTGCAGGGCAGCGACCACCACGGCACCGTGGCGCGCGTGCGCGCCGGCCTGCAGGCCGCCGGCGTCGGCATCCCGGCGGGCTATCCCGACTATGTGCTCTACAAGATGATCACCGTGATGAAAGGCGGCCAGGAGGTCAAGATCTCCAAGCGTGCCGGCAGCTACGTGACGCTGCGCGACCTGATCGAGTGGACCAGTCGCGACGCGGTGCGCTTCTTCCTGATCAGCCGCAAATCCGACACCGAGTTCGTGTTCGACGTCGACCTGGCGCTCAAGCGCAACGACGAGAACCCGGTGTTCTACGTGCAGTACGCGCATGCGCGCATCTGCTCGGTGCTGGCGCTGTGGCGGGCCACGCACGGCGCGCAGGCATCCGACGCCGGCGACGCCGAGCTGGCGCTGCTGACGGCGCCCACCGAGACGGCGCTGATGCGCGCGCTGGCGCGCTTCCCCGACGTGCTGGCGCGCGCTGCCGACGAGTTCGCGCCGCACGACCTGGCTTTCTACCTGCGCGAGGTGGCGGCCAGCTTTCACACGTACTATGCGAGCGAGCGTTTTCTGGTCGACGACCCCGCCTTGGCCCGCGCGCGCATGGCCCTGCTCGGCGCCACGCGTCAGGTGCTGCGCAACGGCCTGGCGGTACTCGGCGTCTCGACACCCGACAGCATGAGCCGCGAAGGCAGCGAGGAGGTATCGGCATGAGAGCGCAGCGCGGCGGCTTCGTCATGGGCCTGATCATCGGGCTGCTGCTCGGCCTCGGCCTGGCGCTGGCGGTGGCGCTGTACGTCACCAAGGCGCCGGTGCCGTTCGTCAACAAGGTGCAGCAACGCACCCCCGAGCAGGACGCCGCCGAGGCCGAGCGCAACAAGAACTGGGATCCCAATGCGCCGCTGGCCAACAAGCCGGCGGCACGCGCGTCGGCCCCTGCGACCGCCACGCCGACGCCGGCGGTGCCGCCGCCGAAGGCCTCGGCGACGGCCGAGCCGGCCAAGTCGACCCGCGATCCAGCGGCCATCCTGTCCGGCAAGGAGCCGGCGCCGATCGCGATCGCACCGCAGTCGGCCAAGCCGGGGCCTGATCCGTTCATCTACTTCGTGCAGGTCGGAGCCTTCAGCAAGCCCGAGGAGGCGGAGCAGCAGCGCGCCAAACTGGCGATGCTCGGCTACACCGCCAAGGTGACCGAGCGCGAGCAGCAGGGCCGCACGATGTACCGCGTGCGGCTGGGGCCGTACCAGGCGAAGGACGAAGCCGAGTCGACGCAGGCCAAGCTGCAATCGGGTGGCGATACCGCCGCGCTGGTGCGCGTCGAACGCTGAGCGCTCCACCGCATCGAAGTCACGAAAGGAACGCATCGCATGAACCGCCGACGTTTTGCCATCCGACTCGCTGCCGCCGCGGGCGTACCCGGCCTCGTGCTGCCGGCGTTCGCACAGGGGGCGCCGGTCGAAGGGCGCGACTACGCCCGCCTGGCGCAGCCGCTGCCGATGCCGGCCACCGGCAAGGTCGAAGTGATCGAGTTCTTCGGCTATTGGTGCCCGCATTGCAACAATTTCGAGCCGACGCTCGACGCCTGGTCGCGCAAGCTGCCGCCCGACGTGGCGTTCCGGCGCGTGCCGGTGGCCTTCTCGGCGCCGCAGGAGCCGTACGCCAAGATCTTCCTGTCGCTCGAGGCGATGGGGCTGCTCGACCAGATGCACCGCAAGGTGTTCAACGCCATCCATGTGCAGCACCAGCGGCTCGAGAAGGACAGCGAAATCCTCGCCTTCATGACCGCCAACGGGGTCGATGCCGCCAAGTTCGGCGACACCTACAAGAGCTTCACGGTGGCCAGCAAGTTCAAGCAGGCGCGCCAGCTGGCCGACGCCTACCGCATCGACGGCGTGCCGACGATCGGCATCCACGGGCGCTTCTTCACGTCGCCGTCGCTCGCCGGCGGTGCCGAGCAGGCGCTCAAGGTCACCGACGTCCTGATCCAGCGCGCCAGAGCGGGTTGAGTCGACCGGCGGGCGCGCACCGGGGCACCGAGGCAGCACCCCCACGGTCGCTGCGGCCCCGCGCATTCCGCCGCACACCGCCGAACGCTGATTCGCGCGACTGCCGGCTAGAATGGCCTGCAAGTTCTGTGCCGACTCATGCCCCTGCGCGCCGTCCACCCTCGATCGTCATCGCGCGGCCCCCGCCGTCGCGCGGCCTGGGGGATCGGCCTCGCGGCCGCGTTGGGCTTGACGGCGGCGCTGCCGGCCGCTGCCGAGCGCGCCGACCGCAACAAGCCGCTCACGATGGAGGCCGACCGCCCGTGCACCGTGGACCTCGTGCGCCAGCTCAGCGTCTGCAGCGGCAACGTGGTGATCGCCCAGGGCACGCTGGTCATCCGTGCCGACCGCGTCGAGTTGCGTGAGCTGCCCGATGGCTACCGCACGGCCACGGCGATCGGCACGCCGGGCAAGCCGGCGGCGTACAAGCAACGCCGCGACGGCGGCGAAGAAGAACTCGAAGGCACCGCCGAACGCGTCGAATACGACGCGCGCAACGACACGCTGCGCTTCATCGGCAACGCGCAGGTGCGCCGCCTGCGCAGCAACCTGCCCGCCGAGGACATCCAGGGCAACGTGATCGTGTGGGACAACGCCGCCGAGTTGTTCAGCGTGCATGGCGGCACCGCGACGCCGAGCAACCCCAGCGGCCGCGTGCGCGCCGTGCTGAGCCCGCGCGCCGATGCCGCGTCGGCGGCCAGCGCACCGCAAGGCACACCGCCGCTGCAGTCCAGCCAGTCGCTCGGGGAGCGGCGTTGAACGCGCCGTTCGAGGGCACCGCGACAGCCACGCGGCAGGCCGATGCGCCCGTCGCGCCCCAGCCGGCGGCCGTGGCCACACCGCGGGCGGCGATGCCCGCTGCCACGAGCAGCCGGCTCCAAGTCACCGGCTTGCAGAAGTCGTTCGGCTCGCGCCGGGTGGTCAACGACGTCCATCTGGCGGTCGGCGCCGGCGAAGTGGTCGGGCTGCTCGGCCCCAACGGCGCCGGCAAGACCACCACCTTCTACATGGTGGTCGGCCTGGTGCGCGCCGACACCGGCGAGATCCACATCGACGGCCGGCCGGTGCAGCACAAGCCGATCCACCAGCGCGCGCGCCTGGGGCTGTCGTACCTGCCGCAGGAGGCGTCGATCTTCCGCAAGCTCACCGTGCAGGAGAACATCCGCGCGGTGCTGGAGCTGCAGCACGGCCCCGACGGCCGCGCCCTGCGCAACGCCGAGATCGAGCGCCGCCTCGAACAGCTGCTGCGTGACCTCTCGATCGACAAGCTGCGCGATTCGCCGGCGCCGGCGTTGTCGGGCGGCGAACGGCGCCGCGTCGAGATCGCACGCGCGCTGGCGACGCAGCCGCGCTTCATCCTGCTCGACGAACCGTTCGCCGGCGTCGACCCGATCGCGGTGATCGAGATCCAACGCATCATCGGCTTCCTCAAGGGCCGCGGCATCGGTGTGCTGATCACCGACCACAACGTGCGCGAGATGCTCGGCATCTGCGACCGCGCCTACATCATCAGCGAAGGCCGCGTGCTGGCCGAAGGCACGCCGCAGCAGATCGTCGAGAACGCCGACGTGCGCCGCGTCTACCTCGGCGAGCACTTCCGCATGTAGCGCTGGCAGCGGACACACGACACGATGAAGCCCTCGCTCCAGGTCCGGCTGTCGCAGCATCTGGCGTTGACGCCGCAGTTGCAGCAATCGATCCGCCTGCTGCAGCTGTCGACGCTGGAGCTGCAGCAGGAGGTCGAGCAGATGCTCGACCAGAATCCGTTCCTCGAGACCGACGAGGAGGCGGCTGCCGCCGAAACGCCGCTCGAGCGCAACGCGACGCCCGAGCCCCCTGCGGACAACGGCCCCGACACCGCCCTCGAGCGCGAGGAATCGGCGTTCGACGGCGGCGAGGACGCCGGCGGCATCGACAGCACCGACTTCGACGGCATCGAGCGCCGCGATTGGGACAACGGCACCGAGAGCGAAGATTTCGACGGCGTGCGCGAATTGCCCACCGCGGGCAGCGCTGCATCGAATTCCGACGACGACCAGGAGGCACAGGACCGCACGGCCGCCGCGCCGTCGCTGCAGGACCACCTGCGCGGTCAGCTGGCGCTGATGCGGCTGTCGCCGGAAGACCGAGTGGCGCTCGAAGCGTTGATCGAGTCTCTCGATGCCGACGGCTACCTCGCCGACTCGCTGGAAGAGATCGCCGAGCGACTCGGTGGCGCCGACGCTGCCCGGGCCGACCCCGGCGCGGACGGGGACGAACTCCTCGAGCGCCTGGGCTGCGCGCTCAAGTGGCTGCAGAGCCTCGACCCGGCGGGCGTCGGCGCGCGCAGCCTCGCCGAGTGCTTGACGCTGCAGCTGCGAGCGGCGCCGCAGACGCCTGCGCAGGTGCTGGCGTCCGACATCTGCCGCCAACATCTCGACCTGCTGGCCAAGCGCGAGTTCAAGAAACTCGCCGCCGTCACAGGCGCCGACGACGCCCGGCTGCGCGAGGCGCGCGAGCTGATCGTGCGCTGCGACCCGAAGCCCGGGCGCGCGTTCGGCCACAACGACGCGACCGTCGTCGTGCCCGACGTGATCGTGCAGCGCAGCGCCCGTTCCTGGAAGGTGCAGCTCAACCCGGACGTGATGCCCAAGCTGCGCATCAACGACCTCTACGCGCAGGCCATCCGCGGCCAGCGCAACGGCACCGCGGCCGGGCTCAACGCGCGCCTGCAGGAGGCGCGCTGGTTCGTCAAGAACATCCAGCAGCGCTTCGACACCATCGTGCGCGTCTCGCAGGCGATCGTCGGACGGCAGAAAGGCTTCCTCACGCACGGTGCGATCGCCATGAAGCCGCTGGTGCTGCGCGAGATCGCCGACGAGCTCGGGCTGCACGAGTCGACCATTTCGCGCGTCACCACCGCCAAGTACATGGCCACGCCGTTCGGCACCTTCGAGCTGAAGTATTTCTTCGGCTCGTCGCTGTCCACCGACGCCGGCGGCAACGCCTCGAGCACCGCGGTGCGCGCCCTGCTGCGCCAGCTGGTGGCCGCCGAGGACCCGAAGGCGCCGCTGTCCGATGGCCAGCTGGCGCAGATGCTGTCCGAGCAGGGCATCCAGGTGGCGCGCCGCACGGTCGCCAAGTATCGCGAAGCGTTGAAGATCGCACCGACCAACCTGCGGCGCACGCTGTGAGCCGCCTCCGGGCCGCCCCATGGCGACTCGCACCCCCTCGGGGGGAAGCGATCACCGCGAGCCGGGTGGCGCTGTGAGCGCACGGCGCGCTGCCGCGCAACGTCGATGAGCGCCGGCGCGTTGTTCCTGCCGTGCGCGGCAGGGGTCGAGGGGCTGCTGTCCGAAGAGGTGGCCGCACTGCAGCCGGGCCTGACCGCGCGCCCCTCGCGCGGCGGCGTCGCGCTCGCCGGGGATGCCGGGCTCGCGATGCGGCTCAACCTGGAGAGCCGGCTTGCGCAGCGCGTGCTGTGGCGCGTGGCCGAGGGAGCCTTTCGCAGCGAGCACGACCTCTACGCGCTCGCCCATGCCGTGCGCTGGCACGACTGGATCACGCCGCGGCAGACGCTGCGCGTCGACACCACCGCGCGCAACGCCCCTTTGAAGAGCCTGAACTTCGCGTCGCTGCGCATCAAGGACGCGGTGTGCGATGCGATGCGCGATCGCGCCGGCGCGCGCCCCGACGTCGACACGCGCGATCCGGATCTGTCGCTGGTGCTGCATCTCGACGGCAACCAGGCGTCGCTGTATGTGGACACATCGGGCGTGCCGTTGTTCAAGCGCGGTTGGCGCGACGCGCAGGCGGGCGACGCGCCATTGAAGGAAACGCTGGCCGCGGCGATGCTCGCGGCCGCCGGCTGGCGCGGCGGCGCGCAGGATGGCGCGCTGCTCGATCCCTGCTGCGGCGCCGGCACGATCGCGATCGAGGCGGCGCAACTCGCGTGCGGCCGGGCGCCCGGCCTGGAGCGTCGGTTCGCGTTCGAGCGCCTGGCGCCGTTCCGCGCCCTGCAGGGGCACTGGCGCGACATGGTCGGCGCTGCGCGGGCGCGGGTGCATGCGGCGGCCGTGCCGGTGTTCGCCGGCGACGTCTCGTTTCGCATGACCGACTTCGCGGCCCGCCACGCCGAGCGGGCCGGTGTCGCATCGGCGATCCAGTTCAAGGCCGGTGACGCGCTGCAGCGCCCGCCGCCGCTGGCCAGCGGCACGATGATGCTCAACCCGCCCTACGGTGAGCGCAGCGCGCCGAAGGGCCGCGGCACGACGCCGCTGCGATCGCGCGAGCAGGCTCAGGGCGCTCCCGACATGCCGAGCTTCTTCGCCGCGCTGGCAGCGCACTGGAAGCGCCACTACGCCGGCTGGAGCGCGTGGATCCTGAGTCCCGACATGAAGCTGCCGGCGCACATGCGCCTCAAGGAGTCGCGTCGCGTACCGCTGTGGAACGGGCCGATCGAGTGCCGCCTGTTTCGCTTCGACATCGTCGCCGGCACGATGCGCGCCTAGCGCAGCCCGACCGCGGCGCTTCTCGCCGCCGCCTGTGCGACCGACGCCGCCGCGCGGCGCTCAGCGCGGCCCGAGCATGCCGAGCAGGTCGCTCGTGTTGCCCAACCCGTTGGCGGGCACCTGACCGTGCGGCGTCAGGCGGTCGATCACTTGCGGCAGCAACTGCGTGAGCTGACCCAGCACGTCCGAGGACTGTCCGCCGGTTTGGCGCGTCAGCGCGTTCAGTATCTCCGGGCCCAGCACCTGGCCAAGCTGGTCGGCGGAGATCGGGTGGTTCTGCCCGGAGGAGATCCACGACCCGATGACGTGGCCGAGGCCGCCGCGCTCGAAGCTCTGCACCAGGCCGCCCAGGCCACCGCCCGGCGCATCGTTGCCGAGCATGCCCAGCACGGCCTGCAACAGCGCGGCATTGCCGCCGCCCGCTCCGGCCGACGCACCGCCTTGCACCCCGCCTTGCGCACCACCCAGTGCGCCGCCGAGCACCTGGCCCAGCACCGAATCGAGCAAGCCCATGTCGCAACTCCCGACCGCATCACGCGGCCGGAAGATTCTGGCCCTGCGCGCGCAACCGGACAAGCCACCCCAACGCCGCCAGGGTGGCCGCCAGCGGCACCAGGCTGCCGAGGTTCATCCACTGCCAGCCGCCGGTGGTGACCAGCGCGCCCGAGCTGAACGAGGTGACGGCCATCACCGACAGCACCGTGGTGTCCATCGCCGCCTGCGCGGTGGTCTTCTCGTGCGCCTGGTAGGTCTCGGTGAACAGCGTCGTGCCGCCGATGTAGAGGAAGTTCCAGCCGACGCCGAGCATCGCCAGTGCGCCAGCGAAGTGCATCACGTCCTGGCCCGCCAGGGCAAACGCGATGCAGCCGAGATTCAGGAGCGCGCCGCAGGCCATCACCGGCAGCACGCCGGCGCGACGGATCAGCGCACCGGTGAAGAAGCTCGGCGTGAACATGCCCAGCACGTGCACTTCGAGCACCAGGGCCGCCGCGCTGAAGGGGTGCGCGCACTGCTGCATCGCGATCGGCGTGGCCGCCATCAGCAGGTTCATCACGCCGTAGGCCAACGCCGCGGCGACGATCGCCACCACGAAGGTCGGCTGGCGCGCCAGTTCGCGCACGCTGCGCGCGCGCGGCGCCGCGGCGCCGGCCTCGTGCAGCGGTGGAAACTCGATGAACCGCATCACCACCCAGGCCAGCGTGGCCACCACCATCAGGGACAGATAGGCACCCACGAACGGCCGCGCCAGCGCGTCGCGCGTGGCGCTGGCCAGGTTCGGTCCCACCACACCCCCGAGAATGCCGCCGGCCAGCACCCAAGAGATGGCGCGCTCCTTGTGCGCCGGCGCCACCACTTCGGTGGCGGCAAAGCGATACAGCTGGGCATTGGCGTTGTAGTAGCCCGCCAGGGCGGTGGCCAGCAACAGGAGCGCGAAGTTGTGCAACGCCGCGGCCAGCGCGCACAGCGCGGCCGAGACGATGGCCACCGCCAGGCCGGTCTGGAAGCAGCGTCTGCGCCCCCAAGCGCGCTGATGCCGCGCCACCAGCGGAGCGGCCAGCGCGCCGCCACCGACGTAGGCGGTGAGCGGTAGCGTTGCCATCCAGCCGAGTGGTGCCAGCTGCAGCCCGACCAGCCCGTTGATCGCCACGAAGGTCACGTTGTTGACGAAGAACAGGCCCTGGCACAGGGTCAACAGCAGCAGGTTGCGGTTCATGTCGGGGTGCGCGCGCCATCGGCGGGGGTTGCGCAGGACGCGATCATTCCAGGCTCCAACGCGATCCAGGCCAACGCGGCCAGCGGCGCGGTGTCGGCCCGCAGCACGCGCGGCCCGAGCGAGCACGCCACGAAGTCGGCGTCGCGCGCGGCGGTCTGCTCGGCGTCGGTGAAGCCGCCTTCGGGGCCGCTGAGCACGGTCACCGCATCCACGCTGCGCAACCCCGCGGGCGGCCACGGCGACGAGGCATCGGCCGACAACAGGCACCTCAGGCCACTGTGGACCGACAGGCCCTGCAACCAGGCGTCGAGCCGCACCGGCTCGGCGATCTCGGGCAGGCGATTGCGCCCGCACTGCTCGCACGCGGCCACGGCCACCGCCTGCCAGTGCGCCGCCTTGCGCAGCGCGCGTTCGCCGGCCACGCGCAGCACCGAGCGCTCGCACACCAGCGGCTGGATGCGCGCCACGCCGAGCTCGGTGGCCTTCTCGATCAGCGCGTCCATGCGCTCGTTGGCCGGCATGCCCACCGCCAGTGTCACCGCCGTCGCCGGCTCGCGCTCCAATGCCTCGAAGCGCAGCGCGCGCACGCGCACCTCGCGACGCGTGATCGCCGTGACCTCGCCGCTCCACTGGCCGCCGCGGCCGTCGAACAGCGCGAGCGCATGGCCCGGCTGCAGGCGCAGCACCTGCACGTGGCGCGACGCGGCGGCGCCGAGCGCGAATTCAGCGCCTGGCGCCAGCGGGCGGTCGACGTGGATGCGCGGCACGGGCATCGCGCGAGTGTCCCATGCATCCCGGCATGGGCTGCGCCGCCCCAGCGGCGCAGCCCCGAGCGAATACCGCGGATCCGGCCTTCGCTGCGGCGGCCGCCAGGCCGCTACGGGCGTGGGCCGGCCTCGCGCAATTCGCGCCGAAGCACCTTGCCGACCGGCGTCTTCGGCAGGTCGTTGCGGAACTCCACCACCTTGGGCCGCTTGTAGCCGGTGAGATTGGCCTCGCAGTACGCGCGCACGTCGGCCTCGGTGAGTGCGGGGTCGCGCTTGACGATCACCACCTTCACCGCCTCGCCGGCCTTGGCGTCGGCGATGCCCACCGCCGCTGCCTCGAGCACGCCAGGCATCTGCGTCAGCACGTCTTCGATCTCGTTGGGGTAGACGTTGAAGCCGCTGACCAGGATCATGTCTTTCTTGCGGTCCACGATCTTGAAGTAGCCGCGCTCGTCGACCACGCCGACGTCGCCGGTGCGGAAGTAGCCGTCGGCGGTCATCACCTTGGCGGTCTCTTCCGGGCGCTGCCAGTAGCCGGCCATGACCTGCGGGCCGCGGATCGCGATCTCGCCGGGTGCGCCCATCGCCACCTCGCGCCCGTCGTCGTCGAGCAGGGCCAGTTCGGTGTTCGGCAGCGGCAGCCCGATGTTGCCCGAATACGCGGTGGAGTCCACCGGGTTGCAGGTGGCCGACGGGCTGGTCTCCGAGAGGCCGTAGCCCTCGCAGATCGGACAGCCCGTCTTCTCCAGCCACAGCCGCGCGGTGGCCTGCTGCACGGCCATGCCGCCGCCGACGCTGATCTTCAGCGAGCTCCAGTCGACCTTGTCGAAGTCCGGATGATTGGCCAGTGCCATGAACAGCGTGTTCACCGCCGGGAAGCTGTGGAACTTCTGTTGCGACAGATCCTTCAGCACCGACGGGATGTCGCGCGGGTTGGCGATCAGGATGTTGCAGCCGCCCATGCGCATCGACAGCATCATGTTCGTGTTGAAGCCGAAGATGTGGTACAGCGGCAGCGCGCACACGGTGACGATCTGCTCGCCGGCCGGGATCTTCTTCAGCGCCGGCTGGTACCACGCCTCGGCCTGCAGCAGGTTGGCCACCAGGTTGCGATGCAGCAGCACCGCGCCCTTGCTGACCCCCGTGGTGCCGCCGGTGTACTGCAGCACCGCGATGTCGTCGGCGCCGACCTTGGGCGCGGTGTAGGTCTTGCGCCGACCCTGCGCCAGCGCGTCGTTGAAGCGCACCGCGCCGGGCAGCGAGTACGCCGGCACCATCTTCTTCACGTTGCGCACGACGTAGTTGACGATGCCGCCCTTGACCAGGCCGAGCATGTCGCCCATGGCGGCGAGCAGGATCTTCTTCGCCGGCACGGCGTCGATCACCTGGGCCAGCGTGGCGGCGAAGTTCTCGAGGATGACGATCGCCTTGGCGCCGGAGTCCTTGAGCTGATGCTCGAGCTCGCGCGGCGTGTACAGCGGATT
>DATJYZ010000345.1:0-20043 GCA_035499355.1 Burkholderiaceae bacterium | reverse complement strand
ATGGAGAGCGGAATGGTGCCCAGGTCGAAGAAGCCCGCCGTCACGGCGCCCCCTGTCGTCTGCTCGGTGCGCCGGCCGTTGATGAGGACCAGCGCCGAGCCGGGCACTGCACCTCGCAGACGCACGGTGGTCGCGAGGTACGTCGACTCCACGGAGTTGAGCGAAACCTCCGGCAGCGTCGCGAGGAAATCGGGCACCGTCGCCTGCCCGCTTCGCTCGATCCGCTCGCGGTCGTACACGCGTACGTCCTGTGCCGCCTGCGCGGCGGCCGCGGGCAGCCGCGTGCCCGTGACAGTGACCTTGTCCAGCTTGGTCGTGCCGGAGTCTTCGTCGGCGGCATTCGCATCGAAGAAACATAGCGCGATGCCGGCCATCAGCAGCCAGCCTGCAGGCGCGCAGCGAGCGTGACTGCGTGACATGACATCCCTCGTCCGCCCGCCGCGTCCGGTGCCCCAGCGTCCTGGCGAGCTTGGTCGCTGGTGGACGGGCGCATTCTCTGCGATGACCCCGTGCGTCGTCACTCCCGAATGAAGCCTGTCCGCTGCGCCGTCGTGGCGCTCGTTCATGAGACGACGTGAGTCGTGCTCGTGCTCGTGCGCGGGCGGCCGGGTGAGCCGCTGCGCCGCGCTGCGCCGCGCACCGTGGCGGGTGCACGGTCGGCCGCCGAGGCGTCGCTTCATGGCGGCGTGAGGCTGCGGCGCTTCGGTTACGCGCGGGTTGCGCTTCCGTTTCGACCGTAATCGGGCACGCGGCCGAGTGACTGCACGGAAGCGCTCGGGGCCGGCTGGCCGCCCAAGGCCGAGTCGCGCCGACCTCACGCGCCCTCGATCGCGGCACGCACCGCACGTCATGCCTGCGTTGCACCGACAACCCGCTCGAAATTCTCCCGCCATCGGCCACCGCGAAGCTGGCTGCACCCCTGGACCCACACTCACCGGAGCCTCTTGTGTCGGATCAGTTGCCGATCGGCGCCCACCTCGTCTCGCCGCGTCGCGGCTACACCCACCACGGCATCTACGCCGGCGGCGGCCGCGTCATCCACTACGCCGGCTTCAGCCAGGGCTGGCGCCGCGGACCGGTCGAGGAAGTGCCGCTCGAGCGCTTCAGCTGCGGCCACCCGGTCGCGGTCGAACAAGATGCCGGCCCGTGTTTTCCCGGTCCCGTGCGTGTCGATCGTGCTCGGAGGCGCCTGGGCGAGGACCGCTACTCGCTGTGGACCAACAACTGCGAGCATTTTTGCGCCTGGTGTCTGCACGGCACCAGCCACAGTGCCCAGGTGGAGGCCCTGCGGGCGCTGCTGCGGTATGCGGTTGTCGTCTTGGGTCGCCTGGGCCGCGCCCGACGCCCCGACGGAGCGAGCCAACGCCGACGGATCTGCGCGACATGGGGACCGAGGGCACATCAATGACGACGTCATCCGGCGATCGAGAACCGACGCCCTGGCAGCGCAAGGTTGCCGTTGCGCAGCGCCTGGCCGAGAGCCTGCGCGCGCTGCACAACGCCAGCGAGCTAGTGCAACTCGCGCTGACCGACTGGCGCCTGGAGTTCGACGACGCCGCGATCGCGCAGATGCTCGAACGAAGCGACGCGCTGATCGGCCACATCAAGCGCTGAGCGTGTGTCTCTGCCATCCGGCCCGCCTGAGACACCGTCACGCCATGCATTCGTGCCGCGGCCTCGTGAAACCAGAGAAGAGAGCCACTCAGCGGGGTCCGTCTTCGAAGCGGCGCTTCGTCGGCCTGCCATGCGGCCAAAGTCAGCGGGCCTTGCGATCGACCGACCGCGGGTCGGTCACGGCGACGACCCCGGTCGACGTCCGTTCGCGCTCGTGCAGCCACCCCCGCCACAGTGAACTGCCCAATGCGAGCACGACCGGTCCGAGCAGGACCCCGAGCAGCCCCATCAGTTCGAGACCGCCGAGGGTGGCCATCAGGACCCAGGCAAAACCGAGCTCGACTGCCGTGCCGACGAGGATGGGACGAACGATCTTGTCGCTGACAAAGTACACGATGCAACCGAGCACACACACCGCCAGCGCCGGTGTCGCGGCGCCGCCCGCTGCGAGCGACAGGGACACCCCGGCCACGACGACGTAGCCGAGGTAGGGGACCATCGCGAACAGGCCGGTCACCGCACCCCAGACTGCCGCGTGCTTGACGCCCGCGACGGCGTAGATGATTCCAGTCAGGACTCCGCTGAGCAGGGCCACCGCGAGCATGCTGACGACCATCGCGCGCACCGCGCGGACGACGAGATCGAGGTAGGGCGCGACGCTGTCGCCGATGGCCTCGCGCAGCAGGCGGTCCAGGCGCCTCGCGAGCTTGTCGCCATCGCGATAAGCGAAGTGCAGGAAGACGACGCTGAACGAGATGACAAACAGGTGGTGCGCCACGAACTGACCGAGCGTCCTCACCCAACCCAGGAACGTCGCCGAGTCGCGCACCCAGGACGACAGCCCGCCCGGTGTGCCGAGCAGCGCGCCCCAGCGCTCGGCAACCCTGGCGCCGACCCAGGGCAGAGAATCGAGCCACGCGGGCGCAGCGAGCCCGGCCTTGTCGGCCAGCGCGAGCTGGTCCAGCACACCCTGCGCCTGCACCGCCACCGCGCCGAAGGCGAACACCATCGGTGCCAGGACGAATACCGACACCAGCATCGTGAAGGCGATGGGTGTGACACTCGTTGCCACGCGCGACGGCATCCACGCGGCAAAGCGCCGATAGATCGGCCAGCTGGCAACCGCCAGCAGCGCTGCCCAGGCGAGCGGCTGGAAGAAACCGTGAACGATCCAGACCGAGAGCAGCACCACCAGGGCCGTCCACAGCCAACGCGCCCTAAAGCCGAGTTTCAGAATCAAGCCGCGACTCCGGTGGTCCTCGGCGCAAGTCGCGGCGACGTTGAATGTCGTCGCCGACACGATGGGCGATCGACGCGATCGGCGCACGCCGGCGCTACCGATTCCAGCAGCGCGTGATGCACCGTCATGCTCTTCGATCGCAGCGACGACGCCCACGACGCAGCGGCGTCAGATCCGACGCGCGTACACGTAAGAGCGTCGCACCTCCGTGGGCAGCCATGCGCTACTGATCGCCACCCGCAGCGTCAGGCGCCGGCGCTGCTCCACCCAGAGCCGCCGCTGCGCGGGCGTGAGGGCGCGCAGATAGCCGCGGTGTCGCATCAGGTTCATGGGGCTTTCCCACAGGCCGACGCCGCGGTCCTCTCGTTGACAAGGACGGACACGGCGCTGTTGCAGAAGCCGGCGTGCCCTGCGGGCACCGGCACGGCTGCGTCCGCGATGACCGTGCCGGCACATGCGGCAGTGGCCACGATCGCCAAGGCCAGGAAGTGGCGTTCGAGTGCGCTGCGGTGCTGCAGTTGAGCCTCGGGCGCGGGATGCTTCATGGTGACCACCTCGGTTCGATGTCGCTGGGCCTGCGGCCGCCTGCACGGCGCCTTCGAGCCCTTGCCTGCGACACGGATGGCGAGACATTGCGCCGCTGCGGTGACCCGCGGGTTGCGGCCGGGTTTCTTGCGTAGCGCGCGCCGCAGACGCCGCCCCGCGCCACCGGCGCCCGGGTCGCGCCACTGCCGCGTTGCTGCCGTAACCCTGCCGTCACCGGCCCGCGACACCGCCGCGCCACGATCGTGCGATCTCCAACCCATGGGCGACCCGCCGCGTGACCATCACCATAGAGCGGCGCCAGCCCATCCTGTTCGGCACGTTCGCGCCGGAGCGGCTGGCACCCGCGCGCGCCGTGCGTGCGGGCCTGGGCGTCGCGCTGCCGCTGGTGGTCGGCTGGCTCAGCGGCCACATGCAATACGGCGCGTACGCGGCCCTGGGGGCACTGCCGGCCGGTGTCACCTCGTTCCAGGGCGAAGCGCGCAGCCGCGTGGCGGCGGTGGCGCTGGCCACCGCCGGCATGGCGCTGTCGACCTTCGTCGGCGCCAGCGCAGCGTCAGCATCGCCCTGGCTGATGGTGCCGATCATCGCCGCTTGGGGATACCTGGCCGGCCTGTCGGTGTGCCTCGAACCGCGCTGGGCCAGCGCCATCCTGCAGTGGTCGGTGGCGATGCTCATCGCCGCGGGGTTGCCGGTGGGTCCCACGGAAGCGGCCGTGCGCGCCGGCCTGGTGCTCGCCGGCGGCTTGCTGCAGGTTCTCCTCGTGGCCGCTCTCTGGACGCTGCGCCCCGGCGACGGCGAGCGCGCTGCAGTTGCCGCATCGTATGCCCACCTGGCCGCGTACGCCGTGCGATTGTCCGAAGGTGCCTTCGGACCGCCGTCCGCAGCCGCGTTCCCCGCCACCGCGACGCTGGCCGACCCGAATCCACTGCTGGCGCGCAGCGTGCGACTGATGCTCGTCGACCTGCTCGAGGAGGCCGAGCGCATCCGCGCCTCGCTGGCAGCGCTGGCTGCACAGGCGCTGCAGCAGCCCGACCACGTCGGCAGCCTGCGCACGCTCATGGCGCAGGCCGCCGCGACGCTGAATCTCGTCGCAGACGCGCTGGGCAGTCCACGCGACCGGCGCCTGCCGGCGCTGCGTGAGCTCGAGGCCCGCGTCGCACCGCTGACGGTGGCCGACGGCGTGGCGTGGCGTTGGTCCGGCGAAGCGCTGCTCGGCCAGCTGCGAGCCGTCGCCAGCACGATCGGCGATCTGGATACGACGGCGGCGCGCCCCTCGGCCACGCACGCTGCTCCCCAGACCACGCCATTGCGCGGGGAGAGCGAGCTCGCGTGGTCGCTCGCCACCTTGCGTGCCAACATCGGCCTGCACAGCGAGGCTGGACGCCACGCGCTGCGCCTGGCCGCCGTGGCAGCGCTCGCCGAGGCGATCGTGCAGGCCACGGGGCTGTACGAGGGTCGCTGGGCGACGTTGACGATCTTCCTGGTGCTCAAGGCCGACCATGCATCCACGTTCTCGCGCGGCCTCGAGCGCGCGCTGGGGACGGTGCTGGGGGCCGCCGCCGGTGGAGCGCTGGTCGCACTCGCGCATCACAGCCCTGGGGCCATGGTGGTCGCCGCGGGTGTCTCGATCGCCTTCGCGTATGCGGTCTTCGATGCCAGCTACCTGCTCTTCGGCGCGTTCCTCACGACGTTTGTCGTGGTCCTGCTCGCGGTGCTCGGCTTTCCGGTCCTGTCCACTGCGGAGGCGCGGATCTACGACACCTTCATCGGCGCCGGCATGGCACTGGCCGCCTATGCGGTCTGGCCGACATGGGAGCGTGCCACGGTGCAGGACAAGTTCGCCCGCCTCGCCGAGGGCCATCGCGACTACGCAATGGTGCTGCTGCGCGAGCTGGCGCATCCGGGCAGCGTCGGGCGGGCCGCGCTGCGCAACCAGCAGAGTGCGGCGCGCCGCGCGCGCAGCGACGCCGAGGCCGCCGCGACACGGCTGGCGAAAGAGCCCGCGCCGCAAGGCCGCTTCACGTCCGACATGGCCCAGACGCTCATCGCCGCCGTCGCACGCCTGGCACACGCAGAGCTGGCGCTGCACGCACTGGCGTTGTCGGCGCCCGCCGCCGCCGCATCCTGGCACGCCGACGGCGCCACGGCGGCGCGTGTCGATGAATTCGCGGGCGCGCTGGGCAGCGCGCTCGGTGGCATTGCCGACGGGCTGCGCAGGCTGCAGGCACCCGAACGCCTGCCGCCCCTGCGTCCGCTCTTCGCCGGGCTGTCGGGCGATCCTGCATTGCGCGGGAGCGCGCTCGTTCCGATCGTCGATTGGATGATCGACGCCGTCGATACGATCGACGCCATCGTGCGCGAGCCTTTCGGCGCCATCGGCGTTGCGCCGGGCAGTTGACGATCACATGCCTGCCGCGCTCGATGCTCTGAGTCACATCGCCGCGCCGGTGTTGCTGGCGGTGGGGGCCCTGCTGCCGATCGTCGATCCGCTGGGCTCCACGCCGCTGTACCTCCACCTCACAAGCGGCCTCAGGCCCGACCAGCGTGTTGCCATGGCGAAGGCGGTGGCGTTCGACAGTTTCCTGCTGCTATTGACCTGTACGTTCGTCGGCGCGTACGTGCTCGACTTCTTCGGCCTGTCGATTCCCGCGGTCCAGGTCGCCGGGGGCATCGTGGTCTGCAAGATGGGTTGGTCCCTGCTCACTCGGCCCGATGCGTCAGACACGGCCGCTCGCGAGGCTGCCGCCACGGCGCAGGCCGACCAATTGCGCCGGCGCGCGTTCTATCCACTGACCCTGCCGCTGACGGTGGGGCCAGGCGCCATTTCCGTCGCCATCACGCTCGGCGCCAACCCGCACGCCAGCGCACGCTCGTTGCTCATCACCGCGGTCGGGCATGCGCTGGGAATCCTCATCGTCACTGCCTCGGTCTACGTCTGCTACCGGTACGCACATCAGATCGTGAGGAGGCTCGGCGAGACCGGCCGCACCGTGGTGATGCGACTGTCCGCGTTCATCCTGCTGTGCATCGGAGTCCAGATTGCGTGGAACGGCATCCACGGCTTTGTCGTCGGTGCATTTCCGCAGGCAGCGACGCGCCAGGGTCCCGTCGTCCTCACGCAGCGGGGGCAGCCCCAAGACGAGCAGCCTGCGAAGCATTTCGGCCGCGCTAGCGGGCTGATGACTTCGCTACGGCGGTAGCCGCAAAGCCAGTCGCTCGCCATTGCGCAGTGATGCGCGGCGGCCATGCTTTGCACCGTCGGCGACTGCGCCCGATTCAACCACGGAGTCCAAATGAAGAGCTTCCCCACCCATTCAACAGACACGCCACGGGCACGCTCGCGTGCCCCGATCGCAGCGGCGGCGAGCCTCGCCGTACTGTCGTTCGCCGGATGCGCGGCGCCGGAGACGCAAGTCACGCACATCTACGACGCACCCGCCGGGGTCGAATTCGAGGCCGCCGAATACGGCACGGTGCGCCGCATCGACGTCGTGGAAACGAGCGAACAGCCGACCGGCGGCGGCGCGGTGCTCGGCGGCGTGCTCGGCGGCGTGCTCGGCAACCAGATCGGCGGCGGCACGGGTCGCGGCGCGGCAACGGTGCTCGGCGCTTTCGGCGGCGCACTGCTGGGCAACAACATCGAGCAGAAGCGGGCCGCCGCCGACTCGCGCCGCTACTACAACGTCGTGGTGCAGTTCGACCGTGGAGGCACGCGCAGCTTCAGCTACTACGAGCTCAATGGGCTGCATGTCGGCGAACGGGTGAAGCTGGACCACGGCGTTCTGGGCCGGGCTTGAGCCGACCGCAGACTTCGAGCTGCCGTGTCGCCCGCATGCGCGGCCGGCACGATTTCGATAAGCGGCCGCGCCGCCCCGCGATGGCGGCGAATCGCGTTTCGAGCGGCAGCGCGCATGCACAGTGACGGCGACCTCGACGGCGCACGCCGGTTCTCCCATTGCCCAGGTTCTCGCTGGTTGTCGGCACAGATCGCGACACGTCGGCCACGGCGCGGCGTCGGCGATGTTCCGGAAGCGGCTGACCGAGACCTACGAGATGGGACCCGCTCGACGTTTCGGCCGCGTTGAGTGCCACCCTCCGGTTCCTCGTCCGTTGCAGGCGGATGACTCCGGCAACGCAAGCGTTGCGGTGCCAGCCCTGCGCCTAAGGCTGCAACGGCGACGAAGCTGCGCCGTCATGGCGGCGCCGCACGATGCGGTCGATTGCCGGTGAGATTGCGCCACTGGCGTCGGAACCACCGCGTGATCGAGAGGATTCCATGCGCCTGACCCAGCATCTCCATTCGATTCCGGCTGCGCCTGCGCACCGGTCGCTGCCGCGCTTCCTGCCGAGCGGCGCCACGGCTGCGGCCGCGCTGCTCGCGGGCCTGCTGGTCGCCGTGCACGCAGCGGCTTCCGACTACCCCGCCAACGTCGATGCGGCGCGCCTGACCCACGCTGATCAGGATGGCGCGAACTGGTTGAGCTATGGCCGCACCTACGGCGAACAGCGTTTCAGTCCGCTCGCCAGGATCAACGCCGACAACGCCGGGCAGCTCGGGCTGGCCTGGTTCGCCGACCTCGACACCCAGCGCGGCCAGCAGGCAACGCCGCTGGTCATCGACGGCGTCATGTATGTCTCCACGGCATGGAGCATGGTCAAGGCCTACGACGCCGCGACCGGCAAGTTGCTCTGGTCCTACGACCCGGAAGTGCCGCGCGAGCTCGGCGTGAAGGGCTGCTGCGACGTCGTCAACCGCGGCGTCGCGGCATGGAAGGGCAATATCTATGTCGGCACCTTCGACGGCCGCCTGGTGGCGCTCGACGCGCGCACCGGCAAGCCGGTGTGGAGCGTGGTCACCGGCGACCAGAGCGGGCCGCTGACCATCACGCAGGCGCCGCGCGTCGTGAAGGGCCGCGTGCTGATCGGCATGAGCGGCGGCGAGTACGGCATCCGCGGCTACATCTCGGCGTACGACGCCGAGACCGGCAAGCTGGCTTGGCGCTTCTACACCGTGCCGGGCGATCCGTCCAAGCCGTTCGAGAACGCGGCGATGGCGATGGCCGCCAAGACCTGGAGCGGCGAGTGGTGGAAGCTCGGCGGCGGCGGCACGGTGTGGGACGCGATCTCATACGACCCGGACCTGAACCTGGTGTATTTCGGCGTCGGCAACGGCATCGAATGGAGCCGCAAGTTCCGCAGCAAGAGCAAGGGCGACAACCTCTTCCTGTCCTCGATCGTGGCGCTCAACGCCGACACCGGCGCCTACGCGTGGCACTACCAGGCCACACCCGGCGAAGAGTGGGACTTCGATGCGGTCCAGCAGCTGGTCCTGGCCGACCTCACGATCGGCGGGAAGCGCCGGCCGGTGCTGATGCAGGCGAACAAGAACGGCTTTTTCTACGTGCTCGACCGCAAGACCGGCAAGCTGATCTCGGCACAGACCTTCGTGCCGATCAACTGGGCGAGCGGCGTCGATGCGAAGACCGGTCGCCCGATCGAGAAGGCCGGCATCCGCTACAGCGAGACCGGCAAGCCGGCCCGCATGGTCCCCGGCCCGCTCGGCGCGCACAGCTGGCAGCCGATGGCGTTCAACCCGAACACCGGGCTGGTCTACATCCCCGCTCAGCAAATCGGGTATGAGTTCGATCCGATCCAGGTCTACCAGCCGTCGCCCATGGGCTGGAACATCGGCGTCGGCGGCGGCCCCACATCCGACGTGAAGGGGCGCCTGCTGGCCTGGGACCCGGTGCGCCAGAAGGAGGCGTGGCACGTGGAGCACCTCGGTCCGTGGAACGGCGGGGTTCTGACGACGGCCGGCAACCTGGTGGTGCAAGGCGACGCCGCCGGCCATCTGAACGCGTACCGGGCCGACTCGGGCGCCAGGCTCTGGTCGGTGCCGACGCAGAGCGCCGTGATGGGCGGCCCGAGCACGTATGAGGTCAACGGCGAGCAGTACATCGCCGTGCTGTCGGGCTGGGGTGGCGGCTACCCGCTGATGCAAGGCAAGGACGCGGACAAGTCCGGCAACCTGCGCAACGTGAGCCGCGTGCTCGTGTTCAAGCTCGGCGGCACCGCGGCGCTACCCGAGGCGCCGCCGCAGCGCGAGCTCGTGCTCAATCCCCCGCCGGCCACCGCCGACGCCGCCACGGTCGCTGATGGGCGCGACCTCTTCGGGCGGTACTGCAGCGTCTGCCATGGCGACAAGGCGGTGGGTGGCGGCGTGGTGCCGGACCTGCGCGCGTCGACGTTCCTCGGCAACGACTTCTTCTTCGACATCGTGCTCAACGGCGCGATGAAGGGTGCCGGGATGGCGCCGTTCAACTCGGTGCTCGACCGGAAGGACGCCACCGCCATCCGGGCGTACCTGATCCAGCGGGCTCACGAGGACAAGGCCGCGGACACGACGGCCAGCACCCGCTAGCACGGCGGCGGACTTGGATTCACCACCTCTTGGAGCTCACCCATGAAACCCACTTGCAAGATGAATGCCGCAACGTTTGCCATCGCAGCCGCGGCGTGCACGCTGCTGTCGGCACCCGGCCGCGGCGTCGCCGCCACCGACGCGGCCCCCCTGGCGAACAAGTACAACTGCCTGGCGTGCCATGCGGTGGACAAGAAGATCGTCGGACCGTCGTTCAAGGAGATCGCTGCGAAGTACGCCGGCGACCCGGGCGCGCTGGCCAAGCTCGAGAAGAAGGTCAAGGCCGGCGGCAGTGGCGTCTGGGGCGCTGTCCCGATGCCGCCGAACAGCGTCCCCGACCCGGACCTGAAGGCGCTGGTCGAGTGGATCCTCGGGCCGAAGTAAGGCGGCACGCCCATGACCCGCTTTGAGCTCAACGGCAAGACCGTTGCAGTGGACGCGACGCCGGACACGCCGGTGCTGTGGGTGCTGCGCGACCACCTCGGCCTGACCGGAACGAAATTCGGCTGTGGCAAGACGCTGTGCCGCGCCTGCACGGTGCACGTCGATGGCGACGCCACGTTCTCGTGCCTGCTTCCGCTGTCGGCGGTCGCGGGTCGCAAGGTCACCTCGATCGAGGGGTTGGAGGGGCGTGTCGCCGACGCGGTGCAGACCGCGTGGGACAAGGTCCAGGTGCCGCAGTGCGGCTACTGCCAGTCGGGCCAGGTGATGGCGGCCACCGCGCTGCTCACCCGCAACCCGCGGCCGAGCGACGCCGACATCGACGAGGCGATGCAATACAACCTGTGCCGCTGCGGGACCTACCGCCGCATCCGCACGGCGATCCACGAGGCAGCCAAAGCGCTGGCGGCGTGATGGGCCCGCACACCGACGTTGCGCGCCGGCAGTTCCTCCAGGTGTCGGTGCTGGCCGGCAGCGGCCTGGTGCTGGGTATCGGTGTCGCCTGGCCTGGCGCGGCCGGCGTCTTCGAGCCGAATGCCTGGGTCAGCGTGCATCCCGACGGGCGCGTCGTGCTCGTCTGCGCCCGCAACGAGATGGGCCAGGACGTGCACTCCTCGCTGACGATGCTGCTGGCCGAGGAATTGGCCATCGATCCGCGCCACGTGACGGTCGAGCAGGCGCCGCCCGACCCTGTCTATGTCAACCGCCTGATGGGGTCGCAGATCACGGGCGGCAGCACGAGCATGCGCGATGCGTGGGAGCCGCTGCGCAAGGCCGGCGCCACGGCGCGCCAGATGCTGGTGTCGGCCGCCGCGGCGCGCTGGAAGGTGCCCCCAGCCGAGTGCCACGCAGCCGGTGGGCAGGTGATTCACGTCAGCAAGTCACTGTCCTATGGTGACCTGGCGGCCGAGGCGGCGCGACAGCCCGTGCCCAAGGACGTGCAGTTGAAGCCTGTCGGCGAATTCAGCGTCATCGGCAAGCCGCTGCCGCGCCTGGACGGCGCGGACAAGGCGCGCGGCCGGACCATCTTCGGCATCGACGTGAAGCAGCCGGACATGGTGTACGCGGCGCTGGCCACCTGCCCGGTGATCGGCGGGCGCGTCGCCTCGTTCGATGCCGGCGCAGCGCTCAAGCGCCCCGGTGTGCGCAAGGTGGTCGACATCGGCGAGGGCGTGGCGGTGATCGCGGATCACTACTGGATCGCACGGTCCGCCCTCGCCGATGTCGCCATTCGATGGGACGAAGGCCCCGGCGCCGCGGTGGATACGGCCACCATCGACGCCGCGCTGGAGCGGGCGAAGGACCGCCCCGGGGCGGTCGTGAAGCGGGCCGGCGACGTGGCCTCGGTGCTGACCCGAACGAAGCCGATCGAGGCGCGCTACACGTCGCAGATGCTCGCGCACGTGACGCTGGAGCCGCCGAACTGCCTGGCGCTCGTGTCCGCGCGCGGCGTCGACGTGTGGACGAGCACCCAGTTCCCGCAGGGCGCGCGCGCCGTCGCCGCGCAGACGGCGGCGGTGCCGCCCGAGAAGGTGCGCGTGCATGCGCAGTTCATCGGTGGCGGGTTCGGCCGCCGGCTCGACACCGACTTCATCGCCCAGGCGGTCGCGATCGCGAAGGCCGTGCCGGGCACGCCGGTCAAGCTGATCTGGTCGCGCGAAGACGACGTCAGCCACGACTTCTACCGCCCGCCCAGCCTGCATCTGCTGAGGGCGGCGCTCGACGGCGAGCGCATCGCCGCCTTTTCGCACAAGATGATCTCGCCTTCGATCACCGACCGCATGTTCCCCGGTGCGGTGAAGGACGGCATCGATGGCTTCATGACCGAAGGCATCGTCGACTTCGCGTACGACATCCCGAACCTCGACCTGCGCACCGTCATCCAGGAGGTCGGCATCCGTGTCGGCTACTGGCGCTCGGTCAGCAACTCGCTCAACGCGTTCGCCATCGAGAGCTTCATCGACGAGCTGGCCCGCGCGGCGGCACGGGACCCGGTGGCGTTCCGTCTCGCCATGCTGGGCACGCAGCCGCGGCAGCGTGCAGTGCTCCAGCGCGCCGCCGAGCAAGCCGGCTACCAGGCGCGACCGCCGGCGGGCCGGGCCTTCGGCGTGGCAACGATGGCGTGCTACGACAGCCATGTCGCGCTGGTGGCGGAGCTCTCCGGCACGGGCGATCAGGCGAAGCTCGAGAAGCTGACCTACGCCGTCGACTGCGGCATCGCGGTTCACCCCGACCAGGTGGTGGCGCAGATCGAGAGCGGCGCGGTGACAGGCCTGATCAACACCCTGCGCAGCAAGGTGACCGTGCGCAACGGGCGCGTGGAGCAGGCCAACTTCGACACCTTCCGCATCCCGCGCCTGCCGGAGGTGCCGCCCATCGCGGTGACCCTGATCCCGAGCGACGCAGGGCCCGGTGGCATCGGCGAGGCGGGCGTGCCACTGGTCGCTCCGGCGATCGCCAACGCGCTTTTCGGTCTGACCGGCAAGCGCGTCCGTGCACTTCCCCTCGAGGACGCGGGCGTCACCTTCGTCTGACCCGCTGCAGCGCCCGATGAACCCTCTGTCGCGCTGCGTGAGCCGCACGCAGCTGCCTTGGCCCAGGCTCGCCTACGAGCCTCGGGGTCCATCGGTGTTCAGCGCAGCGCTTCGACCTGCACGTTGAAAACGTAGCCCGCGCCGCGTTCGGTCTTGATGAACTGGGGCCGCGCGGGATCGGGCTCGATCTTGCGCCGCAGCCGCAGGATCTGCACGTCGATCGAGCGGTCGAAAACCTCGTCGGCGCCGTGCAGGCGCGACAGATCCAGCAGCTGCTCGCGCCCGAGGACCCGGAACGGCGCCGAGCAAAACGCCAGCAGCAGGTTGAACTCGCCGTTCGTCAGCTCCACCCGTTGGCCTTGCGGGTCGATCAGCCGACGGCTGTGCACGTTGAGCTCCCAGCCGGCGAAACGCCAGGCACGCCGAGAGTCCTCGCGGCTGGGCAGCAGATCGCGCGCTGCCTGATAACGCCGCAGCACGGCCCGAATCCGCGCGACCAGCTCGCGCGGGCTGAACGGCTTGACGATGTAGTCATCGGCGCCGATCTCGAGGCCCATCACGCGATCGACCTCCTCGCGCCGGCCCGTGACCATCACGATGGGAATCTGCGACTCCTGCCGCAGCTTGCGGGCCAGTTCCATGCCGTCTTCGTCTTCGAGGCGCAGGTCGAGCACGATCAAGTCGACGGTGTGTTGTGCCAGCGCTTGCGCCATCTCCGCGCCGCTGGAGACAGCGGTGGCCCGGAAACTGTGCTCGGCGAGAGTGTCCGCGACCAGCTTGCGCATGGCGGGGTCATCGTCGACGACGAGGACGTGCTGGTGAGCCCGGGAACTCCCGGCGTGGCTGGAGGGCTGCATGACAAGTCCGGTTCGCGCGAACGCCGCACGCCCGCTCCTCGGCACTTGCGGGCGCTCAAATCTTACCGCTTGGGGCGTCATGTGCCAGGTCCAACGACGTTCCGTCGCGGGCACGCAGGCGCACGCGGGTGACCGCTCGACCGGCACCATTGCAGCCGTAACGCGGGCGTTACGCGATCGACAGATTCGCGCGGTACGGTACTTCCGGCCGACATTCAGCGCCGGCGGAGGTTGATGAACATGTCCATCGCCATTCCCCATGTCCTGGCCGTCGACGACGATGCGCCCATGCGCGAGGCTGTCGTGCGGTATCTCGCCGGCAACGATCTGCGTGCCACCGCCGTCGGCAGCGGCGCAGAGATGGACGAGGTGCTCGCGCGCGAACCGGTCGACTGCATCCTGCTCGACCTGAAGTTGCCGGAGGAAGACGGCCTGGCCATCGCACGGCGGCTGCGCGACCAGAGCAGCATCCCGATCCTGATGCTGACCGGCCGCGCCGACGAGATCGATCGCGTGATCGGCCTCGAGCTGGGCGCCGACGACTACATGACGAAGCCGGTTTCGCTGCGCGAGTTGCTGGCGCGCGTGCGCGCGCTGCTTCGCCGCGTGACGCTGCATGCCAGCCTGGGTGAGCGGGTCGGCAAGCTGCGCGCCTTTCGTTTCGAAGGCTGGGAGCTCAACCTGCGGCTGCGCCGGCTGAAGAGCCCCGACGGCCAGGAGCAAGTGCTGCCGCAGGGTGAGTTCACGCTGTTGACGGCCCTGCTTTCTTCGCCGCAACGGGTGCTGTCGCGCGCCCAGCTCATCGAGCACTCGCACGTGTACGACGACGAGATCTACGACCGCTCGATCGATGTGCAGATCCTGCGCCTGCGACGGCGCCTCGAGGTTGATCCGTCGCGGCCGAAGCTGATCATCACGCAGCGAGGGGCGGGCTATGCCTTCGCGGCACCGGTGCAGGCGGCGTGAGCGCGTGACACGCGCGACGCGGGCGTCGATTCGCCAAAAGGAATGCCACCTTCACGGCAAGGTGCCGGGGGCGAGCGCTGGACGGCCCGACACCGGCCTTGCCTGACAGCCGGCTAACCACTTGCCGCCTTCGTGGCGCAGTCGCCCCGCCGCGCTGAGCGCTTGGCCGGCGACGGCCGATCAAACGATGCGCGCAGCCGCAGCTGGCGCATTCGGCTCCAACGCATCGCAAAGGTAGGCCTCGGCAGCCAACGTGAGAAAAGCGTCCATGAACGCGGCCGCTTGCCGCCAAGAAAGCCCTGCCTGCCCCGACTCAAGATGGAAGACCGCACGCAACCGGGTCGCAGCGTCGACACGCGCGAAGCACTGGCCAGAGATTCGGAAGGTGACCTCGTCCAGTGCTGCGAGTCCCTGCTCGAGCAGGCTCGACAGCTCGCGCCGGTCTAGCCCGCCCGGGAAACCGGGGCCATTCGCCGAGTACCGGAGCAGCTCGGCCACGGAGCGTGGCGGCCAGTCGTGCGCCGTCCACTCGTCACGCTCGCCGAGTACGCAGGTGCAGAGCGCCGACACGAGCGGCTCGTCGAGAGACACACCGGTAGGCGGTGGCACTGCCGTGTGATCGCGGGCGGTCGCCGCGCGAGGCGCCTCGGAGTCGCGACGAGGCCCGGCGCGATTGAGCGGCGGCGCATGGGCGAAGATGACCGCGGCGTCCAATGGCACGCATCCTGCGCCGATCGTGCTGCTTGCAATGTTGACCATGGAAGCAACCTCCGTGGTGAGAACCTTCAACCCTTCGAGCCGATCGTGCGACGGGTTCGTGTCCGGGGGCCTTCGTCGCGGTTTCCGCGGTAATGCGTGGGTAGAGGTGTCCCGTGCTGGCCTGCTTGGCCTTCGGGTAGGCGGCGTTCTCCACGTGCGGCGGGGAGATCGGCGGCACGCGCTCGACGATGTGCAGGCCGAAGGCGGCAAGGCCGTCGTACTTCTTCTGGTTGTTCGTCATCAGCCGGATGCCACGAACACCGAGCTCGCGCGAGACCTGCGCCCCGACCGCATGGTCGCGGCTGTCCACCGGCAGGCCGAGGCGCAGGCGATCAGGCACACCCAAACGTCACGGTGCCGCTGCGCTGCCATCTGCCTCAGCCCGGGTCGCGCACGCCAGGCCGGAGGGGCCACCGCCGACGATCACAACGTCGTACTCCATCACCTCGCGCGACATCGTGTTTCCGCGCCGGTTCAGAACTGTTCTGCGTCGAGCGCCAGCACACCGCGCGCGCCGTGAAGCACGGTCTCGCGCAGGGCCCCCGTCTGGGCCAGCAGGTGGTCGGCGTAGAACCGCGCGGTGCCGATCTTGGCGCGCAGGAACGCGGCATCGCCGTCACCGGCTTGCAGCTTGCGCCGTGCGATCGCCGCCGCACGCGCCATCTGCCAGCCGCCGCTGACGAGGCCGGCGAGCTTCAGGAACGGCACCGCCCCGGCGTGCACCGCCTTCGGGTCGCTCGTGTAGTTGGCGGCGATCCACTGCACACACTCCTCGAACGCAGCGATCGCATCGGCGAAGCGGTGCCGTATCGCCACGATGTCGCCGCCGTCGTCGGCCGGCAAGTCGGCCCATGCGGCGCGCATCTGCGCGGCGACCTCCAGAGCGGTCGCGCCGCGGTCGCGCGCGATCTTGCGGCCGACGAGGTCGTTCGCCTGGATGCCGGTGGTGCCTTCGTAGATCGTGAGAATGCGTGCATCGCGCAGGTGCTGTGCGACGCCGGTCTCCTCGATGAAGCCCATTCCGCCATGCACCTGGATCGCGAGGTTCGCCACGTCGATCGCCGACTCGGTGGCCCAGCCCTTGTGGATGGGAATCATGAACTCGACGAATGCCCGTGCACGCGCGCGTTCGTCGGCGTCGTTCGCCGCGTGAGCCGTGTCGATGGCCGCGCCGACGACGTAGGCGACCGCACGTGTCGCCTCGGTCAAGGCCTTCATCGTCATCAGCATGCGGCGCACGTCGGGGTGGTGGATGATGGTCACCGACTTGCCACGCGGGTCCGCCACGTCCTTGCTCTGCACGCGATCCTTCGCGTAGCCGAGCGCCTGCTGCCAGGCCCGTTCGGCGATCCCGACACCCTGCAGCCCGACCGCGAAGCGGGCCTCGTTCATCATGATGAACATGTACTCGAGCCCGCGGTTCGGCTCACCGATCAGCCAGCCGATCGCGCCTTCGCGGTCGCCGAAGGCGAGCACGGCCGTCGGGCTGGCATGGATGCCGAGCTTGTGCTCGATCGACACGCAGCGCACGTCGTTGCGCGCGCCCGGGCGGCCGTCGTCGTCGAGCAGGAACTTCGGTACCAGGAACAGCGAGATGCCCTTCACGCCGGCGGGCGCGTCGGGCAGCCGCGCGAGCACGAGGTGCACGATGTTCTCGGCCATGTCGTGCTCACCGTGCGTGATGAAGATCTTCTGGCCGTAGAGGCGGTAGCGGCCGGCGCCGTCGGGCTCGGCGCGGGTGCGGACGAGTCCCAGGTCCGACCCGGCCTGAGGCTCGGTCAGGTTCATGGTGCCGGTCCAGCGGCCTTCGACCAGGTGCGGCAGGTAGCGTTGCCGCTGCTCGTCGGAGCCGCTGAGCAGCAGCGCCTCGATCGCGCCGCCGGTCAGCAGCGGGCACAGCGAGAACGCCAGGTTGGCGCCCATCACCATCTCCTTGACCGGGCTCGACACCAGCTTCGGCAGGCCTTGGCCCCCGTACTGCGGCGGAAACTCGAGTCCGTTCCACCCGCCGGCGACGAACTGCGCATAGGCTTCCTTGGAACCAGGCGGCGTCGTCACCTCGCCGTCGCTCCAGGTGCAGCCGCGCCTGTCGCCTTCGGCGTTGATCGGCGCGAGCACCTGCGAGGCGAACTTTGCGGCCTCGTCGAGGATCGCTTCGGCGGTGTCGGGGCCGGCGTCCTCGAAGCCTGGCAGCGTCGCCACGTGGGCGAGGCCGGCGAGTTCGCTGAGGACGAACTTCATATCGCGCAGCGGCGCGCAGTAGGTGTTCATGGTGATTCGCTCAGGCGATCGCCTTGGCCATGTCCTCGACCACCTTCTTGGCGTCGCCGAAGACCATCATCGTCTTGTCCATGTAGAAGAGTTCGTTGTCGAGGCCGGCGTAGCCGGCGGCCATCGAGCGTTTGTTGACGATCACCGTCTTGGCCTTGTAGGCCTCGAGGATCGGCATGCCGTAGATCGGCGTGCCCTTCTGTAGCGCGGCCGGGTTCACCACGTCGTTGGCGCCGAGGATGATCGCCACGTCGGCCTGGCCGAACTCGCCGTTGATGTCCTCCATCTCGAACACCTGGTCGTAGGGCACCTCGGCCTCGGCCAGCAGCACGTTCATGTGGCCGGGCATGCGGCCCGCGACCGGATGGATCGCGTACTTCACCGTCACCCCCTTGTGCGCGAGCTTCTCGGCGAGCTCCTTGACCGCGTGCTGCGCGCGCGCCACCGCGAGGCCATAGCCGGGCACGATGATCACGCTCTCGGCATTGCCCAGCACGAAGGCCGCGTCGTCGGCACTGCCGCTCTTGACCGGGCGCTGCTCCTTGGCACCCGCTGCCACCTGACCCGTATCGCCGCCAAACCCGCCCAGGATCACGCTGAAGAACGAGCGGTTCATCGCCTTGCACATGATGTAGCTGAGGATCGCGCCCGAGGAGCCCACCAGCGAGCCGGCGATGATCAGCATCGTGTTGTTCAGCGAGAAGCCGATGCCCGCGGCCGCCCAGCCCGAGTAGCTGTTGAGCATCGAGACCACGACCGGCATGTCGGCTCCGCCGATCGGGATGATGATGAGCACGCCCATCACCAAGGCCAGCGCCAGCATGGCGAAGAAGGCGGTCCAGCTGCCGGTGGCCATGAAGGCCAGGCCCAGGCCGATCATCACCAGCCCGAGCACGAGGTTCAGCATGTGCTGGCCGGGGAACGTGACGGGCGCGCCCTTGAACAGCCGGAACTTGTAGGTGCCCGACAGCTTGCCGAAGGCGATCACCGAGCCGCTGAAGGTGATGGCGCCGATGGCCCCGCCCAGAAACAGCTCGAGCCGGTTGCCGGTGGGAATCGGCTCACCCGCTTGCAGCCCATGCAGCAGCGCCGCCGGCTCGAGCACGGCGGCGATCGCGATGAATACCGCCGCCAGGCCGATCATCGAGTGGAAGAACGCGACCAGCTCGGGCATCTTGGTCATCTCGACCGTCCTGGCGCGCCAGGCGCCATAGACGCCGCCGGCCAGCAGCCCGATCAGCACCCACGAAAGGCCGTTGGCCGACTCGGCGAGCTTGATGATGAGCGCCGCGGTGGTCAGCGTGGCGATGCCCATGCCCGCCATGCCGAAGGCGTTGCCACGGATCGAGGTGGTCGGGTGGCTCAAGCCCTTCAGGGACTGGATGAAGCACACGCTGGCCACCAGGTACAGCAGCGTGACGAGGTTCATGCTGAAGCTCACGCTCTCTTCTCCTCGAGCTGCGGCAATGTCTCGGGCTGCCTGCCTGGCCTCTTCTCCTTCTTCCTGAACATCTCCAGCATGCGGCGCGTGACGAGGAAGCCGCCGAAGATGTTCACCGACGCCAGTGCCACGGCGAGCACGCCCATGAGCCTGCCCGCCCAGGTGCCGGTCATCGCGGCGGCCAGCATGGCGCCGACCACGACGATGGCAGAGATGGCGTTCGTCACCGCCATCAGCGGCGTGTGCAGGGCCGGCGTGACGGTCCACACCACGTGGTAGCCGACGTAGATCGCCAGTACGAAAACGATCAGATTGAGGAGGGTGGGCGAGACGATGTCCATGATCTTCAGGCGCTCTTGACTTCGCCGTTGTAGGTGACGAGACAGGCGGCGACGATGTCGTCGTCGGCCGGCAGCTCCAATGCACCTGCGTTGTTGACGATGAGCTTCACGAAGTCCAGCACGTTGCGCGCGTAGAGCGCCGATGCGTCGGCGGCAACCAGCGCCGGCAGGTTGGTCTCGCCGACGATGATCACGCCGTGCTGCACCACGGTTTGGCCCGCAACGGTGAGCTGGCAATTGCCCCCGGTGGCGGCGGCCAGGTCGACGATCACCGAACCGGGCTTCATGCCGCGCACCATCTCCGCGGTGACCAGCACCGGCGCCGGGCGGCCCGGGATCAGTGCGGTCGAGATGACGATGTCGGCCTGTGCCACCCGTTTGGCGACCTCGAGCTTCTGCCGCTCCAGCCAGCTCGACGGCATCGGCCGTGCGTAGCCGCCGACCCCGTCGGCGGCCCTCCTCTCCTCGGCGGTCTCGTAGGGCACGTCGATGAACTTCGCGCCCAGGCTCTCGACCTGTTCCTTGACCGACGGACGCACGTCGGAGGCCTCGATCACCGCGCCCAGGCGTTTGGCGGTGGAGATGGCCTGCAGGCCGGCCACGCCGACGCCG
>DATJYZ010000344.1:0-18507 GCA_035499355.1 Burkholderiaceae bacterium | reverse complement strand
ACGGCTGGCTGGACCTGGACCCGACCAACGACCTCGTGCCCGGCACCGGCCACGTGCGGGTCGCGGTCGGGCGTGACTTCGGCGACGTGACGCCGCTGCGCGGCGTGATCCGCGGCGGCGGCCGGCACAGCCTGTCGGTCGCGGTCACGACGCGGGTCGTGGGTCCGGTTGTTGCTAATGCCTGACGAGAGAGAGACCCCATGAAGGCGCCCTTCGACGAGATGCTCACCGCCGACAAGGCGGTGCGCGCGCAGTACCGCACCTACGACGGCTGGCTCAAGCAGCAGCCGCACGACGCGATGCAGGCGCGGCGCGACGAGGCCGAGATGATCTTCCGCCGCGTCGGCATCACCTTCGCGGTGTACGGCGACAAGGACTCCGGCGAGGGCACGGAGCGCCTGATCCCCTTCGACCAGATCCCGCGCGTGATCCCGTCCGGCGAATGGCGCGAGATGGAGAAGGGCCTGCGCCAGCGCGTGACGGCGCTCAACCGCTTCATCCACGACGTCTACCACGACCAGGAGATCCTGAAGGCCGGCATCGTCCCGGCGGAGCAGGTCACGGCCAACGCCCAGTTCCGCCGCCAGATGATCGGCGTCGACGTGCCGGCGAACGTGTACTCGCACATCGCCGGCGTCGACATCGTGCGCGCCGGCAACGCGGACGGCAGCGGCAGCTACTACGTGCTGGAGGACAACCTGCGCGTGCCCAGCGGCGTCAGCTACATGCTCGAGAACCGCAAGATGACGATGCGGCTGTTCCCCGAGTTGTTCTCGCTGCACCGCGTGGCGCCGGTGGCGCACTACCCCGACCTGCTGCTCGAGTCGCTGCGCGCGGTGGCGCCGGCGGGCGTCAACGAGCCGAGCGTCGTGGTGCTGACGCCGGGCATGTACAACAGCGCGTACTTCGAGCACGCCTTCCTCGCGCAGCAGATGGGGGTCGAGCTGGTCGAAGGGCAGGATCTCTTCGTCAAGGACGGCTTCGTCTACATGCGGACGACGCAAGGGCCCAAGCGCGTCGACGTGATCTACCGCCGCGTCGACGACGACTTCCTCGACCCGACCGCCTTCAAGCCCAACTCGACGCTCGGCTGCGCCGGCCTGCTCGACGTCTACCGCAAGGGCAACGTCACGCTGTGCAACGCCATCGGCACCGGGGTGGCCGACGACAAGTCGATCTACCCGTACGTGCCGAAGATGATCGAGTTCTACTTCGGCGAGAAGCCGCTGCTGCAGAACGTGCCCACCTACCTTTGCCGCGAGGCCAACGACCTCAAGTACGTGCTGAGCCATCTGCCGGACCTGGTGGTCAAGGAGGTGCACGGTGCCGGCGGCTACGGCATGCTGGTCGGTCCCGCGGCGACGCACGCCGAGATCGAGGCGTTTCGCGACCAGCTGATCGCCAACCCGAGCAACTACATCGCGCAGCCGACCCTGTCGCTGTCGACCTGCCCGACCTACGTGGAGTCGGGCATTGCGCCGCGGCACATCGACCTGCGCCCGTTCGTGCTGTCGGGCAAGACGGTGCAGATGGTGCCCGGCGGCCTGACCCGCGTGGCGCTCAAGGAGGGCTCGCTGGTGGTCAACTCGTCGCAGGGCGGCGGCACCAAGGACACCTGGGTGTTGGAGATCTGAGATGCTGTCCAGAACCGCAGACCACTTGTTCTGGATGGCGCGCTACATGGAGCGCGCGGAGAACACCGCGCGCATGCTCGACATCAATTACCAGACGTCGCTGCTGCCGCAGTCGGCCGAGAACGCCGAGCAGGGCTGGCGCGGCATGCTCGGCATCAGCGAGCTCACCAGCGCCTACGAGGCGCGCCACGGCAAGAGCATCGACCGGCATCGCGTGATGCGCTTCATGGTGCACGACGAGACGCATTCGTCGAGCATCGTGTCGTGCCTGCGCGCGGCGCGCGAGAACGCGCGCGCGGTGCGCGGCAGCATCACCACCGAGCTGTGGGAGACCACCAACCAGACCTGGCTCGAGTTCAACCGGCTGCTGCGCGAGCACGACTTCGATCGCGACCCGAGCGCGCTGTTCGAGTGGGTGAAGTTCCGCTCGCACCTGTCGCGCGGCGTCACCGTGGGCACGATGCTGCAGGACGAGTCGCTGCACTTCATCCGCATCGGCACCTTCCTCGAGCGGGCCGACAACACGGCGCGCCTGCTCGACGTGAAGTTTCACGCCTTGGATGCCGACTACTTCGGCCGCGAGAGCGACGGCGAGGAGCCCGAGCTGGACTTCTACTACTGGTCGGCGATCCTGCGCTCGGTGTCGGGCTTCGAGATCTACCGCAAGGTCTACCGCAACGTCATCGTGCCCAAGAAGGTCGCCGAGCTGCTGATCCTGCGGCCCGACATGCCGCGCTCGCTGGCCGGCAGCATGAACGGCGTGGTCGACAACCTCAAACTGGTGGCCAACGAGCAGAGTGCCGAGACGCAGCGCCGCGCCGGCCGCCTGCGCTCCGACCTCGAGTACGGCCGCATCGACGAGATCCTGGCCACCGGCATGCACGCCTACCTGACGCACTTCCTCGACCGCGTGAACGACATCGGCGCGGGCATCAGCAGAGACTTTCTGGTGCCCGCATGAGCATTCATGTCGCGCTGAACCACGTCACCCACTACCGCTACGACCGGCGGGTGAGTCTGTCGCCGCAGGTGGTGCGCCTGCGCCCGGCGCCGCACTGTCGCACGCCGATCCTCAGCTACTCGCTGCGCGTCGAGCCCGACGATCACTTCATCAACTGGCAACAGGACCCGTTCTCCAACCACCTCGCGCGGCTAGTGTTTCCGGAGAAGACCGGCGAATTCAAGGTCACCGTCGACCTGGTGGCCGAGATGGCGGTCTACAACCCGTTCGACTTCTTTCTCGAACCCGGGGCCGAGAGGTTCCCGTTCGCCTACGACGATGCGCTCGCGCAGGAGCTGACGCCGTATCTCGTGCCCGATCGTGCCACGCCGCGCCTGCAGGAGCTGCTGGCCTCGATCGATCGCAGCGAGCAGCGCACGATGGACTTCCTGGTGGCGCTGAATCAGCGGCTGCAGCGCGACATCCGCTACCTGATCCGCATGGAGCCCGGCGTGCAGACGCCGGAGCAGACGCTGCAGCTGGCGTCCGGCTCGTGCCGTGATACCGGCTGGCTGCTGGTGCAGGTGCTGCGCCACCTGGGCTTGGCGGCGCGCTTCGTGTCGGGCTATCTCATCCAATTGAAACCCGACGTCAAGGCGCTCGATGGTCCGAGCGGCGCCGAGGCCGACTTTACCGACCTGCATGCTTGGTGCGAGGTCTACCTGCCCGGCGCCGGATGGATCGGCCTCGATCCGACGTCGGGACTGCTGGCCGGCGAGGGTCACATCCCGCTCGCCTGCACGCCGCAGCCCATCAGCGCGGCACCGATCACCGGCGCGGTCGACGAGAGCGAGGTCGAGTTCACGCACACCATGCGCGTGTCGCGGGTCTGGGAGTCGCCGCGCGTCACCAAGCCCTACACCGAGGAGCAGTGGCAGGCCGTGCTGGCGCTGGGGCGGCGCGTCGACGAGCAGCTGGTGGCCGGCGACGTGCGCCTGACGATGGGCGGCGAGCCGACCTTCGTGTCGGTGGACGACCGCGACGGTGCCGAGTGGAACACCGATGCGCTCGGCCCGACCAAGCGCATCCATGCGCAGGACCTGGTGCAGCGGCTGCGCGCGCACTACGGCGTGGGCGGTTTCCTGCATTTCGGCCAGGGCAAGTGGTACCCCGGCGAGCAGTTGCCGCGCTGGGCGCTGAGCGTCTACTGGCGGCGCGACGGCCAGCCGTGCTGGCAAGATCCCACGCTGTTCGCCGACGAGCGCGAGCAGCATGCCTATACCAGTGCCGACGCCAAGCGCTTCATCCACGCTCTGCGCGGCCGCCTCGGGCTCACTGCCGATCACGTGCAGGCCGGCTACGAGGACACCTGGTACTACCTGTGGCGCGAGCGGCGGCTGCCAGTCAACGTCGATCCGTTCGACTCCCGGCTCGACGACGAGCTCGAGCGCATCCGCCTGCGCCGGGTGTTCGAACAGGGCCTGAGCCACGAGGTCGGCTATGCGCTGCCGCTGCGGGTGGCCGATCGCCCAAGCCTTTCGGGCCCGCGCTGGATCACGGGACCCTGGTTCTTCCGCGACGAGCGCATGTACCTGATGCCCGGCGACTCGCCGATGGGCTACCGGCTGCCGCTCGAGTCGCTGCCGTGGGTAACCGCTGGCGACTATCCGTTCCACGTCGAGCTGGATCCCTTCGCGCCGCGCGGCGCGCTGGCGCCGGCCGCTCAGGTGCGGGGTCAGTACGCACCGCACGCGGTCGGTGGCGGCTTCGCCGAGGGCGGCACGGTGGCCCTGCAACGCAGTGCCCACGAAGGCGCGGGCGACGCTGCGGCTGTTGGTCGCGCCAGCACGGCCGCGGCTGTGGGCGCGGGCACAGATGCCGGCGCGCGCGCCGCCGGCAGCGACGAAGACCTTGTGCACTCTCCACGCCGTTTCGAGTCTGCGCACTGGGTGACGCGCACCGCGCTGGTGGTGGAGGTGCGCGATCCGCGGCGCGCCAACGGGCCGAAGGCCGAAGCGCAGGGCAGCCCGAGCGGTGTGCTCTACGTCTTCATGCCGCCGCTGCAGCGCCTCGAGGACTATCTCGACTTGCTGGCCGCGACCGAAGCCACAGCGTCCGAATTGCGCGTCAAGGTCGTGCTCGAAGGCTATCCGCCGCCGCGCGATCCGCGGCTGAAGCTGCTGCAGGTGACACCCGACCCAGGCGTCATCGAAGTCAACATCCATCCGGCGCACGACTGGGAGGAGCTGGTCGAGCACACCGAGTTCCTGTACGACGCGGCCTGGCAATCGCGCCTGTCGAGCGAGAAGTTCATGCTCGACGGTCGCCACACCGGAACCGGCGGCGGCAACCACTTCGTGCTTGGCGGCGCCACCGCGGCCGACAGCCCGTTCCTGCGGCGGCCCGACCTGCTGGCGTCGCTGCTGGCCTACTGGCACAACCACCCCTCGCTGAGCTACCTGTTCTCGGGTCTGTTCATCGGGCCGACCAGCCAGGCGCCGCGCGTCGACGAGGCGCGCAACGACCAGCTGTACGAGCTCGAGATCGCGCTGGCCGAGATCTCGCGCAGCCAGCGGACGCACGGCGAGCAGATGCCACCGTGGCTGATCGACCGCACGCTGCGCAACGTGTTGATCGACGTCACCGGCAACACGCACCGCAGCGAGTTCTGCATCGACAAGCTGTACTCGCCCGACTCGGCCACCGGCCGCCTCGGCCTGCTCGAGCTGCGGGCGTTCGAGATGCCGCCGCACGCGCGCATGAGCATCGTGCAGCAGTTGCTGCTGCGCGCGCTGGTGGCGCGCTTCTGGAGGCAGCCGTACCGCGAGGCCCTGGTGCACTGGAATACCGAGTTGCACGACCGCTTCCTGCTGCCCAGCTTCGTGTGGATGGACTTCGAGGACGTGATCGAGGAGATGGCGGCGCTCGGCCATTCGTTCGAACGCACCTGGTTCGCGCCGCACTTCGAGTTCCGCTTCCCCAAGATCGGCGAACTCAGCGCCCGCGGCGTCCGGCTGGTGCTGCGGCAGGCGCTCGAGCCGTGGCACGTGATGGGCGAAGAGGGCGCCGCCGGAGCCACGGTGCGCTACGTCGATTCGTCGCTCGAGCGGCTCGAGTTGCATGCCACCGGGCTGGTCGACCCCCGCCACGTGGTGGCCGTCAACGGCCACGTGGTGCCGCTGCAGCCCACCGGCCGCGTTGGCGAGTACGTGGCCGGTGTGCGTTACCGCGCCTGGCAGCCGCCGTCGGCGCTGCATCCGACAATCGCCCCGCACGCACCGCTCACCGTCGACCTGGTCGATCGCTGGATGCAGCGCTCGCTCGCCGGCTGCCAATACCACGTGGCGCACCCGGGCGGCCGCAACTACGTCAGCTTCCCGGTCAACGCCTACGAGGCCGAGAGTCGTCGCCTGGCGCGCTTCTTCCCGTTCGGGCACACCCCGGGTCCGGGCTTCGCGCGGCGGATCGAACCTCCGGCGCCACGCAGCCTCGAGTTCCCGTTCACGCTCGACCTGCGTCGCAGCTAGCACCTGAGGATCGGGGGACTGCCGATGCCCGCGCCCACGGCATGATGCAGTCATGACCGAACCCGACGCGCAGCGGTCGAATGCGCCGAGGCCCCTGCGGATCGCGGACGCGACCACGCTGGAGGCCTTCGACGAGCTGCGCGGCTCCCTGCAGCCGCAAGACGCGCCGCTGGTACCGCATTGGGAACGGTTTCTCAACGCGCTTGGCACGACCTCGGCGGCGGACGGCGATGGCGGCGCGAGCGTGGAGCTCGCCGCGCGCGCGGCGCGGGTGCAGCGTCGCGTGCGCGAAGACGGCGCCAGCTACAACGTGCACGCTGCCAGCGGCGACGGCAGCCGCGAGTGGCCGCTGCAACTGCTGCCGTTCATCGTCGGCGCCGACGAGTGGGTGGCGATCGAGCGCGGGGTGACTCAGCGTGCGCGGCTGCTCAATGCGACCCTGGCCGACGTCTACGGCGCCCAGACGCTGCTGCACGACGCGGTGCTGCCGCCTTCGCTGGTGTTCGCGCACCCGCAGTATCTGCGCCCGGTGCATGGCGTGGTGCCGGCGGCGGGCGTGCACCTGCACGTCGCCGCGTTCGACATTGCGCGCGGCCCCGAAGGGCGCTGGTGGGTCCTGTCGCAGCGGCTGCAGGCACCGTCGGGCCTGGGCTACCTGCTGGAGAACCGGCTGCTGGTGTCGCACGAGTTCCCGGAGGCGTTCGCCGACCTGCGTGTGCAGCGGGTGGCCGCGGCATTCAGCGGGCTGCTGAGCGCGCTGCGCGCGATGAGCCCGGCCGGTGACCGTTCGCGCATCGTGCTGCTGACGCCGGGACCGCTGCACGAGACCTATTTCGAGCAGGTGTTCCTCGCGCGTTACCTCGGCATCACGCTGGTCGAGGGCAACGACCTCACGGTGCGCGACCGCCAGCTGTTCCTCAAGACGATGCAGGGGCTCGAGCGCGTGCACGTGGTGCTGCGCCGCGTCGACGACGAGTGGCTCGATCCGCTCGAGCTGCGATCGGATTCGGCACTCGGCGTGCCCGGCTTGCTGCAGGCGTTGCGCGCCGGCGAGGTGGTGCTGGCCAACACGCCTGGCGCGGGCGTGCTCGAGAGCCCCGGCCTGGCGGCCTTCTGGCCCGGGGTGGCGCAACGCCTGCTCGGCGAGGAGCTGCTGCTGCCGGCGTCGACGCACTGGTGGTGCGGCGAAGACTCGGTGTGGCAGGCGCAGCGCGCGCGGTTGTCGGAGTTCGTGGTCGCGGCGACCTTTCCGGCCAGTGCGACGACACAGGGCTTCGACCCCGTGGTCGCCGCCGATCTCGACCCGGCCCAGCAGGCGGCGCTGAGCGCTCGCGTCGACGCCGACCCCTCGGCCTTCACGCTGCAGGCGCGCGTGCTGCCGTCGCACACGCCGGTGTGGGACGGCACCGCCATCGACCTGCGCGCCGCCGTGTTGCGGGTCTTTGCGCTCACCGACGGCCGCGGCGGCTGGCAGGTGTTGCCCGGCGGCATGGCGCGCGTGGCATCGCGTCGCGAGCGCGGCCTTGACCCCTGGCTGTCGATGCAACACGGCAGCGCCAGCGCCGACCTGTGGGTGATGACGCATGGCGAGGTCGATGCCACGTCGCTGCTGCCGTCGCCGCTGTCGTCGGCGGATCTGCTCGAGCAGCAGCGCACGGTCACCAGCCGTGCCGCCGAGAACCTGTTCTGGCTCGGCCGCTACACCGAGCGCGCCGAGTTCGCGGTCGGTCTGGTGCGGCTGGCACTCGAGACGCTGCGATCGGCATCGCCGCCGGTGCGCGAATGGATCGGCCAGCTGGTGCAGCGTCACGCGCTGGTGCCCGAAGGCACGCCGACGCCGGCACAGTCGCTGCGCGTGTTCGAGCGCGCGCTGGCCCACGGCCTGCCCGCCGCGTCCGGCGTCACCAGCGTCGGCTTCAACCTGCGCGCGCTGGTCGCCTGCGCGCAGTCGCTGCGCGAGCGGCTGTCGCCCGACCATTGGCGGTTGATCCAGGAGCTCGACGATCACTTCGAGCAGCACATCGGTTCGGCACTCGCGCTGTCGGCGCGCGAAGGCGGCGCGGCGCCGGTGGCCGACGTGGTGGGCGTGCTCGGGCGCACCGCCATGCACCTGGCCGCCGTGACCGGTGCCCAGACCGATCGCATGGTGCGCGACGACGGCTGGCGCCTGCTGTCGGTGGGCCGCCAGGTCGAGCGACTCGACACGCTGTGCCAGGCCCTGGCGCGCGGGCTCGAAGCCGGCCTCGCCGCCAGCGACGAAGGCTTCGACCTGCTGCTGGGCCTGTTCGACAGCGTGATCACCTACCGCGCGCGCTTCCAGGCGCGGCGCGAGGTGCTGCCGCTGCTCGACCTGCTGGTGTTCGACACCGACAACACGCGTTCGGTGGCCTGGGTGGCGCGCACGCTGCGCGACCGCCTGCGCAAGCTGGCGCGCCACGATGGCGCCTGGGCCTACGAGGTGACCGATCCGCTGCCGGCCCCGGAGACCTGGCAGGCCGAGCAGATGGCACAGCTCGATGCCAGCGGCCGGCCGGCGGAGATGGTCGCCGCCCTCGATCGCACGGTCGCCGCCGCGCGCGAGCTGTCCGATGCGATCGGCAACCACCTGTTCGCGCACGTCGCCGGGGCCGACCGCTCGGTGTGGCAGTGAGCGCGATGACGACGCCCCACGGTGCTTCCGCGAACGCCGGGGCCACGCTGCGCGTGCGTCACTTGACGCGCTACGAATACGACGCCGCGGTCGAACTGGCGCACCACCTTGCGCACTTGCGCCCGCGCGAAACGCCGTGGCAGGCGGTGAGCGATTGGCGCATCGACGTGCTGCCCGAGCCCGACACCGGCGCGCAGGCCATCGATGCCAGCATCGACGTGTTCGGCAACTGGCGACACTGCTTCAGCCACGCGCGCGTGCACGATCGACTCGACGTGCTGTCGTCGTTCACCGCCGAGCTCGCGTCCCGCGGGGTGCAGCCCGTGGGCGTGAGCCCGCCGTGGGAGCAGGTGGCTGCCCGGCTGCGCTACCGCGCCGGCAGCACCATGCCGGAAGCGTGCGAGTTCGCGCTCGGCTCGCCCCATGCGCCGCGCGCCGCGGCCTTCACGCAGTTCGCCGGCGACCTGTTCGCCCCCAACCGTCCGCTGCTCGATGCAGTCGATGCGCTGATGCACCGCGTGCACGATCGCTTCGAGTACCGCGCCCACAGCACCGACGTCGCCACCGACGCGCTGCAGGCGCTGCGCCTGCGCCGCGGCGTGTGCCAGGACTTCGCGCACGTGATGATCGCGGCCTGCCGCTCCCTCGGGCTGGCGGCCCGCTACGTCAGCGGCTACCTGTCGACCCACCCGCCACCCGGCCAGCCGCGCCTGGTGGGCAGCGACGCGTCGCACGCCTGGGTCGCGGTGTGGTGCCCGCTCAACGGCTGGGTCGATTTCGACCCCACCAATGCGGTCAAGCCCTCGCTGGAGCACGTCACGCTCGCCTGGGGCCGCGACTACGGCGACGTGGCGCCGCTGCGCGGCGTGATCCGCGGCGGCACCGCCGCACGCCCGCAGGTCGAGGTGAGCGTCGAGCCGTTCAGTACACCGCACTGACCGCGCGCGCGAGCTCGACCACCGCCAGCGCGTAGTAGCTCGATGCGTTGTAGCGGGTCAGGGCGTAGAAGTTCTGCGTGCCCGCCACGTAGCTCGGCGGCGCCTCGCCGTTGAGCAACTCGACCAGTGCCAGCGAACCTTCGTGCTGCAGCGCCTCGTCGTCGAGGCGGGCGCCGCGTTGCGCCATCTGCGCCGGGCTGAAGCTGGGCACGATGTCGGGCACCAGCAGCAGGGCGCGGTCGACGATGTCGCCTGGTGGCTCGACGCGGTAGTGCGTCGGCATGCCGCGGCGCCAACCATGCTCGGCCAGGAAGCGCGCCACGCTGCCGATCACGTCGGCGTGGCTGCCGTTGAGGTCGACGCGACCGTCGTCGTCGAAGTCGATCGCATAGTTCAGCACGCTGCTGGGCATGAACTGCGGCATTCCCATCGCGCCCGCATACGAACCGGTGACCGCGGTCGCGTCCCAGCCTTCGCGGCTGACGAGGCGCAGGAACTGCGCGAGCTCGGCGCGGAAGAAGGCGCTGCGGTTGCTGCGTCCGCTCGGGAAATCGAACGACAGCGTGGCCAGCGCATCGAGCACGCGAAAGGTGCCGGTGTGGCGGCCGTAGTGCGTCTCGACGCCGACAATGCCCACCACGATGTCCGGCGGCACGCCGAAGCGCTGGGCAGCCTGGTCGAGCCACGACGCGTTGTCGCGCCACCAGCGCGCACCGGCTTCGATGCGGCGGCCGTCGACGAAGCGGGTGCGATAGGCATTCCAGTTGCGGGCGCGCGGCGAGGCCGGCGGCATGATCAGCTGCGCCACGCTCGGCACGAAGCGGGCACGACCAAGCGTGGTCGCGACCCAGGATGCCTCGAGCGACAACTCGTCGGCGATCGACCGGGCGGCGGCCATCACGTCGGCGCGCCGGCCATATGGCTTGCCGGGGCCGTGCGGTGCAGCCCGGGCCGGGACACAGCACACGAGGGCCGCGGCCGCGGCATGGCGTCGTCGCATCGCGCGATTATCGCGAGGGCACGTCGGCAGCGAACGCCTAATGTGCGCGGCGCAAGCGAGCGGCTTCGACGGCGAAGCGGCGCCACCAGGCCGGGTCCGGCCGTCGGCGCGCCTGTGGCCCGTAGCGTGCGCGATCGAGCGCGTCGAGTTCGTAGGCCAGCAGGTCGCTGCGCCCGCCCAAGCGCTCGCGCACCATCGTCGCGAGTCGGCGCGGCGGGTCGTGCGCGCGCGCCACCACGCCGAGCGACGCCAACGCGTCGCGAACGCGCGCCTGCTGGCGTTGCCAGGGATCCTGGCGATGGCGATCCCACAGCGCCCAGGCGATGCCCGCCACGGCGGCGGCCACGGCCAGCACCACCACGATCAGGCCGAGCGTGGTCCAGTCCGGCGAGCTGAAGCCCAGCCCCTTGAGGAGGTCGAACTGCTGCGCGCGCGAGTAGTTCAGCACCCACTGGTTCCAGGCGTTGTTCATCGCCTCCCAGCCATCGCGCAGTTGCAGCATCAGGTCGGGACTGACCGTGCGCAGCGCGCTGGCGACCAGACCGGGCGCCGGCTCCAAGTTGCGGCTGTTCGCCACCCGGTCGGGCGCCACTGCGGCGGTCGGGTCGACCCGCAACCAACCGCGTCCGGCCTGCCAGATTTCGGCCCAGGCGTGGGCGTGGCTCTGCCGCACGATGTAGTAGCCATCCAGCGGCGAGCGTTCGGCGCCTTGGTATCCGGTGACCACGCGCGCCGGCACGCCGAGTGCGCGCATGACCACGACGAAGCCCGTTGCGAAGTGCTCGCAGAAGCCGGCGCGACGATCGAGCCAGAACTCGTCGATCGCATCGCGCCCGTAGTATCCCGGCGCCAGCGTGTAGCTGAAGTCGCTGCTGCGGATGTAAGTCAGGACCGCATTGACGAGGGTCGAAGCGTCGGCACGATCCAGCCCGCGCTCGCGGCGGAACTCCGCGGCCCAGGCGACGACCCGCGGGTTGTATCCCGGCGGCAGGTACAGCGCATCGAAGCGCTCGCCGCTGTCGAGCGTCGCGCCGTACTCGAACCGAGGCCAGGCCTGTGCCGCGAAGCGCACGCGCTCGGTGACGATGCGGTCGGTCTGCCACTGCAGATCGGGGCGCAGCGACACCGCATATCCATCGAGCCGGGGAGCGGAATCCGGCAGGTCGGGCGTGAGCTCGAGCAGCGGCAGCAGCGGCAGGCGGATCGGCTCGAGCGTGACCTCGTAGCGCAACCCGGCGCCGAGCCGGCGCACCGCCGGTGCCGGACGCTGTGCCTCCGACGAAGGCGTGAGCCCGCGCCGGCGCCATTCGACGCCGTCGAAGCGGCTCAGCACCGGCCCGCGAAAATACAGCTGCGCCGGCTGCACCACCATGCCGTCGTCGAAGCGCACGCGAAACGCGATCGCGTCGTCGTTGGCGATCTCGGCCACGCCACCCAGGCGCAGCGTGCCCGACAGCCCGGTGCGGCCGAGCGCGTCCTGCGGCGTGCCCCACAGCGGGCCGATGCGCGGAAACAGCAGGAACAGCGCCACCATCACCGGCGCACCGAACAGCGCGCTGCGCGCGGCCAGCGCGCCGGCCCGGCGCAGCGACGGCCTGCCCACCGGCATGTGCGCCAGCACCAGCGCGGTCAGCAGGCCCCACACCGACACCACCATTGCCAGCGCGGTGAACAGCGATTGCGAGTAGAGGAAGTGCGTCAGCACGAGGAAGAAGCCGAGGAAGAACACCACCAGCGCATCGCGCCGGGCGCGCAGCTCGAGCGTCTTCAACGACATCAGCACCACCAGCAAGGTGACGCCGGCTTCCTTGCCGAACAGGCTTTGCTCGCTCCATAGCGTGAGCACGACGGCGCTGATCAGCAGCGCCGCGATCGGCACCCGACCCGGCAGCCGCAGGTTGGCCAGCGCGAGGTGGGCACGCCAGACCAACACCAGCGCGCTGAGTGCCACGCACCACCATGGCAGCCGCGCCAGATGCGGCAGCACCGTCCAAGCGATCACCCCCAGCAGGAACAGGGTGTCGCGCGTTTCACGAGGCAGGTTGCGCCAGCCCGGCCAGCGCGGCAGCGACAACTCGAGGCGAGCCAAGGCGCTACGTCCTCACCACAGCGCCAGCGCTTCCAGCGCAGCGCGCCGCTGCGGGTCGCCTTCGCCGGGCGGCAACTCGACGCCGGGAATGCGCAAGCCGAACGCGACACCGGTCTGCGCGGCCACCAAGGTCCACGCCGCCAACCGGCTCAGGCGCGCCTCGGTGTCGTGCAGGCCGGCGGTCTCGAACTCGAGCCACAGCTCGCGGCTGGTGCTCTCACTGGTGTCACGACTCACCAGTTCACCGGTCTTGGCCGCCTTCTTCCACACGATGCGGCGCATCGTGTCGCCGCGCCGATAGCTGCGCACGCCGTCGAACTCGCCGCCATCGGCCACCCGCGTGCTGCGCGCCACGCCGGGGACGGGGCGCGCCGGCGGCAACGGCGCCGGCGGCTGCTCGGGCTGCGGGTAGATCAGCACCGTCGCGGCCGGCCGCAGGATGGTCCAGGCGCGGAACAGCCCGAGCGGAAAGCGCGTCTCTGCCATCAGCGTCGGCACGCGCGTCAACCCGCGCTGGCGCGGCGCGAAAGTGACGCGCGCCGTGGTGCTGCCGAGCGCGGGCACGTCGCACCAGGCGAAGTGCGGGCGCGAGCGCCGGACGCTGACACCGATGCCGTGCCGCACCGCGCCCGGGCTGCTCAGCACCACTTCCACTTCGGCCGGCTGGCCCAGGAACACCGGCGACGGCGGCTTGACCCGCATGGTCAGGCCGCGCAGCGTGCCGTGCGTCAGATGCATCGACACCAGCGCGCTGCCAGCGAGCAGGAAGGTCAGCAGGTAGCCGAGGTTGAGCTGGTAGTTGATCGACGCCACCAGCATCAGCACCAGCGTGAAGGCGAACGCGAAGCCGGCCTTGGTGGGCACGATGTAGATGTTGCCCTGCGTCAGCGTGTGGGTGTCGCTGACCGGCAACCGGTTCTCGAACCAGTCGCGGATGCGCTGCGCGATCATCGGGGGCCTCTACGGTGTCACGCGCAGGGGAGCCGTCGCATTCGGAGCGGCCGCGCCACGCTCACGGCAAGGCCACGGACTCCAGCAGCGCGCGCACCTGCTCGACGCGGCCGCGACCGGCGCCCGACACCGGCACCAGGCGGTGCGCAACGGTCTGCGCGGCCACCGCCTGCAGGTCGTCGGGCGCCACGTAGTCGCGGCGCGCCATCAGCGCGCGGGCGCGGGCTGCGCGCAGCCAGCCGATGCCGGCGCGCGGGCTCAGGCCTTCTTCGAACCACTGGCCGGAGCGCGTGGCCTGGATCAGCGCCTGCAGGTAATCGAGCAGCGCATCGGCGGCATGCACGGCACCGACCAGCGCCTGTGCCGACTGCAGCAGCTCGGGGGTCATCACCGGCTGCAGCCGCTCGATGGCGTGGCGGCGATCCTCGCCGGCGAGCAGCGCGCGCTCCGAGGCGCGATCGGGGTAGCCCAGCGTGATGCACATCAGGAAACGATCGAGCTGCGACTCCGGCAGCGGGTAGGTGCCGAGCTGGTCCACCGGATTCTGCGTCGCGATGACGAAGAACGGCTTGGGCAGCGCGCGGGTCTCGCTCTCGACGGTCACCTGATGCTCTTCCATCGCCTCGAGCAGCGCGCTCTGCGTCTTCGGACCTGCGCGGTTGATCTCGTCGGCCAGCAGCACCTGCGCGAACACGGGCCCCTGGTGGAACACGAAGGCTTCCTTGCTGCGCTCGTAGACGCTAACCCCCACCAGGTCCGACGGCATCAGGTCGGCGGTGAACTGCACGCGCGAGAACTTCAGGCCGAGCGACACCGCCAGCGCGTGCGCCAGCGTGGTCTTGCCGACGCCGGGCACGTCCTCGATCAGCAGGTGTCCGCCGGCCAGCAGGCAGGCCACGCAGTCCTCGATCTGCGACCGCTTGCCGACGATGATCGTGCTAATCTGGTCCACCAGCGCCGACAGCTGGCGGGTGACGTCGTTGTTGTCAGCCATGGCGCGGCACCTTAACCGAAAAGTCCTGGGGTCCCGAATGACCACCCTCGTGTTCACCCACCCCGAGTGCCGTTTGCACGATATGGGTCGTGGCCACCCGGAGTGTGGGGCGCGGCTCGATGCGATCGCCGACCACCTGCGCGCCACCGGGCTCGATGCGGCGCTGAGCTTCCGCGATGCCCCGCTGGTCGAGCGCGACGCGCTCACGCGGGCGCACACGGCCGGCTTCGTGACCGAGCTCGACGCGGTGCTGTCGGAGGTCGAGACCAGCGGCGATCACTACGCCTTCGACCCCGACACCATCGCCTGCGCGCACACGCGGCGTGCGGTGCAGCGCGCCGCCGGCGCGGCGGTCGCCGCCACCGAGGCGGTGGTGCGCGGCGAGGCGCGCGCCGCCTTCTGCGCAGTGCGACCACCGGGGCACCATGCGACGCGCGACGCCGCGATGGGATTCTGTTTCTACAACAACGTCGCGGTCGCGGCCCGTCACGCGCTCGACGTGCTCGGCCTGAAGCGGGTGGCGATCGTCGACTTCGATGTCCATCACGGCAACGGCACCGAGGACATCGTCGCCGGTGACGATCGCATCCTGATGGTCAGCTTTTTCCAGCACCCGCTGTATCCCGGCAGCGGCACGGTGCCCAAGGGCACCAACATGATCAATCTGCCGATCCGGCCCTACACGCGTGGCCCCGAGATCCGCGACCTGATCGAGGCCAACTGGATGCCACGCCTGGAGGAGTTCGCGCCGGAGATGGTTTTCTTCTCGGCGGGCTTCGACGCCCACCGCGAGGACGAGCTCGGCCAGCTCGGCCTGGTGGAGGCCGACTACGCGTGGATCACGCAGCGCATCAAGGACGTTGCCGATCGCCATGCCAAGGGCCGCATCGTGTCGTGCCTGGAGGGCGGTTACAACCTCGGTGCGCTGGCGCGCAGTGTCGCCAGTCATCTGCGCGTGCTGGCCGAGGTCTAGTGGCGCGTCGGCGAACGTCCGAGCGCTGGGCCGCGTGGCGCGTGCGGGCGTGAGCGATGCGCGCCGGTGAGACGCTTTCGCAAGTCTGGGCCGCGCTGACCCAGGTTAACGCGTTGGTCGAACTGGCCGTGCTGGTGGCCTGTGTGCTGCTCGCATGGTGGCTCGTTCGGCTGGCACTCCGGCACGCGCCGGGCAGCATCTGGTTCGGCACGCGCCCGATCGACGGCGCGCTCTTTCCGGTGCTGGCGCTGATCCTGGTGATCGCCTCGCGCACGGCGCTGGCGCAGGTGATGCCGATCGCGTTGCTGCGGCTGGCGGTTCCGGTCCTCGCCGGCCTGGCCATCATCCGCACGCTGGCGCGGGTGTTGTCCGGAGCGTTCCCGAACTCCGCCGCCGTGCGCGCCTTCGCGCGCACGCTGTCGTGGCTGGTGTGGCTCGGCATGGTGCTGTGGGTCACCGATCTGCTGCCGATGCTGATCGACACCATGGACGACGTGAAGTGGCGCATCGGTGGCAACACCATCTCGCTGCTGGCGATCCTGCAGGGCGCCCTGACGGCGTTGATCGCGCTGCTGGCCGTGCTGTGGCTGTCGACGCTGGTCGAGGCACGTCTGATGCGCGCCAGCCGTGTCAATCTGTCGGTGCGCAAGATCGCCGCCAACGCCACACGGGCGCTGCTGCTGCTGATCGGCGCGCTGGTTGCGCTGTCGGCGGCCGGGATTCCGCTGACCGCGCTGTCGGTGATCGGCGGCGCGGTCGGTGTCGGCATCGGCTTCGGGCTGCAGAAACTCGCGGCCAACTACGTGTCGGGGTTCGTGATCCTGGCCGAGCGCAGTCTGCGCATCGGCGACACCGTCAAGGTCGACAACTTCGAGGGCCGCATCACCGACATCACGACGCGGTATACCGTGGTCCGCGCCGCCAACGGCCGCGAGTCTCTGGTGCCCAACGAGATGTTGATCACCCAGCGCGTCGAGAATTCGACGCTGGCCGATCAGCGAGTGGCACTGACCACGGGCGTGCAAGTGGCCTACGGTACCGACCTCGATCGGCTGTTGCCGCTGCTGAGCGCTGCGGTGCATACCGTGCCTCGCGTCCTTGCAGACCCCCCGAGCGCGGTGCAGTTGTCCAGTTTCGCTGCCGACGGGTTGGAGCTGACGATCGTGTTCTGGATCGGCGACATCGAAAACGGGCAGGGCAACGTGCGCAGCGACGTCAACCTCGCGGTGCTGCGCTGCCTCAACGAGCAGGGCGTCGAGATTCCGTTCCCGCAGCGCGTGATGCGGCAGGCCTAACAGACCAGTTCAGTGGCCTCTCGGGTGCCCTCGCGCTGTGGCGCGGGCGTCCCCGCTCAGATCGCCGCCACCGGAATCCTGCCGATGCGCGCTTGCCACTCGCGCGGGCCGGTGTTGTGCACGCTGGTGCCACCGGCGTCCACCGCCACCGTGACGGGCATGTCCTTGACGTCGAACTCGTAAATGGCCTCCATGCCGAGGTCGGCGAAGCCCACCACCCTGGCCGCCTTGATCGCCTTGGCCACCAGGTAGGCTGCACCACCCACCGCCATTAGGTAGGCGCTGCGGTGCTTGCGGATGGCCTCGATGGCCACCGGGCCGCGTTCGGCCTTGCCGATCATCGCGATCAGCCCGGTCTGGGCCAGCATCATCTCGGTGAACTTGTCCATGCGCGTCGCGGTGGTCGGGCCGGCGGGGCCCACCGCTTCGTCGCGCACCGGGTCGACTGGACCGACGTAGTAGATGACGCGGTTCGTGAAGTCCACCGGCAGCTTCTCGCCCTTGGCCAGCATGTCCTGGATGCGCTTGTGCGCGGCGTCGCGGCCCGTGAGCATGCGACCCGACAGCAGCAGCGTGTCACCGGGCTTCCAGCTCGCGACCTCGGCCGGCGTCAAGGCATCGAGGTCGACCTTGCGACTCCTGTTGTAGTCGGGCGCCCAATGCACGTCGGGCCATAGATCGAGGCTCGGCGGGTCGAGGTAAGCCGCGCCTGAGCCATCGAGCACCAGATGCGCATGCCGCGTCGCCGCGCAGTTGGGAATCATCGCCACCGGCTTGCTCGCCGCATGCGTCGGGTAGGTCTTGATCTTGACGTCGAGCACGGTCGTGAGACCGCCCAGCCCCTGCGCGCCGATACCGAGCGCGTTGACCTTCTCGTACAGCTCGATGCGCAGCTCCTCGAGCTAGTCGCGCGGGCCGCGCTGCAGCAGCGCGGCCATGTCGATGTCGTCCATCAGCGCCTGCTTGGCCAGCAGCATCGCGCGCTCGGCCGTGCCGCCGACGCCGATGCCCAGCATGCCCGGCGGGCACCAGCCGGCACCCATCGTGGGCACGGTCTTCAGCACCCAGTCGACCAGGCTGTCGCTCGGGTTCATCATCACGAACTTGCTCTTGTTCTCGCTGCCGCCACCCTTGGCTGCGACGGTGACGTCAACTTTGTCACCGGGCACCAGTTCCACGTGGATCACCGCCGGTGTGTTGTCACGCGTGTTCTTGCGCTCGAACAGCGGATCGTCGAGGAGCGATGCGCGCAGCTTGTTGTCGGGGTCGAGGTAGCCGCGGCGCACGCCTTCGTTGACGGCGTCATCAAGCGAGCCGGCGAAGCCCTCGAAGCGCACGTCCATGCCGACCTTCAGAAACACGTTGACGATGCCGGTGTCCTGGCAGATCGGGCGCCGGCCCTCGGCGCACATGCGCGAATTCGTGAGAATCTGCGCGATCGCGTCCTTCGCCGCGACGCTTTGCTCGACCTCGTAGGCGCGAGCTAGGTGGCTGATGTAATCGGTCGGGTGGTAGT
>DATJYZ010000343.1:0-6621 GCA_035499355.1 Burkholderiaceae bacterium | reverse complement strand
GCGGAGCCGGCAGCGCGCCGAGCAGTTGCAGCCCCGGCGTGTAGAGGATCTCGCTCACCTGCGTGATGCCGACTGCCGACGCGTCTGCCTGCTGCGCCAGCGCCGCCATGGCAGCGGCGCCGTTGGGATGCGGGCGCAATCGCTCGGGCTGCGCCTGGCCGAGCTGGCGCAGCATCTTGAGGGCGTGGATGCCCGCCGTGGCGCGCTCGGGATCGGGCAGGAAGATCGCACCGGCACGCTGCAGCAACGCGCGCAGTGCCGCCGGGTCCGCCACCGACACCGCCGGCGCGCCGTGCACCACGGCGACACCGGTGTGCACCCAACCGAGGTCGCGGATGCTGCGCGCGTCGACACGGCCGGCGACGGCCAAGGCGTCGATCATCGCGCGCGTCGACACGATCGCGTCGCACGGCGCGCCCGCCTCCAGCCGCTCGCGCATCGCACCGACGGCGCCGAACGTGGCGGCCAGGCAGAGCGCGCCCGCGCGTTCGAAATCGCCTTGCAGCGCCAGCACCAGGGCCTTGGCTGCGCCGGCGCTCAGCAGGTGCACAACGGAGGGGCTCACCGTCGACGTCGTCAGTTCTCGGCCTTGATACCGGCTTTGTGCACGATCTGTGCCCACTTGTCGATGTCGGCACGCAGGTAGCGATCGAATTCCTCGACGCTGAGCGTCATCGCGGTCGCGCCTTGATTCGCCCACTCCTGCCTGACCTCGGGCGCGCTGACGATGCGCGCGATCTCGGCGTTGAGCTTGCGCAACACCGGCTGCGGCGTCTTAGCGGGTGCCATCACGCCGAGCCAGATCACGGCCTCGTAGCCCGGCACGCCCGCCTCGGCCACGGTCGGCACCTCGGGCAGGATCGACGAGCGCGTGCGTCCGCTGGTGGCCAGCGCCCTCACCTTGCCGCTGCGCACCTGCGGCGCCATTGCGGTGACCGCGTCGAACATCATCTGCACGTGGCCGGCCAACACGTCGGTGCGCGCGCCCGAGCTGCCCTTGTAGGGCACGTGCACGACGTCGATGTTGGCCATCACCTTGAACAACTCGCCGGCCATGTGGTAAGGCGTGCCCGGCCCCGACGACGCGTAGTTCAGCTGCCCCGGCTTGGCGCGCGCCAGCGCGAGCAGATCGGCCATGGTGTTGGCGGCCACCGACGGGTGGACGACCAGCACCAGGTCGGAGTAGTTCACCGGTGCCACCGGTGCGAAATCGCGCATCAGCTGGTACGGGCGGTTCGGGATCAGTGTCTCGTTGACCGTGTGGGTGTTCGACATCATCAGCAGCGTGTGGCCGTCGGGGGCGGCTTGCGCGGCCTCCTGAGTGCCTGTGATGGCACCGGCACCGGGCTTGTTGTCGACCACGAAAGGCTGCCCGAGCGCGGTCTGCAGCCGCTGCGCGATGAACCGCGCGTACACGTCGGCCGGGCCGCCGGCGGCGAACGGCACGATGATGCGCACCGGACGCGACGGGTAGTCCTGCGCCCACGCCAGCGCCGCTGTCCAGAGGGCGGCGGCGACCATCCAGGTCCTGCACATGAGGGCTCCCAATCCAGCCGTGTCCTGTGCATGATGGCGCCTAGGCACGCAAGCTGCTGCTGGTGGAACACCGGGGGGACGAGGGGTGTACCGGCGGCGTGGCACCATGGGCACGATGCACGAGTTGACCTGGATCGACGATACGGCGCCGCTGCCGGCCACGCGTCGCGCTCTGGGGCCGGCCAGCGATGCACCGGGGTTGCTGTGCGCCGGTGGCCGGCTGAGCACGCTGCGCCTCGAAGAGGCCTACCGCCGCGGCGTTTTCCCGTGGTACGGCAACGGCCAGCCGGTGCTGTGGTGGACGCCCGATCCGCGCATGGTGCTGCCGGTGCGCGAGTTCAAGCTGTCGCGCTCGCTGGCCAAGACGCTGCGCAGATTCATCGCGTCGCCGGAGTGCGAGATCCGCATCGATCACGACGCCTACCGCGTGATCGGCGCCTGCGCGCAGGTGCCGCGCGAAGGCCAGAACGGCACCTGGATCGTGCCGGCGATGGTGCGCGCCTACAGCGAGTGGCACGACGAGGGCCGCGTGCACAGCTTCGAAACGTGGATCGACGGCCAGCTCGCCGGCGGCCTCTACGGCGTGGGCATCGGCCGCATGTTCTTCGGCGAATCGATGTTCAGCTGGCGCAGCGACGCCTCCAAGATCGCGCTGGCGGCCCTGGTGGCGTTCTGCCGCAGCCACGGCATCGGGCTGATCGATTGCCAGCAGCACACCAGCCACCTGGCCTCGTTCGGCGCGCGCGAGGTCCCGCGCGCCGCCTTCGAGCAGCACCTGGTGCAAGCCCTGGCCGAAACGCCGCCGCGCCGCTGGACCTATGATCGCGACATGTGGGCGCAGCTCGGCCTGGAACCGCGCGGCGCACCCGAGCGAACCGCCGCCCCGTGACGCACCCCAAAGAGCTTCCGCTGTCGTCGCTGCAGTTCTATGCGACGGCGCCGTACCCGTGCAGCTACCTGCCCGACCGGCTGGCGCGCTCGCAGGTGGCCACGCCGAGCCACCTGATCCACGCCGACGCCTACTCCGGGCTGGTGGCCAACGGCTTCCGGCGCAGCGGCATGTTCACCTACCGGCCGTACTGCGACAGCTGCCGCGCCTGCGTGCCGCTGCGCGTGCCGGTGCAGCGCTTCGCACCGTCGCGCAGCCAGCGTCGGGCCTGGAAGGCTCACGGTGGCCTGCAGGCGCGCGTGCTGCGGCTGTGCTTCCTGCCCGAGCACTACCAGCTCTATCTGCGCTACCAGTCGGGGCGCCACGCCGGCGGTGGCATGGACCACGACAGCGTCGACCAGTACACGCAGTTCCTGCTGCAAAGCCGCGTCAACTCGCGGCTGGTGGAGTTTCGCGAGCCGTCGGCCGATGGCAACGGCGCGCTGCGCATGGTGTCGATCCTCGACGTGCTGAACGACGGGCTGTCGGCGGTCTACACCTTCTTCGAGCCCGATCCGGACGCCAGCTACGGCACCTACAGCGTGCTGTGGCAGATCGAGCAGACCAAGCTGCTGAAGCTGCCGCACGTGTACCTCGGCTACTGGATCGGGCAGAGCCCGAAGATGGCCTACAAGGCGCAGTTCCGGCCGCACGAGGTGTTGGTCGATGGCCGCTGGGTGCCGCCGCCCGCGGCCGCGCCGGCCGAGCCGGCGAAGCAGCCCGCGGTGCAATCGAAGATCGCCTTCGTCGCCGGGCCCCGCTTCAGCACCCGCTGACCCGCGGCCTCCCCGAGGCGCAGCGACCGCGCAGCCGCTCAGCCGGTGTTGCGCAGCCCTGCGGCGATGCCGTTGATCGAGATGTGGATGCCGCGCTGCACGCGCTCGTTGACGGGCTCGCCGTCGGCGCGCGCGCGGTAGCGGCGCATCAGCTCGACCTGCAAGTGGTTCAGCGGGTCGAGGTAGGGGAAACGATGTTCGATCGAGCGCGCCAGGCTCGGGTTGGCAGACAGGCGGTGACGCTCGCCGGTGATCTGCTCCAAGGCCTCGGCGGCACGCTGCCACTCCGCTTCGATGGCGGCGAAGATGCGCCGGCCCAGCCGCCGATCCTCGACCAGCTCGACGTAGCGCGCGGCGATGCCGAGGTCGGTCTTGGCCAGCACCATGTCGAGGTTCGACAGCAGCGTGCGAAAGAACGGCCACTGCCTGACCATGCGCCGCAGCAGCGCGAGACGCTGCGCGCGCGACGTGCCTGCGTCGGCGCCATCGAGGAAGGTCATCACGCCGGAGCCGAAGCCGTACCAGCCCGGCAGCGCGACGCGGCACTGGCCCCAGCTGAAGCCCCACGGTATGGCGCGCAGGTCTTCGATCGCACGGCTGGCCTTGCGCGACGCCGGGCGTGAGCCGATGTTCAACTCGGCGATCTCGCGGATCGGCGTGGCGGCGAAGAAGTAGTCGGTGAACCCCGGTGTCTCGTACACCAGCGCGCGGTACGCCGCCATGCTGGCGCGCGAGATCGCGTCGGCAGCGTCGAGGAACGACGGCGGCGCCGGTCGCGTCGGATGCAGCAGCGTGGCTTCGAGCGTCGCAGCCACCAGCGTCTCGAGGTTGCGCAGGCCGATCTCTGGGTTGGCGTACTTGCTGGCGATCACCTCGCCCTGCTCGGTCAGGCGGATCTGGCCCCTCACCGTACCCGGCGGCTGCGCCAGGATGGCGTCGTAGCTCGGTCCGCCGCCGCGGCCCACCGTGCCGCCACGGCCATGGAACATGCGCAACGCGAGACCATGCTCGGCGCGCAGTTGGTCGAACAGCTGCACCAGCGCGACCTCGGCGCGGTAGAGCTCCCAGTTGCTGGTGAAGAAGCCGCCATCCTTGTTGCTGTCGCTGTAGCCGAGCATCACGTCCTGCTCGCCGCCGCTGGCACGCATCAGCGTGACGACGCCGGGGATGGCGTAGAACGCGCGCATGATGGCGGCGGCCTGGCGCAGATCGCCGATCGTCTCGAACAGCGGCACCACGATCAGCGCGCTGCGCAGGTCGTCGCCGAGCGTGCCGCTGGCCAGCCCGACTTCCTTGAGCAGCAGCAGCACCTCGAGCAGGTCGCTCACCGCCTCGGTGTGCGAGATGATGTAGTGGCGCAGCGCCGCCGCGCCGAAGGCGCGGTGCATGTCGCGCGCCGCCTCGAACACGGCGAGTTCGCTGCTGGCGAGCTCGCCGTAGCGGTGGCCCACCACGCGCAGCGGGCGCGCGTCGCGCAGCAGCCGGCTCAGCAGCGCGCAGCGCTCGTCCTCCGGCAACGCCGCATACGCCGGCTCGACGCGCGCCACCCGCAGCAGCTCGTCGATCAGCGCCTGGTGCTGGTCGGAGCTCTGGCGCAGATCGAGCGTGGCGAGGTGGAAGCCGAACACCTGCACGGCACGCTGCAGCGGCGCCAACCGCGGCGCGATCAGCGCCTGCGCATGGTGGTGGCGCAGCGATGCCTCGATCACGCGCAGGTCGGCCAGAAACTCGTCGGCCACCTCGTAGGGCTGTTGGGGCGCCACCGCATGGCGCAGCGCCTCGGTGCCGGTGAGCCGTTGCAGGGTGGCCGCCAGCCGCGCGTACATGCCTGTCAGCGCGCGGCGGTACGGCTCGTCTTCGCGGTGCGGGTTGCGGTCGGGCGAGCGCGTCGCCAGCGCCTGCATCGCCTCGGTCACCGGCGCCAGCGTCTGCGAGATCGACAGCTCGGCACCGAGTTCGTGCACCTCGGTCAGATAGAAGCGCAGCACCACCTCGGCCTGGCGCGCCAGCGCGGCGCGCATCGTCTGTGCGCCGACGTTCGGATTGCCGTCGCGGTCACCGCCGATCCAGTGGCCCATGCGGAAGAACGGCGCCACCTCGTGCCCGGGCAGCGCGCGCTCCACCTCCGTGTACAAGCGCGGCAGCTGGCGCAGGAACGTCAGCGGGTAGTACGACAGCACGTTCTCCACCTCGTCGGCCACCGTGAGCCGCGTGTAGCGCAGCATGCGGGTCTGCCACAACTGCGTGACGCGCGCACGGATCGACGCTTCGTTGTCGTCGCGCTCGCGCGCGGTCGCCAGGGCGTCGCGCTCGCCGACAAGATGCGCAATCGCGAACTCGGCGTCGAGAATGCTCTTGCGCTGCACCTCGGTGGGGTGGGCGGTCAGCACCGGCGAGATGTGCGCGTGCGCCAGCACGGCGGCGATCTGCTCCGGCGTCACGCCGGCCGCGCTCAAGCGCTCGAAACTCATCGCCAGCGAGCCCGGGTGCCGGTGGCCGGCACGTTCGTGGTGCTGGCGGCGTCGCACGTGGTGGCGGTCTTCCGCGATGTTGGCCAGGTGGCTGAAGTAGCTGAAGGCACGGATCACGCTGACGGTCTGATCTCCCGACAGGCTCTTCAGCAGTCGCGTCAATTCGCGCCCGGCGTTTTGATCGCGCTTGAGCCGGTACGCCACCGAGAGCCGGCGGATGCGCTCGATCAACTCGTACGCCTCGGCGCCCTCCTGCTCGCGGATCACCTGCCCGAGGATGCGCCCGAGCAGCCGGATGTCCTGCACCAGCGGCGCGTTCTTCGCGTCGCCCTCGTCACGGGGGGAGCCGGCCTGGCTGGATCGTGGCATGGGAACCGGGTTCGCAGTGGTGGTTGGCTCACGCAATATAGAGGCCAGGGCTCGAACGCAAGGTTCGCCACAATGACGGACGTGGATCCGAACCCTGACAGCAAACTGCCCGAACACGTGCTGGTGAATCGCACGCAATGGGACGCAGACGCACCGAACTGGGTGGCCTCCGGCGAACGATCCTGGGCCGCCCCCGAGGCGCACTGGGGTGTATGGAAGGTCCCGGAAACCGCCGTCGGCATACTGCCGAGAGACATGGCGGGCATGGAGGCCATCGAACTGGGTTGTGGCACCGGCTATGTCTCGGCCTGGATGGCCCGGCGAGGGGCCACGGTCACCGCCATCGACAACTCACTTCGCCAACTGGAGACCGCCCGTCGGCTCGGCACCGAGCATCGGCTCGCCATCACCTGGATCCACGGCAATGCGGAGCAGGTGCCGCGGCCCGATGGCTCGTACGACTTCGCGGTTTCCGAATACGGGGCCTCGATCTGGTGCGACCCATTTGTCTGGATCCCCGAGGCGCACCGGCTATTGCGCG
>DATJYZ010000342.1:0-4059 GCA_035499355.1 Burkholderiaceae bacterium | reverse complement strand
TTCTACGAGTCGCAGCTGCCTGGCGAAGCGGCACCGGTGGCCGACCGCCACGTGCACCCGGCCGAGCCACGCACGTTCCGGTTGAGCCTGCTGCTGCGCTTCTGAGCGCTGCACCGGGCGCGCATCCACGCGCCGGTCAGGGGCGTAACGAAGCGACATGCGCGCCGCCGCCCTTGCCGCTGCTCACGACTCCCAGCGCGCCACCTCGATCGCCGCAGCCAGGCATCCTGCATAGGCAAGGCGCCAAGTGCGATTGCTCAATGCCGCCGCCGGGTGCTCGATGGCGCAGCCCTTCTTCGACAGCTTCGCGATCGATGTCGCGTTGCCGTAGTTCGGATAGGTGACCCGGTCGATCGGCGACACGTGAACGACCAGCCTCGGCGCCTCGCTGTCGAGGCGACCGATGGCCGCAGAGAAGGCCTCCTTGAATCGGCTGGCCTCGCTGCGAGAGACACCCTGCGTCGAAACCTCGATCGAGCCGACGTACTGCGCGCGGTGATTGGAGTGGATCTCGTAGAAGGCCCGAAGCGGCCCTTTAGCGGCCTCTTTCACGAGGGCGACGTAGCGCGCGTTGGCAGCCACGGCGCGATCGCTGTTCCACTGTCGCAGCACCTGCGAGTCCTGACCGATGAGCTGTTCGGTCGGTCGGTTGACGTTGATCCGCTGCCGCGTCTTGCCATCCCAGAAGCCGCTGACGAAGACACCGCTGGCACCGAGTCGCTCGCACAGTACGCGCCCGATGTCGGCGCTGCCGGCGTCCGCCGTGCCGTGCGGGACGCCGACGACGACGCCGGCGCGTCCCGGCACGAGCTCGAACTTGCCCAGCGTGTCGATGTCGGTGGACTCCGGCAGCGACAGCGCGCCCTTCGAGAAGACCGCGCCGAGTGATCCCAACAGGAGCTGCCGTCGATGGGCGTTGCGCATGTGGACACGAGCGAGCTTGTCGCTACATTGTGGTGGCCAGCCGTGGTGCGCGCTGAACCCAACCTGAACGAATGGTCCGCCGTCAGGAGCCGCCATGCATCTTCTCCGTGTCGTCGCCTGCGCCGCGTGCGCGCTCCTGGTCGCCGGTGCGGCCAAGGCTTTCGAGACGGTCTCGTTCGAATCGCTCGACGCCGACCTGACCGGAGGCAAGCCGACGACGATCCATGCCGCTCTGTTCAAGCCGCCCGGTGCCGGCCCGTTCGCCGCGGTGGTGCTGCTGCACGGCTGCGGTGGCCTGTATCGCTGGCAAGGTCGACACCAGGGCGAGATGACCGCGCGCCACGCCGAATGGGCCGCGCGTCTGGAGAAGGCCGGCTACGTGGTCCTGCTCCCCGACAGCTTCACCCCGCGTGGCGTGCACGAGAGCTGCACGGTGAAGGACCGGCCCGTCGACTCGTCGCGGGAGCGCCCGCGCGATGCCTACGGTGCCTTGCTCTGGTTGCAGGGACTACGCTACGTCAAGGGCGACCGCGTGGCGGTGATGGGTTGGTCCAACGGCGGCGGCACCGTGCTGCACACCATCGCTGCCGCCTCGCCGGTCCGCCCCGCCGCGCTCCCCCACGGCGACTTCCGCGCCGCCGTGGCGTTCTACCCCGGGTGCTCGAGCCCGCAGCCCAGCACCCCTGGGCGTCGTTCGAAGAACGCGACCTCGACCTCGTCGAGCGACTGGCGAACCGACATCCCTCTCATGATCATGCAGGGCGAGGCCGACGACTGGACACCGGCCGCCCCTTGCCGCGACCTGGTGGCGGCCGCGGCGGCGCGTGGCGAGCCGATCGAGTACCACAGCTACCCGGGCGCCTACCATGACTTCGACGCGCCGGACGCCAAGGTGCACACGCGTTCCGGTCTCGCCCGCGCGCCGACGGGCACCGCCCATGTCGGCACCAACCCGGCCGCGCGCGACGACGCGTTCCAGCGCGTGCCGATCTTCCTGCGCGCGAAACTCGGAGCATGACGCGGTTGACGCCTGCGTCGTGACGGTCACCCGCTGCGGCTAGATCGGCAACAGCTTGAACCCGAACATCCGCTCCGTGAGCCAGATCCCGGCGATGCCGGCGATCGCGAGCGAGCCGCCGGCCATCACGGTGCGCCGGTACAAGCGGCTCGCGCGCAGGCTGTAGGCCAGCGGTAGGAACAGGGCGACGATCACCAGTTGCCCCGCCTCGACGCCGAGGTTGAAGCCCACCAGCGCGATCACCAGCGCGTCGCGCGGCAGCCCGAGCTCGGTGAGCACGCTGGCGAAGCCGAAGCCGTGGACGAGGCCGAAGCCGAACGCCACCACCCAGCGCCGGCCTTCGACGAGCGGCCGCAGGTTGTTCAGCGCGGCCACCACCACCGACGCCGCGATCGCCGACTCCACCAGTCGCGACGGCAGGGCCACCACGCCGAGCGCGGCCAGCGACAGCGTGATCGAGTGCGCCAGCGTGAACGAGGTGACGATGCGCACCACGTCCCACAGTGCCGGCCTGAACGCGCCCACCGGCTGCCAGCGGCCGCCGCGCCACGTCATCACCGCGGGCAGCAGCAGCGACAGCAGGAACAGGATGTGATCGAAGCCGACCCAGATGTGCCACACGCCTTCGCGCAGGTAATCGGTGAACTGTGCCCAGCGGTTGGCCTGGCCGAGCTCGAACGTCTGCGCGGCGCCCTGCGGATCGAGCACCGCGGAGCGTGCGAGGCCGCGCGCGCGCAGGTTGAGCAGGCCGCGGTGCTGCGGGTCGATGTCGGCGAACAGCGAGTAGCCGATCGTCAGGCGCGACGGCGCGCCGCCGGCGCAATCGATCGTCAACGGGATCACCGTGTAGGTGCCGTCGGTGTGGTCGTCGAGCAGCTGCGCGCCGGCGCGCACGCTGCACGGACGATCGTCGTCGCCGCGCAGCGCGAGCCGCGCCAGCGCATAGGCCGCGATGTCGGCGTGCCGCGCCCGCACCTCGCGCCAGGTGATGGCGCCATCGCCGTCGGCGTCGAGCCCGATCGCGAAATCGAGGTCGCGCAGCGCGATGTCCCAGCGCCCGCCGAGCACGCCAGCGTCGCCCTGCGTGATCGACAGGTAGCTGTCCGACGGCTTGTGCGCGTGCGCCGCCTGCGCCAGGCAGGCGATCGCGAGCGCCACGAGGCGGCGCAGCCAGGCAGACCTGCGTCCCGTCACGGCAGCTCCTGCAGCCTGGTGGCGAGCGCACGCAGCACCGGGCTCTCGATGCCGGTGGCGCGCATCCACTGCAGCACCGGCTGCGCCGCGCCGCGGTCGCGCGCGGCGAGCGCGGCTTCGAGCAGGATGCGCGCATCGGCCACTTCGCGCTGCTGCGCGTAGTTGTCGCGCGCCAGGGCCAACGCGCGATCGGCCTGGCCGAGCAGCGCCAGCGCGAAGCGCGACTCCTCCCTGCGATGGGTGGTGTCGCCGCGTGCGTGCGCCGCCTCGAAACGCGCCGCCAGCTCGCGCGTGAGCGCGTCGCGCTTCGGCTCACCGGTCGCCTGGGCGGCGATCGCCAGCCGCAGCAGCAGCACGTCGGCGCGCGCGTGATCCTTCAGCAGCGGCGTCACCTCGGCGGCGCGGCCCTGGTCGAGCAGGAAGTCGGCATACGCGGCGAGCAGGTGGACATCGGGCCGCCGCAGCGCCAGCGCGTCGCGATACGCACGTTCGGCCGCCACGGCATCGCCGCGGCGTTCCTCGGTCTCGGCCAGGCGGGTCAGCGCCCACAGCCGCAGCGCCGGGTCGGCATCGGGCTCGTCGTGCAGCGCGGTGCGCAGGTCGGTGGCGGCCTGCGTGGCGTGACCGGAGAGGGCGTCGATCTGCGCCAGGCACGCCGCACCCACCAGGTCGGAGGCCAGCTCGTCGAGGCGCTCGCATGCCGCCCGCGCACGCTCGAGGTCGGCGCGCACCAGGTGGAGTGCGGTGATCCAGGCCCAGGCGTGGGCGTCGTCGGGCTCCGCGCGCACCGCGGCGTCGAGATCGGCCAGCGCGTCGTCGAACCGGTGGTCGTACTGCAGCACGATGGCGCGCATCACGCGCACCGCCGGCGGCGGATCGGGCTGCTTCCACCAGGGCTGCAGCACCGCCTGCGCATAGCCCAC
>DATJYZ010000341.1:0-5113 GCA_035499355.1 Burkholderiaceae bacterium | reverse complement strand
ACCACGCGTGCGCGCACGATCTCGGCATGGCGGCGCACGATGTCGGCCACCTGGCTCGGGTGCACCAGCATGCCGCGTACCTTGGTGGTCTGGTCGGCGCGGCCCATCCAGCCCCTGATGCGCTGCGCGGTGCGGCCGCTCGGGCAGCGCCCGGGCAGCACCGCCGACAGATCTCCGGTGCCGAAGCGCACCAGCGGATAGTCGGTGTCGAGCACGCTGACCACCACCTCGCCGACTTCGCCGTCGGGCACCGGGTCGTCGGTGCCCGGCCGCACGATCTCCAGCAGCACGCCCTCGTCGACCACCAGCCCCTCGCGCGCGACGGTTTCGTACGCGATCAGTCCGACGTCGGCGGTGGCGTAAGCCTGGTAGCCCTCGATGCCGCGCTCGCGCAGCCAGTCGCGCAGGCTGGGCGGAAACGCTTCGCCGCTGACCAGCGCCTTGCGGATCGACGCGATCGAGGTGCCGCCTTCGGCCGCCTTCTCGACCAGGATCTTCAGGAAGCTCGGCGTGCCGATGTAGCCGTGGGGTCGCAGGTCGACGACCGCCTGCAGCTGCAGCTCGGTGTTGCCGACTCCGCCCGCGAAGGTGGCACAGCCGATCGTGTGCGCGCCGCTCTCCATCATCGCGCCGGCCGGCGTCAGGTGATAGCTGAAGCTGCAATGGATGAGATCGCCGGGGCGGAACCCGGCGGCCCAGATCGAGCGCGCCATGCGAAACGTGTCCTGCCCCAGCCCTTCGGGTTCGTAGATCGGCCCCGGCGACTGGAACACGCGCCGCGCGCCCTGTGCGGCGACCATGCCGCGCCAGCCGATCGCCGACGCGCCACCCAGCGGGTCCCACGGGGTCGCGACGCGGCCGGCCTTCTGGCGCTCGTGCAACTCGCCCTTGCGCATCACCGGCAGGCGCGCGAACGCGTGCCGCGTGGCGATCGAATCGGCGTCCACTCGACCGAGGCGCTCGGCACCGGCGGTGGTGCCTTGCGCGCGGCGCACCAGCGCCGGCAACGCGGCCAGCATGTCGCGCTCGCGCTGCGCGGGGTCGCGCGATTCGAGCGCGTCGTAGAACGAGTCTGCCGGACGGCCGCCGGCTGGGGGGTACTGCATCGATCCTCCGCGTGCTAATCCTCGTCGGCCCAGCGGGCGAGCCGCCTCTTCACTTCGTCGATCAGCTTGCGCTGATCGGCGCCGCTCTTCACGGTGAAGGCATCCCACTCCGGCGTGGTCACCAGCCGCCGCGCCAGGCGCGCGGCGATCGCGCCATCGCGCACGTCGAGTTCGACCACCGCTCTGCCGCGCAGCTCGAAGCCCTTGCCGCGCGCCGAGAGCTTGCAATCGCGCATCGCGCGCTGCAGCTGCAGCAGCGACTGCTCGGCATTGAAGGGCGGCGGCGCGAATGACCAATCGTTATCTGCCATCTGCACACTCCGGCGCGTCGAGACAAGCAGACGTCGAGCACCGAACTCGCAGCCAAGCGAACACGGCGGATCCGGCTTCGCCGGTCCGCCGGTGTTGCCCCCTGGAGGGGGAGGCGGCCGCCAGGCCGCTTCGGGGGTGGGCCTTCACGCCAGCCAGCGCTTGCGGCGCTTGTAGCTCTTGACGTCGCGGAAACTCTTGCGGTCGCTACCATCCGCGCTGCGGCCCATGCCGAGGTAGAACTCCTTGACGTCCTCGTTCTCCCGCAGGTCGGCGGCCTTGCCGTCCATCACCACGCGGCCGTTCTCCAGGATGTAGCCGTAGTCGGCGTAGCGCAGCGCCATGTTGGTGTTCTGCTCGGCCAGCAGGAAGGTGACGCGCTCCTTGGTGTTCAGGTCGCGCACGATCTCGAACACCTCCTGCACGATCTGCGGCGCCAGGCCCATCGACGGTTCGTCGAGCAGCACCATCTTGGGGTCGGCCATCAGCGCGCGTCCGATCGCGCACATCTGCTGCTCGCCGCCCGAGGTGTAGGCCGCCTGCGAACCGCGGCGCTGCTTGAGCCGCGGGAAGTATGCGTACACCTTGTCGAGCGTGGCCGAGACGCCCACCTTGCCGTCACGCCGCGTGTAGGCGCCGGTCAGCAGGTTCTCCTCGATCGTCAGGTGCGCGAAGCAGTGGCGGCCCTCCATCACCTGCACGACGCCGCGCTCGACCATGTCGGAGGTCGAGAGCTTCTCGATGCGCTCGCCGCGCAGTTCGATCGAGCCTTTGGTGACCTCGCCGCGCTCGCCGGCCAGCAGGTTGCTCACCGCGCGCAGCGTGGTGGTCTTGCCGGCGCCGTTGCCGCCGAGCAGCGCCACGATGCTGCCTTCGCTCACCTGCAGCGACACGCCCTTCAGCACGAGGATCACGTGGTTGTAGATGACCTCGATGCCGTTGACGTTGAGCAGGGTGGAGTTCGACATGGCGCCTGGTCTGACTCTTCAAAGCGCCGTACCCGGCGCTTTGAAGAGGGCTCCGTCAGGAGCCCATCCCTCCCGCTTGGCGGGAGGGAAAGGGAGGGTGCTCACGGAAGAGACGAAGTCTTGAGCCGTTCGCGGCTCAAGACTGACAGTCCTCCGGCGTGCGACGGCTCATCTTCTTCTCGCCGGCGTACTTGTCGGCCGAGGTCTTCACCAGCGGACGGATCACGGTGTCGTCGGCCTGATACCAGTCGGACGAGAACTCCCACTTCGAACCGTCCCAGGTGTGGATGCGGGCCCAGCTCGAGCCCATGTGGTCGGCGCACGACGTGCTGACCGGCCGCATGACGCCGGCGAAGCCGAGCGCATCGAGCTTCTTCTGGTCGAGCGCCAGGTTCTCGAAGCCCCAGCGCACCTGCTCGCCGGTGAGCACCTTGCCCTTGCCGAAGCGCTCCTGCGCGCGCCTGACGCCTTCGACGGCCATCATCGACGCGATCAGGCCGCGCATGTACAGCACCTGCCCCACCTCGTCGCGCGGGCCCGTGCCCTGGCCCTTGTCGTGCACCAGCGCCAGGATCTCCTTCACCACCTTGGCGTTGGGCTCGGCGCCGTGCTGCATGGCCAGCGCGTTGTAGCCCTTGGCCGCCGCACCGACGTCCTTGACGTCGGGCTCGGCGCCGGACCACCACACGCCGTACATCTTCTCGCGCGGGTAGCCGGTGGCCACCGCCTCCTTCAGCGCCGCCGAATTCATGACCCCCCAGCCCCACAGGAAGACGTAGTCGGGCCGGGATTGGCGCACCTGCAGCCAGGTGGCCTTCTGCTCGACGCCGGGGGCCGTCACCGGCAGCAACTGGAGGTCGAAACCGTAGAGCTTGGACAGCTCCTGCAGCAGCGGGATCGGCTCCTTGCCGTACGGGCTGTCGTGATAGACAAGCGCGATCTTCTTGCCCTTGAGCTTGTCGAGGCCGCCTTCCTTCTTGGCGACGTGCTGCACCAGGATGTCGGCGCCGGTCCAGTAGGTGCCCAGCAGCGGGAAGTTCCACTTGAAGACCATGCCGTCGGCCGAGTCGGCGCGCCCGTAGCCCGAGGTGATCAGCGGGATCTTGTCGCCGGGCGCCTTCTCGGTCAGCGCGAACGTGATGCCGGTGGACAGCGGCTGGAACACGGTGGCGCCGCCGTGCTTGCCCTTCAGGCGCTCGTAGCACTCGACGCCTTTGTCGGTGGCGTAGCCGGTCTCGCACTCTTCCCAGATGATCTTCACGCCGTTGATGCCGCCCTTGGCGTTGACCAGCTTGAGGTAGTCGACGTAGCCGTTGGCGAACGGCACGCCGTTGGGCGCGTAGGCGCCGGTGCGGTAGACCAGCACCGGGAAGAACTGCTCCTTCTCCTGCGCGAACGCGGGCGCGCTGGTGAGCACGGTGCTCGTGGCGGCTGCAGCGAGGGCCGCTACGAGGGCGAGGGATTTCAACTTCATGTCTGCCTCCGGTTGATGAGTCTCTGCTTCACAGAACAAGCCGGCACCGAAGTGCGCGGGAGAACGGTGTACGAACGATGGGCGCGGTCATCAGTGCGGGAACGGCCACAGCCGCAGCTTCTCTTTGCCGATCGACCACAGGCGCGCCAGGCCATGGGGCTCGACGACCAGGAAGAACACGATCAGCGCGCCGAAGATCATGAACGTCAGGTGCGCGGCCAGCGCGGTGTCGACCGGGATGCCGAACAGGTAGGGCAGGTTGTCGAGGAAGATCGGCAGCACGACGATGAACGCGGCGCCGAGGAAGCTGCCCATGATCGAGCCGAGCCCGCCGATGATGATCATGAACAGCAGCTGGAACGAGCGGTCGATGTTGAACGCCGCCGGCTCCCACGACCCGAGGTGCACGAAGCCCCACAGCGCGCCGGCCACGCCGACGAAGAACGAGCTCACCGCGAATGCCGTGAGCTTGGCGTACACCGGCCGGATGCCGATCACCGCGGCGGCCACGTCCATGTCGCGCATGGCCATCCACTCGCGGCCGATGTGGCTGCGCACCAGGTTCTTGGCCACCAGTGCGAACACCACGACGAAGCCGAGGCAGAACAGGTACTTGTCCACCGGCGATTCGATCTTCCACCCCAGCAGCGACAGGTTGGCCACGTTCACCGAGCCCGACGACGAGTCGTTGGTGAGCCACTTGATGCGCAGGAACGCCCAGTCGGTGAAGAACTGCGCCGCCAGCGTCGCCACCGCGAGGTACAGGCCCTTGATGCGCAGGCTCGGGATGCCGAACAGCACGCCCACGATGGTGGCGAACACGCCGCCCAGCAGGATGGCGGCCACCGCCGGCATGCCGTCGATGCGCACGAACAGGTTGTAGGCCGCGTATGCGCCCACCGCCATGAAGCCGCCGGTGCCCAGCGAGATCTGGCCGCAGTAGCCGACCAGCAGGTTGAGCCCGAGCGCGGCCAGCGCCAGGATCAGGAACGGGATCAGGATGGCGCGGAACAGGTACTCGCTGGCGAACGCGGGCACAACGACCAGCGCCACCAGGAGCAGCAGGCCGATGAAGACGCGGTCCTGCGCGATCGGGAAGACCTGCTGGTCCGAGCGGTACGAGGTCTTGAACTGGCCGTTCTCACGGTAGAGCATGTTCTTCTCCTTCTGCGCTCAGACGCGGTCGATGATCTTCTCGCCGAACAAGCCCTGAGGCCTGACGAGCAGGAACACCAGCGCCAGCACGTAGGCGAACC
>DATJYZ010000340.1:0-2532 GCA_035499355.1 Burkholderiaceae bacterium | reverse complement strand
CGGCGAGGCGCGACCGGCACTTGGCCGAGCGGATTCATGAGATGACGGCCTATCTGCTGCGGCGCCTGTGGTACGCGCTGGCGATCCTGATCGGGGTGAACCTGCTCACCTTCATCCTCTTCTTCACCGTCAACACGCCCGACGACATGGCGCGCCTGAACATCGGCGGCAAGCGCGTGACGCAGGAGCAGATCGACAAGTGGAAGGCCGAGCGCGGCTACGACCGCCCGCTGTACTGGAATGCCGCTGAAACGGGCGTGGCCAAGCTGACGCGCACCGTGTTGTGGGAGCGCTCGGTTTCGCTGCTGGCGCTGCAGTTCGGCCGCTCCGACTCGGGGCGGAGCGTCGACATCGGCCACGAGGTGAAGACCCGCATGTGGGTGAGCCTGCAGCTGGCGCTGCCGCTGTTCACCCTGCAGCTGATCGCCAGCATCGGCTTCTCGCTGCTGCTGGTGTTCTTCCGCCACTCGCGCATCGACTTCTGGGGCGTCGTGCTGTGCGTGGTGATGCTGTCGATCTCGAGCCTGTTCTACATCATCGTCGGCCAGTTCCTGTTCTCGCGCGTGTTGCGGCTGGTGCCGATCTCGGGCTACGCGCCCGGACTCGATGCGGTGCGCTTCCTGCTGCTGCCGATCTTCCTGTCGTTGCTGTCGCGGCTGGGCAGCGAGGCGCGGCTGTACCGGGCGATGTTCCTGGAGGAGATCGGCAAGGACTACGTGCGCACCGCGCGCGCCAAGGGCCTCTCCGAACTGCGCGTGCTCGGCCGCCACGTGCTGCGCAACGCGCTGATCCCGATCATCACCAGCGCCGGCTCGTATCTGCCCTACGTGTTTCTCGGCAGCCTGGTGTTCGAGAGCTTCTTCGGCATTCCCGGGCTTGGCGCCTTCGTGATCGAGGCCATCAGCGGCCAGGACTTCGCGATCGTGCGCAGCATGGTGTTCCTGAGCGCGCTGCTGTACATCGCGAGCAATCTGCTGATCGATCTCGCATACAGCTGGGTCGACCCGCGCGTGCGCCTGGCCTGAAAAGATGTTGACCCCCACGCCTGTCGCTTCGCTCCGGCGCTGCCCCAAGGGCCCTGCAAGGGCCCCTTCGTGGCCCGTGGGGCCCAGTCCGGCTTGCGGCGGCCCGGCGCCGGAGTGACCTCTACGATGACCTTCAAGTTCGTCTTCCTCTGGACCGACCTGGCGCTGTGGGCACTGTTCCTTGCGCTGGCCGGCTACGCGTGGCACGCGGCGCGGCAGCCGCCCTTGCGCGCCACCTGGGGTCGCGCGATGCGCGACAGCACGACCCTCGGCGCGGCGGCGGTGCTGGCGCTGTTCATGCTCGTCAGCGCGCTCGACAGCGTCCACTTCCGGGGTGCGCTGCCCGCCACGGCGGGCCAGGCCTCCGCGGTGACCTTCTACGACACGCGCACGACGTCGCTGCTCGACCTGCTGCTGTCGCGACCGCTGGCCATGCGCGAGTCGAGCTATTCGGCACCGCTGTCCACACACGGGTTGCTGAAGGAGAACTTCGAGCGCGATGGCGTCACCGTGCGCGAGGTACCGCGACTGCAGTTCGGGGGTGCGCACCTGGCCGATCCCGAGCGTGACTGGGCGCGCGACGTGTCCGGCCGCGTGCTGGCTGGCCTGCTGGCCGGTGCGCTGCTAACGCTGCTGGCGTCGATCGTGCTGGCCGTCGCGGTGGCGCGCGAGCATGGCGCGCTGCTGCAGCGCTGGCGCGCGATCGTCGGCGGTCGCACCCGATACCCGTGGCGCGTGCCGCTCGCCACGCTGGCGGTGATCGCGCTGGCGGCCGGCCCGGTGGTGGCGCTGATGGGCCACTACCACGTGTTCGGCACCGACCGCACCGGCAACGACGTGCTGGTGCAGGCGGTGAAGAGCGTGCGCACGGCGTTCGTGATCGGCACGTTGTCGACGCTCGCCACCGTGCCGCTGGCGCTCGGGCTCGGCGTGCTGGCGGGCTACTTCAAGGGCTGGGTCGACGAAGCGGTGCAGTACCTGTACACGGTGCTGACCTCGGTGCCCAACGTGCTGTTGATCGCCGCCTGCGTGCTGATGGTGCAGGTGTACATCGACACCCATGCCGACGCGTTCGACACCGGGCTCGAGCGCGCTGACGTGAAGATGTTTCTGCTGTGCGTGATCCTGGGGCTCACCGGCTGGGCCACGCTGTGCCGGCTGGTGCGCGCTGAAACGCTCAAGCTGCGCGACCTGGAGTTCATGCAGGCCGCTGAGGCGTTCGGCGTGTCGCACCTGCGGGCGATGGCGCGCCACGTGGTGCCCAACGTCATGCACCTGGTGCTGATCACCACCGTGCTGAACTTCTCCGACCTCATCCTGTACGAGGCGGTGCTCACCTACGTCGGTGTCGGTGTCGACCCGAGCCTCAACAGCTTCGGCGGCATGATCAATCTGGCGCGCAGCGAGATGGCGGGGGACCCGGTGATCTGGTGGTCGTTCGTCGCAGCGTTCGGCTTCATGCTGGCGTTGGTGCTGGCGGCCAACCTGTTCGCCGACGGCGTGCGCG
>DATJYZ010000339.1:0-28992 GCA_035499355.1 Burkholderiaceae bacterium | reverse complement strand
ATGGGCGCCATCGCGAGGATCAGGCCGGTGAAGCCCCCCATCGTGAACACGAAGAGGAAGCCGACCGCGAACAGCATCGGCGTCTCGAAGGTCATCGAGCCGCGCCACATGGTGGCGATCCAGTTGAAGATCTTCACGCCGGTGGGCACCGCGATGAGCATCGTCGCGTACATGAAGAACAGCTGGCCGGTCACCGGCATGCCGGTGGTGTACATGTGGTGCGCCCACACGATGAACGACAGGATCGCGATCGACGCCGTGGCGTACACCATCGACGTGTAGCCGAACAGCCGCTTGCGCGAGAAGGTCGGGATGATCGCGCTCACGATGCCGAACGCCGGCAGGATCATGATGTAGACCTCGGGATGCCCGAAGAACCAGAAGATGTGCTGGTACATGATCGGGTCGCCGCCGCCCGAGGGCGTGAAGAAGCTGGTGCCGAAGTGGCGGTCGGTCAAGGTCATCGTGATCGCGCCGGCCAGCACGGGCATCACCGCGATCAGCAGGTAGGCGGTGATCAGCCAGGTCCAGCAGAACAGCGGCATCTTCATCAGCGTCATGCCGGGCGCGCGCATGTTCAGGATGGTGACGATGATGTTGATCGAGCCCATGATCGAGCTGGCGCCCATGATGTGCAGCGAGAAGATCGCCATGTCCATCGACGGGCCCATCTGCAGCGTCAGCGGCGCGTAGATCGTCCAGCCGGCCGACGGTGCGCCGCCGGGCACGAAGAACGACACCACCAGCAGGCCGGCAGCCGGAATCAGCAGCCAGAAGCTGAGGTTGTTCATGCGTGCGAACGCCATGTCGGTGGCGCCCACCTGCATCGGCACCAGCCAGTTCGCGAAGCCGACGAAGCCCGGCATGATGGCGCCGAACACCATGATCAGCCCGTGCATGGTGGTGAACTGGTTGAACAGCTCCGGGTTGAAGAACTGCAGCCCTGGCTTGAACAGCTCGGCGCGGATGCACAGCGCCAGGATGCCGCCGACCATCAGCATCGAGAAGCTGAACAGCAGGTACATCGTGCCGATGTCCTTGTGATTGGTCGCGAACAGCCAGCGCCGCCAGCCATGCGGCGTGCCGTGGGCATGGTCGTCGTGGTGGTCGGCAGCGTGGCCGTGGTCGATCACTGCACTCATGGGATTTCCTTCGAAGCCTTCAGCGCTTGGACGGTCACTTGCGTGCCGTCACCACTTCAGCCGGCTGCACCAGCTGCCCGGTCTTGTTGCTCCAGTGGTTCTTGGTGAACGTGACGACCGCGGCCAGGTCGGTGTCCGACAGCGCCTTCCACGGCGGCATGCCCTTGGAGGTACCGTTCAGCACGATCTGCAGCTGCTTGCCCTTGTCGGCGTCGTTCACCACCGGCGAGCCGTCCAGCGGCTTGATGGGGCCGCCGCCGGTGCCATCGGGCTTGTGGCACACGGCGCAATTGGCGTTGTAGACCTTCTCGCCGCGCGCCAGCAGGTCGGCCAGGACCCACACCTTGCTGGGGTCGTCGGCCTTGGCCGCCATCTCCTTGAGCTTGCCGTCGACCCACTTGGTGTAGTCGGCGTCGCTGAGCACCTTGACGTGGATCGGCATGAAGGCGTGCTCCTTGCCGCACAGCTCGGAGCACTGGCCGTAGAAGTCGCCGGTCTTGTCGGCGCGGAACCAGCTATCGCGCACGAAACCCGGAATGGCGTCCTGCATGATGGCGAATGCCGGCACTCTCCACGCGTGGATCACGTCGTTGGCCGTGGTGATGATGCGGATCTTCTTGTTGACCGGCACCACCAGCGGGTTGTCGACCTTCAGCAGGTAGTCGTCGCCCTGCGGGTTGCCGGAGTCGGCCATCTCGCGGTGCGTGACGTCCAGCGTCGACAGAAAGCCGATGCCCTCGCCTTCGCCCCTCAGGTAGTCGTAGCCCCACTTCCACTGGTAGCCGGTGACCTTGATCGTCAGATCGGAATTGGTGGTGTCCTTCTCCGCCACCACGGTCTTGGTGGCGGCCACACCCATGCCGATGACGATCATGAACGGCACCACGGTCCAGGCGATCTCCACCGCCACGCTCTCGTGGAAGTTGGCCGCTTGGTGGCCCTTGGACTTGCGGTGCTTGAAGATCGAATAGAACATGACGCCGAAGACGCCGATGAAGATCACCAGGCACACGATCAGCATGCCGTTGTGCAGGGTGATGATGTCGGCGGCGATCTTGCTGGCCGGCGGGTGCAGGTCGATCTGATTGATGGCGGGGCCGCCCGGCAGGTCGTTGACCGCCAGCGCCGGCGCCGCCCAGCCCGCTGCGGCCAGCGCTGCCAGCGCGCCCAGCCCAGGTTGCCGCGTCATGTGGTTGTCCATGCTTTGTCGAATGTTGGAATGCTCAGGCAAGAAACGTCGTCAGTCGCGCAGGCGCAGCGCCAGGCGCAGTTCCTGCGCCAGTTGACCGCGCCACTCGGGCCGCAGGTAACGGCCCACGCAGGTGCGCCGGCCCTCGCCGGACACCTCGACCAAGGATCCATCGCCGCGCGCCGGCTCCACGCGCACCCACTCGGCCCGAAAGCGCGCGCTCTCGACGCCGACGCCGCAACGGTGCTCGATCGCCAACTCGCGGCCGGCCAGCGTGATCGTTTCGCAGTCGGCGGCATGGCGGGCGTAGATCAGCAGCGCCACGCCCAGCGCCACCAGCTCGAGGCCGGCGAACGCCAGCACGCTCTTGGCGCCATACCACCAGAACCCGCTGGCGATCGCCAGCGACACGGCGCACAGCGTCAGGTAGACAAACGCCAGCTCGCGCGGCGCGATCGAGCAGTTGCGCCGCATCACCCACTGCATGCCTTGCGCCGCCGAGTCTTCCAGCCGGCGGCCGAAGCGCCAAGCCGTGCGTGCCGCAACGGCAGTGGCAGACCAGGGACCGGGAACGAGGGTGGCAGTCATCGGCGGGCACACACTTCGCCAGCCTGAACAGGCGGCGAAAACCGCCGGATTCTAGCGGAGCCGATCGACGCCACCGAGGCCGCGAACTTCGGGCTCATGCCGATGGCGCGCGGCAGCAAACAGGCTCACGACGGCGAGCGCTGGCGCGCCAAGTCGGCGCGCAGATCGTGCAGCGACACCGTGCTGACCGGTGCCACCCGGGCCCGCGCGCGCGGGCGCACGGCGTGACCGTAGACGACCTCGAAGCTGAGCGCGATGCGGCCGTCGGCATCGCCCCGGCGTTCCAGCTGGTGCAGCAAGCGATCACGCCAGCGCGGCGTGCGCAAACCCGGGTGGCGCCCCGCGTGCAGGTTGGCACCGAGCGCACGCAGCTCCTGCAGCGCGGCTTGCGGCGACGACCAGGTGAGAGTCAGCAGTTCCTGGTCCATCACCGGGTCGGCGAAGCCGGCGTGCACCAGTTCGTCGCCCAGGTCGTGCATGTCGGCGAACGGATAGAACGCCGGACCCCACTGCTCACGCTGATAGAGCTGCCGCAGCTCGGGCAGCGTGCCCGGGCCGAGGGTCGAGAACATCAGGAAGCCGTCGACGGCAAGCGCGCGGTGCCACGACGCGAACAGTGCGGGAATGTCGGCGCACCCGTGCAGCATCATGTTGGCCCACACCATGTCGGCGCCGGCCGCCTGCACGCTGCCTTGCAGCTGCACCGCCTCGGCCTGCGGACCCCAGCGGCGCCGCGACCACCACGGCGGCAGCTGCGCGACGCTGCGGGCCCGGAACAGGTCATCGGGTTCGACCGCCGTGCGGTGGGCCTGCGGATAGGCCGCGCGCACCGCCGACGCACCGCCGCCGACGTGCGCCCACCAGTCGAGCCAGCGCTGCGGGGGTTGCCGAATGATCGGCAGCCGCTCGGCCATGCGACGGGCGACCTCGACGTGCAACCACGGCGGCTGCGCCGCACGCGCCAACCGCGCCCGCAGACGCCGCGCCGCGGCGTCGTCAAACTCGGTGTGCGGTGTGGTGGGCGATTCGCCGGCAGGCATGCGGCCAGTATATTGAGCCGATGACGTTCGCATCGTCGGTCGCCGGATCCGCTCAGGGCGGGACGCGCGATGCCTTCTGGGTCGCGCCGCGCGACCGCGCCGGGCTGCAGGATCAGCGTGTCGCGCTCGTCGACGACGTGCTGACGACCGGCGCCACGGCGCACGCGGCCGCGCTGGCCCTGGTGCGCGCCGGCGCGGCCAGCGTCGAGGTGTGGGTGGTGGCACGCACGCCGCTGGGTGACCCATGAGCGTCACGCAGCCGCTGCTGCGCATCGTGCTGGTCGAGCCGGAGATCCCGCCCAACACGGGCAACGTGATCCGACTGGCCGCCAACAGCGGGTGCGAGCTGCACCTGGTCGAGCCGCTCGGCTTCTCGATGGACGACAAGTTGCTGCGGCGTGCCGGCCTCGACTATCACGAGTTCGCCAATGTCGTGCGGCATCGTTCGTGGTTGGCATGGCTCGACGTCGCCCGCGGTTCGCTGCCGCACGTGTTCGCCTTCAGCGCGCGGGCCGGGTCGCTGCTGCAGGCACAACGGTTCGCGCGCGGCGACTGGTTGGTGTTCGGCGGCGAGTCGCAAGGGCTGCCCGGCGCGCTGCGCGACGCGCTGGCCAGCGCGCATCAGGTGCGCCTGCCGATGCGTCCCGGGCAGCGCAGCCTCAACCTCAGCAACGCGGTCGCGGTCGCCGTGTTCGAGGCCTGGCGGCAATTGCACTACGAGGGCGCCGTCTGAGGCACGCGGCGTTGACGCTGGCCTGGCGCTTCGCGCCTTCGCACCGCTCGGCGAGGTGCACCTGCACCGCACCTCGCGCGCGGGCCGTCACGACTCGCTGCGCGCCACCCTCGTCATCAATTGCTCGAGCGCCTCGCGCGGCGTGACGTGGCCGGCGATCACCTGGTCGACGGCTTCGCACAGCGGCATCTCGATGCCGAGCGCGCGCGCCCGCGCCAGCACCATCGGCGCGCTCGCCACGCCTTCCGCGACGTGGCCGAGTTGCGCCAGGATCCGTGGCAGCGCGCGGCCCTGCCCGAGCGCGATGCCGACCTGGCGGTTGCGCGACAGATCGCCGGTGGCGGTGAGCACCAGGTCGCCCAGGCCGGACAGGCCCATGAAGGTCTCTGCCTTGGCGCCCAGTGCCACGCCGAGCCGCGTCATCTCCGCCAGGCCGCGCGTGATGAGCGCCGCGCGTGCGTTCAAGCCGAGCGCCAGCGCGTCGGCGATGCCGGTGGCGATCGCCAGCACGTTCTTGACCGCGCCGCCGACCTCGACCCCGATGGGATCGTCGCTGGCGTACATCCGCAGCGTCGGCCCGTGCAGCGCGCCGACGGCACGCGCGACGAGCTCGGGGTCGGTGCTGGCGGCCACCAGCGCGGTGGGCTGTCCGCGCGCGACCTCGAGCGCGAAGCTCGGCCCCGAGACCACGCCGCAGGGCGCGGCGCCACGCAACTCACGGGCGATCTCATGGCCGAGCGCGCCGCTGGTCTGCTCGAAGCCTTTGCTCAGCCACAGCACCGGCTCGCCGGCAGGCAACACCGCCAGCTGCTCGCGCAGGCCCGACATCGGGGTGGCCACGATCGTCAGCCCGCCGCGGGCGAACGACAACGCCTCGTCGCGCCGGCCACTCAACGCGACGCCATCCGGGATCCGTACCTCGGGCAAGTAGCGCTCGTTGCAGCGCGTCGCCCGCAGACGCTGCAGCTGAGCGTCATCGCGCAGCCACAGCATCACTTCGTTGCCTGCCGCCGCGTGGATGGCCAGCGCGGTGCCCCACGCGCCTGCGCCGAGCACGCCGATGCGCATGGCCGGTCGCGGTGTCAGGTGGCGGTCGTGATCAGCCCGCTGCCGTTGCCGCCATTGCCCTTCGCCGCCTGCGCCTGCTGGGCTTCGTACATGGCCTGGAAGTTGACCTCGGTCAGCAGGATCGGCGGGAATCCCGCGCGCGTGCAGACGTCGGACACGATGGCGCGCAGGTACGGATAGAGGATCTGCGGGCACACCACGCTGACCACGCCCTGCACCTGCTCTTGCGGCAGGTTGCGAATCTCGAAGATGCCGGCCTGCTTGGCCTCCACCAGGAACAGCGTGCGGTCGGCCACCTTGGTGGTCACGGTGGCGGTGACGCAGACTTCGTACGTGCCCTCGCTGATGCCTTCGGCCGACAGCGCCAGGTTGATGTCGACCTGCGGCTGCTGCTGCTCCAGCAGGATCTGCGGCGAGTTGGGCTGCTCCAGCGACAGGTCCTTCAGGTAGACGCGCTGGATCTGGAACACGGGAGCGTTGTTGGCTTCGGCCATGGCAAGGCTTTCGGGGAATGAAACGAAACGGCCCGCAGACGTGGCGGGCCGTTGCAAGGGTCCGGGCTGGGGCGCGATTATCGCCGAGGCGGCCGCCTCAGCCGCCGCCCAGCAGCGGCATCAGGCCGCCGCGCTGGTCGAGCGCCATCAGCTCCTCGCAGCCGCCGATATGGGTGTCGCCGATGAAGATCTGCGGCACCGTGCGACGGCCGGTGAGTTCCATCATGCGCAGGCGTTGCGCCGGTTCGAGGTCGACGCGCACCTCGTCGATCTGCGCCACGCCGCGCTGGCGCAGCAGCGCCTTGGCCCGGATGCAAAAGGGGCACACCTGCGTGGTGTACATGCGCACTGGCTTCATTCACTCGAGGCCTCTGCGAGGGCCTGCCCAACGACAAAGGCGCCATTGTCGCCAACGGCGCATGACCCGGCTGGCGCCGGGTCATGACGGCGGTCACGCCGCGGCGGACTTCTCCAGCGGCAGGTTGGCGTCGCGCCAGGCCTTCAGGCCACCGGCCAGCGCAATGGCCCGCTCGTGGCCGAGCTTGCGCAACTCGCCGGCGGCGCGCGCCGCGCGCGCACCGGTGCTGCACATCAGCACCAGCGGCAGCTGCTTGTTGCTCGGCAACTCCTTGGCGCCTTGCAAGGCGTTCAGCGGCACGTTGCGCGCGCCGGCTGCGTGGCCCTGGGCGAACTCCTCGGGCTCGCTGACGTCGATCAGCACCGCCTTCTCGCGGTTGATCAGGCGCACCGCCTCGGCAGTGCCCACCGAGGCACCACCGCCTTGCTTGCCGAGCGCGGGCAACAGCAGCAGCGTGCCGGAGGTCAGCGCCGCCAGGATCAGCACCCAGTTCTCGAGCGCGAACTGCATCAGGTTGTTCATGCGCGGCGGCCACGGGGCCGTCGGTTTGAAAGGGGCGCGAATTATAGAATTCGCGCCCCTGCGTCGAGGTCCCGATCGTCCATGCCCACACTCGTGCTGCTGCGCCACGGTGAATCCACCTGGAACCTGGAGAACCGCTTCACCGGCTGGACCGACGTCGGCCTCACCGACGCCGGGGTGCGGCAGGCGCGCGACGCCGGTGCGCTGCTCGGGCGCGAAGGCATCGAGTTCGACGTTGCCCACACCTCGGTGCTCAAGCGCGCCATCTGGACCTTGTGGCACGCGCTCGATGCGATGGACCGCACCTGGCTGCCGGTGCGCAACGACTGGCGTCTCAACGAGCGCCACTACGGCGCGCTGCAGGGCTTGAACAAGGCCGAGACTGCGCGCCAGTACGGCGACGACCAGGTGCTGGTCTGGCGCCGCAGCTACGACACGCCGCCGCCGCCGCTGGCGGCCGGCGACCCGCGCAGCGAACGCGGCGATCCGCGCTACGCGGCACTCAAACCCGGCGAGGTGCCGCTGACCGAGTGCCTCAAGGACACGGTGGCGCGCGTGCTGCCGTGCTGGAACGACACGCTGGCGCCGGCACTGCGCGCCGGCCGACGCGTGCTGGTGGCCGCGCACGGCAACTCGATGCGTGCGCTGGTGAAATACCTCGATGGCATCAGCGACGCCGACATCGTGGGGCTCAACATCCCCAACGGCATCCCGCTCGTCTATGAGCTCGACGCGTCGCTCAAGCCGCTGTCGCGGCGCTACCTCGGCGACGCCGACGCGGTGGCCGAGGCGGCCGCCGCGGTGGCCAGCCAGGGCAAGGCCTGACGCGGGCGGTCGTCAGGCGGCACTCGCCACCTCGGCTGCGGCGCTCGGCGCTGCGATCGGCAGATCGAGCGCCTGGGCGATGTCCTGGTGCAGCCGTTGCGCCAGCGCGCGGCGATCGGCATGCGCGCTGCCACGCGCGGTCAGGGCGCTGACCCTCACCTGCACGCCCCGCGCGCGGGCGATGGCCCACACGCTGGACACCAGCGTGGTCGTGCCGAGCCAGCAGACCGCGGGGCTCCAGTCGAGCCCCGGCTCGCTGTAGCGCAATGCCACCGGCTGCACCGGCGCCTCGGCCGCAATGGCCGCCTGCAGCAGGTTGGCGTGAAACGGCAGCAAGGTGCGCCCGTCTCCGGTGGTGCCTTCCGGAAACACCGCCACCACCTCGCCCGCGCGCAGCGAGTCGGCGACCTGATGCACCACGCGCAGCGCGTCGCGCTTGCGCTCGCGCTCGATGAACAGCGTGCCGACGCTGGCGATCAGCCAGCCCAGCAGCGGCCAGTGGCGCACGTCGGCCTTCGACACGAAGCGCGCGCGCGGGCACACCGCGTGCACCGCCGCGATGTCGAGCCATGAAACGTGGTTGGCCACCAGCAGGTTGGCGCCGGGGCGAAAGGCCCCCTCGTGGATCAGCCGCACCCCGATCGCGCGCAGCAGGCCACGCGACCACCAGCCGATGCGCTGCTGACGGCCCGCGGTGTCGAGCCAAGGGAAGCGCAACGCGACGACCGCCACACCGTGCAGCACGTGCACCACCACGCGCAGCAACCGCCAGACGGCCACGAATGCCCGCACGGCGGTCAGCCTCGCGGCCCGACCGGGCCACTCGCCGCACAGCGCGACCGGCCGCGCGCTTCGACGCCGCCGGGCGCGCTCATGCCGGCGCGGATTCGTGCGAGAGGCTGCCACCCAGCACCGTGGCCCGCACGCGTCCCGGCAGCGCGGTGCCGGTGGCGGCGAAGTCGAACGGCGTGTGCTTGCCCTGGCTGATGAGCACGTCGCGCGATACCTGCCAGGTCAGCGCCGGGTCGAATACGCAGACGTCGGCCACACCGCCGACCACCAAGCGTCCCGCGCTATCGGCCAGCGCACCGAGGCTGGACCCGAGCACGCGCGCCGGGTCGCTGGTGACACGCGCCAGCGTGCGCGGCAAGTCGATGCGATCGTCCTGGCCCCACTTGAGCGCAAGGCTCAACAACAGCTCGACGGCGCTCGCGCCCGGCTCGGCCTCTGCGAATGGCAGGTTCTTGGCGTCGTCGGCGACCGGGTTGTGGTCGGACACCAGCGCGTCGATCGTGCCGTCGGCCAGCGCGCGGCGCAGCGCGGCGCGGTCGGCCTGCTGGCGCAGCGGCGGGTTCAGCCGCATGTCGGCATTGAAGTAGCCGATATCGACGTCGGTCAGGTGCAGCGAATGCACGTTGACGTCGGCGCTGACCGGCAGCCCTTCGGCCTTGGCGCGCCGCACCAGCTCGACGCCGGCCGCGCTGCTCAAGCGGCACAGGTGCACGCGCGCGCCGGTGGCGCGAGTCAGCTCGACGATCGTGTGCAGCGCCACCGTCTCGGCCGCCACCGGCACGCTGCCGAGGCCCAGCCGCGTGGCCACCGCGCCGCTGGCTGCGACTCCGCCGGACAGCCACGCGTCCTGGGGTCGCAGCCACACGGTGTGGCCGAAGGTCGCCGCGTACTGCAGCGCGCGCATCAGCAGGTTGGTGTCGCGCACCGGGTGGTCGGCCTGCGAGAAGCCGACGCATCCGGCCTCGCTCAAGTGCGCCATCTCGGTCAGCGCGTCGCCCTTCAGCCCGCGCGTCAGGGCCCCGAGCGGGAACAGCCGGCACGACGACTGCTGACGGGCGCGGAACTTCAGCATCTCGACCAAGCCCGACTCATCGAGCGGCGGGTCGGTGTCGGGCGGACAGACGACGCTGGTGACGCCGCCGGCCGCTGCGGCCTTCAATTCGCTGCGCAGCATGCCCTCGTGCTCGTGCCCGGGCTCGCGCAGCCGCACCGCGAGGTCGATCAGGCCCGGCATCACGACGCAGCCCGCCGCGTCGACGCGGCGCTCGGCATCGAAATCGAGCGCGCGCCCGATCGCGACGATGCGCCCCTGCGCGATGGCGACGTCGGCGTGCTCGTCGCGCCCGCTCACCGGGTCGATCACGCGGCCGTTGTCGATCAGGAGCTTCATGGCAGGCAACGCTCGTCATCCAAGTGGACGCCGCGGATCCGGCTCTGCCGGGCCGCTGGCGGCGCCCCCTCGAGGGGGAGGCGGCGGCCAGGCCGCTTCGGGGCCGGGGCCTTCATGCTTCGTTGCCCGCGATGATCGACATCACGGCCATGCGCACCGCGATGCCGAAGGTCACCTGCGGCAGGATGACGCTGGCGCGGCCATCGGCGACGCTGGAGTCGATCTCGACGCCGCGGTTGATCGGCCCGGGGTGCATCACGATCGCGTCGGGCCTGGCCAGTGCGAGCTTCTCGGGCGTGAGGCCGAAGGTCTTGGCGAACTCGGCCGCCGATGGCAGCATCGCGCCGCTCATGCGCTCGTTCTGCAGGCGCAGCATGACGATCACGTCGGCATCCTTGATGCCTTCGGTCATGTCGTGGCAGACGCGCACGCCCATTGCGCGCAGGTCGCCCGGCACCAGCGTGCGCGGGCCGACCACGCGCACCTCGGGCACACCGAGCGTGGTCAGGGCGTGGATGTCGGAGCGCGCCACGCGCGAGTGCACGATGTCGCCGACGATCGCCACGGTGAGCTGCGTGAAGTCGCGCTTGTAGTGGCGGATCGCGTACATGTCGAGCAGCCCCTGCGTCGGGTGCGCGTGACGGCCGTCGCCGGCGTTGACCACGTGCACGTGCGGCGCGCAGTGGCGCGCGATCAGGTGCGGCGCGCCCGACTCGCTGTGGCGCACGACGAACATGTCGGCATGCATCGCCGAGAGATTCGCGATCGTGTCGAGCAGCGATTCGCCCTTGGCGGTGGACGAGCGCGCGATGTCGAGGTTGATCACGTCGGCCGACAGGCGCTTGGCCGCGATCTCGAACGTCGTGCGGGTGCGCGTGCTGTTCTCGAAGAACAGGTTGAACACGCTCTTGCCGCGCAGCAGCGGCACCTTCTTCACCTCGCGGTCGTTGACCGACAGAAACGTGCCCGCGGTGTCGAGGATGTGCGTCAGCACCTCGCGCGGCAGGCCCTCGATCGACAACAGGTGGATCAACTCGCCGTGCGCGTTGAGCTGCGGGTTGCGGCGCGACAGCATGGTCAGTCTTTCTTCTCGCGCAGCGAGAACGCGAAGCGCCCGTCGGGGTGGCGCGCCAGCGTCAGGCGCTGCGCAGCCGGCAGCGCGACCTTCGCCGCCGCGAACGACGCCTGGATCGGCAGCTCGCGCCCGCCGCGATCGACCAGCACCGCGAGATCGACCGTGCGCGGGCGTCCGAAGTCGTACAGCTCGTTGATCACTGCACGCACGGTGCGGCCGGTGAACAGCACGTCGTCGATCAGCAGGATGTGCGCATCGTCGATCGCGAACGGCAGCCGCGTTGCATCGCCACCGCCGGCCAGGCCGCGCGCACTGTAGTCGTCGCGGTGCAGGGCGCTGGTGATCACGCCGTGATGCCCCGGGCGCCGCAGATCGGCATGCAGGCGCTCGGCCAGCCAGGCGCCACCAGACCAGATGCCCACCAGCGCGGTGTGCGGCTGCACCAGCCTGCGCACGCCACCGAGCAACTCGGCGTACAGCGCTTCGGCGTCGAGGCTGAGCGTGCTCATGCGTGGGAGCTCATGATCGCCCATGAAGATACTGCTCGAGGATCAGCGCCGCGGCTGCAGCGTCGACGTCCGCGGCGCCGCGCGCCATCGCCTCGGTCGTCGTGTAGCGCTCGTCGACTTCGTGCACCGGCAGGCGGAAGCGACCCTGCAGTTGGCGCGCGAAAGCCTTCGCGCGCCGCGTGTTGTCGTGCGGCGCGCCGTCCGGGTGCACCGGCACGCCGACCACGAGCGCATCGGGCCCCCACTCGTCCACCAGCCGCTTGATGGCGGCGAAGCGCGCGTCGCCCAGCGCCGACAGCGTGACCAGCGGTTGCGCCTGTCTGAGCATGGAGTTGCCGACCGCCACGCCCACCCTTCGGGTGCCGAAGTCGAAAGCCAGAAACGAGAGGGGAGATCGGCATCGCACGGGCGCTGCGGCGCTCATGCGTGACCGGCCTCCTGGCTCAGCATGCGCGGGTCGATGCCCAGCAGCGACAGCGCCTTGTCGTAGCGTTGCTCGATCGGCGTCTCGAAGATGACTTCGGGCGAGGCGTTGACGTTCAGCCAAGCATTGCGACCGATCTCGTCCTCGAGCTGACCGGCGCTCCAACCGCTGTAGCCGAGCGTCACCAGCACGCGCCGCGGGCCGGCGCCGTTGGACATCGCCTCCAGCACGTCTTTGCTGGTGGTCATCTCGAGGCCGCCGGGGATCGCGAGCGTCGACGTGTACGGGCTCTCCTCGCCGAGGCGCTCGTGCAGCACGAAGCCGCGCTCGGTCTGCACCGGGCCGCCGAAGTACACCGGCTGCTCGGCCAGGTCCTTGCGATCGAGCGACAGCTCGACCTTCTCGAACAGGTTGCGCAGCTTGATGTCGATCGGCTTGTTGATGACCAGACCGAGCGCACCTTTCTCGGTGTGCTCGCACAGGTAAACCACCGTGCCTGCGAACGTGTCGCCCTCCATGCCCGGCATGGCGATCAAGAACTGGTTCGTCAGGTCGATGCGGCTCGTGGCCATGAGCAGATTCTATGCCCGCCCAGCACCGGCCAAGACGCGCTTTACCCCGGGCGCACGGGCCCCGCCAAGTTTTGGCGGCACACTGCCACGGCGCGCCGCTGGACGCGCACACGATGTCCGACAAGCCCCTGGCCGCCGCCCTGGTGTGGTTGCGACGCGACTTGCGCGTGCGCGACAACACGGCGCTGCACCACGCGCTGCACGCGGCACGGCGAGTCTGGTGCGCGTTCGTGTTCGACCGCACCATTCTCGATGCGCTGCCGCGCATCGATCGCCGCGTCGAGTTCATCCGCGACGCCCTCGTCGGACTCGACACCGATCTCGGCGCGCTGGCGCAGCGCGCGGGCGCACCCGGCGTGCGGCTGCTGGTGCGCCACGGTGAGGCGGTGCAGCAGGTCGTGGCGCTGGCGCGGCAGTTGGGCGTGCAGGCGGTCTACGCCAGCCACGACGACGATCCGTATGCGATCGAGCGCGACGCGCGGGCCCGCGGCGAACTGGCCGCGCACGGTGTGGCGCTGCACACCAGCAAGGACCACGTGGTGTTCGAGCGCGACGACGTCCTGAGCGCGGCGCGCACGCCATACACGGTGTTCACGCCGTACAAGAACGCCTGGCTGCGCCAGCTCGATGAGCATGCGCTCGCCGAGCGGACCATCGCCGAGCGGGCCGACGCGCTGGTGCCGCCGCCCGACCCGTCCGATGGCGGCGTGCCGGCGTTGTCGGAGATCGGCTTCGAGGCCAGCAACCTGCACGCCTTGCGCCTGCCGAGCGGGGAGCCCGGTGCGCAACGCATGTGGGCCGAGTTCGCCGAACGCATCGACGCCTACGCGCGCTCGCGCGACTATCCGTCGATCAAGGGGCCGAGCTATCTCGGCGTGCACCTTCGCTTCGGCACGCTGTCGGTGCGCCAGGTCGCGCGCGAGGCGTGGCAGCGCACGCAGAGCGGCTCGCCCGGCGCGCAGGTGTGGTTGTCGGAGCTGATCTGGCGCGAGTTCTTCCATCAGATCCTGCACCACCATCCGCACGTCGTGGGCCACGCGTTCAAGTCCGAGTTCGACGCGCTGCGCTGGGAGCATGGACGCCAGGCCGAGGCCCACTTCGCGGCCTGGTGTGGCGGGCGCACCGGGTATCCGTTGGTCGATGCCGCGATGCATCAGCTCAACCAGACCGGATACATGCACAACCGACTGCGCATGGTGTGCGCCAGCTTCCTGTGCAAGCACCTCGGGCTCGACTGGCGTCGCGGCGAGGCGTACTTCGCCGAGAAGCTGAACGATTTCGACCTCGCCGCCAACAACGGCGGCTGGCAGTGGGCCGCCTCGACCGGCTGCGACGCGCAGCCGTACTTCCGCATCTTCAATCCGGTGACGCAGAGCGAGAAGTTCGATCCCTCCGGTGCCTTCATCCGACGCTACTTGCCCGAGCTGGCGACGCTGCCCGACGCGCTGATCCACGCGCCCTGGCGCGCGCGGCCCGCCGATCTGGCCCACGCGGGGGTGGCCCTTGGGCGCGACTATCCGCTGCCGATCGTCGAGCACGCTGCGGCGCGCGCCGCGACGCTGGCCCGCTACGGGGCCGTCAAGGACCGACGCGCACGAAGCGCGCAATGAGCGCGCCGTACCTGGCGGGCCACTCGCGCATCGCATCGTCCTGCGCGTCGAACACGCTGCGCAGGAACGCCAGCGTGAGCTCCTGCGTCGCGCTCTTGATTCGCGGGTTGAGCAGCACGCCGCCGCTGGTGGTGCGGTCGGTGAAGATGCTGTGCGAGCCGCCCTCGAACACGGCCAGCGCCTTGACGCGGCTGCCGGCCGCGTCGAACACCGCCAGGCGGTCGTCGGGTGCCGAGTAGTAGCCCGGCACGCGAATGACGTCTTCGGTGGCCGTGACGTGCAGCGTCGGCAGCGTGATCGGGCCGAGAATGCGGTCGAGCGCCGATTCGCCGTAGAACGGCGGCGCCGAGATCAGCAGCGCCGCACGGATGCGCGGATCGCGGAAATCCACGCTGTGGCCGTCGCGTTGCAGCGTCGCGCCCGCAGCCAGCATCACGGTATTGGCACCGTACGAATGCCCCGCCGCCGCGATTCGCGCGCGGTCGATGCGTTCGCCGTAGGCACTGCGCTCGAGCAGCTCGTCGAGTGCGAAGCGCAGGTCGCGCACCCGCTGGATCGCCTCGTTCTCGCTGGCGGCATCCCACAGGCGGCCGACCACGCCGAACGGGTTGCCGAACCACAGCTGCCGATCGCTGCCGACGTGCTGCACGTGCAGACTCGCGATGCCGTGGCTGGCGAAGTGCTTGCCCAGGTAGCTGTAGCCGAAGCGGGAGCCGCCGATGCCGTGCGAGAACACCACCAGTGGCACCGCAACACCGGCGCCCGCTTGGGCCGGCCAGTACAGGCGCACCGGCACCGGCCGACCGCGGGCGCCATCGAACCACTCGAAGTCGCTGATCTGCGCTTCGTCGGGCGCAGCCTGCGCAGCCGCGGCCACCGGCTCGTCGGCCGACACCGGCAGTGGTATCGCCAGGGCCAGCCACAACGCCGCCGCCGCGCCGGACACGAGGCGGCGCCAATGCCGTTGGGCGGAGGAAGCGGGCATGGTCTTGTCGCAGACGACCGGTGGCGCAGGGCACCGGATCCTTGACCGCCATGGTAGCCAAGGCGGACGCGCGAGGCCTCCCGCCTGCGGGGGGTCAGAACAACTCGACGTCGCCCGTCTTCTGGCCTTCGGACAGCTCGCCGCGCGCGACCAGCGCCGCGTGCTCGGCCACCTGGTTGCGGCCGTGCGACTTGGCCCAATACACCGCCTTGTCGGCGCGCTCGAACGCCATGTTCGGGTTGTCACCCGGGCGCACGTCGGTGAAGCCGATCGAGACCGTGATGTGGCCGACCTGCGGGAACGCGTAGGCTTCAGTGGCGGCCCGCAGGCGCTCGAAGGCCCGCCTCGCGTGCCCGTCGGTGGCGCATCGAAGCAGCACCACGAACTCCTCGCCACCGAAGCGATACAGCCGGTCGTGGAAGCGGAAGCTCGCGCGCATCAGGCGCGACAGGAGCAGCAGCACCTCGTCGCCGATCAGGTGGCCGTGGCGATCGTTGACCTGCTTGAAATGGTCGATGTCGATGATGCCGAGGTAGGCCCGTGTGCAGCGGTGCGGTTCGCGGCGCGCTTCGGCCAGCACCTGACCCTCGGCCGCGAAGGTACAGGTCTTGTAGAACGCGTCGTCGAAGGTCTTGCGGTTGAGCAGACCGGTCAGCATGTCGCGCTCGCTGTAGTCGAGCAGGCCCTGCACGTTGCGATATACGCGCAGCATGCTGCTCACGGTGCGCAACTGGTCGGCGTCGAGGTCGGTGCGGCTCTCGATCTCCAGCACGCCGACGGCGTCGAGATCGGTCAGCAGTGGGAAGCAGGTGAGGTGCGTGGCGCCCGGCACTTCGACGGGCTCCTGCTTGCGCAGGCATTCCAGGCGTGCCGGAAAGGCTTCGAGCCTGGGTAGCTCGTCGAGCTCGGCCCACACCGAGTCGGCGCTGGCCGCGATGTCGCCCTCGGCCAGCCGCGCGCGCACCAGCCAGCGCGGCTGGTCATCGTCGCCGACGCGGTGGCACACTGTCAGCGCCAACGGCTTGAGCAGATCGCGCAGCACCCCCACCAGCGTGGTGTCGAGCACGTCGCGGTCGCGAAAACCCGTCAGGTCAGCCAGATGGTCCGCGACGTGGGGCGTGCCGGCCATGGTGTGCGCGCGGCCGCGGTCGCCGAAGCGCCCTCAGGCGTTGGCTGCGGCCCTGGCGTAGCGGGCCACCAGCGACAGCAGGTCTTCCTCCGAGTACGGCTTGCCCAGGTAGTGGTCGACGCCGAGCTCGGCGGCGTAGTCCCTGTGCTTCTGGGCGATCCGCGAGGTGATCATGATCACCGGCAGGTCGGCCAGCTTGGGGTCGGCGCGCAGGTTGCGCACGAGGTCGAAGCCGTCCATGCGCGGCATCTCGATGTCCGACAGCAGCACCGCCGGACGCTCCTCGTTGAGCTTTTCGAGACCCTCGAGCCCGTCCTTGGCGAGCGTCACGCGGTAGCCCTCGCGCTGCAGCAGGCGCTGCGTGACTCGGCGCACCGTGAGCGAGTCGTCGACCACCAGCACCAGCGGTGCCTGCGGCTCGGCGCTGTCCTCGAGCACCGGCGCCTCGGGCGTGGCGATGGCGGCCCGGGTCATTGCCCACGCCGATTCGCCGTACAGCGTGGCCAGGGCCACCGGGTTGTAGATCAGCGCGGGCTCGCCGGAAGGCAGCAGCGTCATGCCGGCCAGGCCCGGCAGCCGCGCCAGTTGCGGTCCCAGGTTCTTGACCACCACTTCCTGGTTGCCCAGCACTTCGTCGACGTGCAGCGCGATGCGTTGGGCGGCCGAGCGGATGATCACCACCGGTTGCGAGCGCGCACCCGGCGTGCCGCGCGCGTTGGCCTGCAACAGCGCGCCGAGCCAGAAGAACGGCAGGCTGCGGTCGTCGATGCGGAACGCGCTGGTGGCATACGCCGTTGCGAGCTCGGCTTGCGGCGAGCGCTTGACGATCTCCACCAGCGTCGACGGCACGGCGACCTTCAGGTCGCCACAGCGCAGCATCACCACCTGCGTCACCGCGGTGGTCAGCGGCAGCACCAGGCGGAAGCTGGTGCCACGGCCGGCGGCAGTGGCGGTCTCGATGCGGCCACCCATCGCGTTGACGTCGGCCCGCACGACGTCCATGCCGACGCCGCGGCCGGCAAGCCCGGTCACCGCCTCAGCGGTCGAGAAGCCCGGCGTGAAGATCAGGTTCGCGAGCTCGGCATCGGTGGGGCTGGCGCCGGCGGCGATCAGGCCCATCGCACGGCCTTTCTCGCGGATGCGCGGCAGGTTCAGGCCAGCGCCGTCGTCGCGGAACTCCACCGAGACTTCGTTGCCTTCCTGCATGACCGTGATGACGATCGCGCCGGTCGGGTCCTTGCTCGCCGCGGCGCGCGCGGCCGGTGATTCGATGCCGTGCGTGACGCAATTGCGCAGCAGGTGCTCGAACGTGCCAGTCATGCGGTCGAGCACGCCGCGGTCGATTTCGATCGCGCCGCCGACGATGTCGAGGCGCACCTGCTTGGCAGTCTCCTTCGCAGCCTGCCGCACCAGGCGGTACAGGCGCTCCGACATGCTCTCGAACTCGACCATGCGCGTCCGCAGCAGGTCGTCCTGCAGGTCGCGCGTCAGGCGCGCCTGCGCCGCAAGCTCGTCCTCGGTCGATTGCAGCGTGCGCTGCAGGCCGCGCTGCACGGTGGCAACGTCGTTGACCGACTCCGCCATCATGCGCGTGAGTTCCTGGAACCGCGTGAAACGGTCCATCTCGAGCGGGTCGAACGCCTGCGACGACGCCTTGGCAGCCTCCATGCGCGAGCTGATCTGCGTCTCGGCCTGCAGCTCGATGTCGCGCAGTTGCCGGCGCAGGCGCTCCAGGTTCTCGGTCAGGTCGCCGAGCGCGGACTTCAGCTGCGCGACGTCCGATTCGATGCGCGAGCGCGTGATCGATACCTCGCCGGCGTGGCTGACCAGGCGATCGAGCAGCTGCGAACGCACGCGCACGGCCGACTGGCTGTTGGCGGCCGCCATCGTCGGGTCGATCGGCGTGCTCGCGGCGGCGCCCGACGCGGGTGCGAAGCGGCCCCAGTCGATCGACGCTGCTACAGGCGTGGGATGTGCCACCGGCGTTGCAACAGCGATGCTTGGCTGCGCTTGCTGCGCAGTCACCGGCGGAGTCGATGGCACCGACGGTGCAGACTGCACCGGTGCGGCAGGCTGCAGCGCGACGTCGGGCATCGCGACCAGCGGCGCCATCACCGTCGGCACCTTCGGCACCTCGGGGGTCTGAACGGGTTGCGCCGGCTCCAGGGCCATCGGCTGCGAGTGATCGACCTCTCCACGACGCAGCATCTCGAAGCGCGTCTCGATCGCATCGACGCGACCGACCAGGCGCTCGACGTCGGCCGCGTTGGCGTGGCCACGACCGATCAGGTGCTCGATCGCCGTTTCGAGGCGATGCGCCATCTCGCCCAGGCGCATCGCGCCGGCCAGCCGCGCGCCACCCTTGAGCGTGTGCAGCGTGCGCATGCAGGCCGATGCCGCAGCGGCCTCGGTGGGCCGGCGCATCCACTCGCGCATGCGGGACTGCAGTTGCGGAATCAGCTCCTGGCCTTCTTCCTCGAAGATCGGGAACAGCTCGGGATCGACGGCATCGACGGCGTCGATGTCGTCCCCGTCATCCAGCGCGTCGGGGCGTGCCGCTGCCGGCATCAGGGCGGGGTCGCGCGGCCCCGCCGTCGGCAGGTCGGCCAGCGAGCGCAGCTCGGTGCCCCCGAACTCGGTGAAGCGGTGCAGCGGCGCGATCGGCGCGAAATCGGATGGCGGCTTGCGCTCCATCACGGGTGCCGCGGCGGCTGACGGCGGCGCCGGCACCACGAAGTGCTCGTGCTCGATCAGGAAACGCAGCAGGTCGGGATCGGGCGACTTGAGGAAGCCAGCCGCGAACTGGTGCAGCAGGCGGCGGATCTCCTCGGCCGCAGCGGCGAACAGCTGCGCTTCCTCGGCGATGCCGTAGCCGCGCGCGTTGGCGCGGGCCAGCGCGTGCTCGAGCGAGCGCGCCAGGTTCGACAGGTCGGTGTAGCCGACGGTCGCGCAGTTGCCCGCCAGTGAGTGCGCATGCGCGACCGTGCTCTCGCCGACCGGCCGCTGCAGCTCGTGCGACCACTCGGCGAGCTCCGTGACCAACCGGCGCGAGTGCTCGTCGGCCTCGTTGAGGAAGATGTTGAACAGCGGAATCGGGATGCGCAGCGAGCCGATCACCTTGATCTGGTCTGCATCGCTCAGCGCGGCCACGCCCGGCGCCTCCGGCGCAATGTCGAGCTCGACGCGGCGACTCAGTGCCGGCTCCTCGTGCAGGCGGCCGGTCTCGGAGTCGATGAAGGGCCCCAGCGCGGCGGGCATCGTCTGCAGCGCATCGGGCTGAGTCTCCGGCGCCACCGACACGTCGCGCGGAGCCATCGGCTCGGCCTCGACCTCGGGCAGATCGAGCGCGATGAGTTCGACGGCCTCCGGCTTGAGCGGCGGCGCCTCGACGGTCTCGCCGACGGGCATTGCCTCGGTCGGCATGCCGGACAGCGTCAGGATCTCGGTCGGCACGGACGCCACGTCGGCGCCGAAGTCGAGGTCCACCGACACCTCGGGTACCGCGAGCGTCGGCACCTGCGCCGGCGGCTCCGCCACCTTGGGCAACGGCGGCGGCACCACCGGCGTCGCCACCTGCGCCGCGGGCGCGGCCGGCGGCACGGCCAGCTTGGCGGGCGCCACGGCCTTGGCAGGCGCTGGCTGCGCCGCAAGCGTCGGCGCGGCCTGTTCGCTGACTGCAGCGTCGCTGATCGGAATGCGGCGGCGCTCGTTGCGCAGGGCGTCGGCGGCGCGGCCGACGGTGCGATGCTGGAATCCCGCGGTGTTGCCTGCGGCCACCGCGTCGATCCAGCGGCCGAGGTAGTCGAGTGCGTCGTTGCTGAAGCCGAGCAGGTCGGTATCGGCCGGGCCGCCATCGGCGAGTCGCGCGTTGTACAGCTGCTCGCAGCCCCAAGCGGCTTCGCCGAAGTCCTTCAGCCCGACCATGCGCGAGCTGCCCTTCAGGGTGTGGAATGCGCGCCTCACCGACGTCATCTCGCCGGCATCGCTGGGGTTCTTCGCCAACTGCGCGAGGGCGTCGCGCGCGGTCTGCATCACTTCGCGCGCTTCCTCGAGGAAGATCTCGCGCATCTCCGCGTCGTCCTCGAGGCCGGTCTGCGCAGCGACCACCGGTGCTGCGGGCGCCACCGGCGTCGCTGGCTGCAGCGGCTTCAGCGGAGCGGGCCGGCTGGGCTGCGCCTCGACACGCGGCTTGGCCAGCTCGTTCATCACCTGCGCGGCCTGTGCCAGTGCTTCCTTGCGCTCCTCGCCGGAGGAGGCCTTTTCGAGTGCGCGATGCGCCTTGTCGGCAGCGCTGGCGATGCCACGCTGGTCGGCGGCCTCGGCCTGGCGGGCCAGGCGCTCGAGTTCGCGTGCGACCTCGTCGGCATCGGCACCGGCGGCCGCCGACTTGGCGATCGCGCCCGCCTGCTCGGCGAGGCCTTCGTCCGGCGACGGCAGTTCGTCGAATGAACCGAACACCGAGGGCCGGTGGGCGCGATCCATCACCGACATGAGGTTGCCGCTGCCCGTGTCGAAGCGGAACAGCGACTTCGCCATTTGCGGCTGCACGCTGAGCATGTCGATCAGGAAACTCAGCGCGCCAAGGTTGTCGGCCAGGCGTTCGAACGCAGCCTGGTGCGGTGCGGCATCGCCCGGCTCGGCGGCGATCAGCGTATCGACGTCGTCGCGCATGCGCACGACGGCATGCGAGGCATGGTCCTGCCCGAGCACGGACAGCACGCCGCGCATCGACGACAGCTGCCCCGGCACCGAGATCAGCACCTCGCGCTGCGCGGGGTTGCGGAAGAACTCGTCGATGTGCTTCTCGATCTCCGACAGCGACGCGCGCAACTCCTGCACCACGCTGCCCATCGTCTGGCGGTCGGAAACTCGGCGGTAGAGATCCTCCATCCAGACTTCGAGCGCACCGGGCGAATGCCCCTGCCGCACGCCATCGACGCGCTGCGCCAGGCGCAGCACACGGCCGGACAGCTCGGGATGGTCGAGATCCTGGTCCTCGAGCGAGGCATCGATGTACAGCAGCGCGGTGGCCACCTCCATCGCGTGCTCGGGGGTGACCTGGCCGCCGGCGTGCACCGCATGCGCCGCCGACTGCAACAGCGACTTGGCGAGCGCCTCGCCCTCCGGGTAGAGCTTCTGCAGAGACTCGCCGACCAACGCAAACTGCTCGGCGAGCCCCGGCAGGCGCTGGTTGTCGCCGCCGGCCACCGCCGACCACACGTCCTTCGCCGCGCCCACCCGCTTGCGCGCCTGCGCCAGCAGCGACGGGTCGAAGCGACCGAGGCGTGCGCTCTCGTAGTCGACCGCCGAGGTGGGCTTGAGCTCGAACGCCTTGCGCACCGCGGCCAGCCGCGGTCCGGCCTCCTTGCCGGGGCCGGGCACGGCCTGCGCACAGAAGAACAACAGGTCTTGCGCCAGCCGGTCCGACGGATCGGCACCTTCGCCGGCGCGCAGCTGCGCCAGCAGGCGGGAGGCGAGCCGCTTGCCGTACAGGTCGGGTTTCAACAGGCCCTTGGCCTGGCCTTCGTAGACGGCAGAGGCCAGTTGCCACAGCGAGGCCAGGCGATCCTTGCTGCCGGAGGCCAAGCCGGCCAGCAGATCGCTCATGCGCTGCGCCGCGCCGGCATCGCGGCCACGCATCAACGCCAGCGTCTCGGCCTCGAGCTGCGATTGCGTGTCGGCATCGGCACGTCGGGCCGGCGCCGCGTCGGCCACCGCGATCGCGCGCCACTGCCAGTCCTTGGTCCAGAGGTCCGCCGGATGGATGCGCCCGGCGCCGGCCAATTCCTGCAGCGCCTTGTATTGCGGGAACATCGCAGCCGGCGAAATCAGCTTGCCGGCGAGCAGGCGTGCCAGATAGTCCAACAGCGCGAACGAACCGCGCTCGATCGTCTCGACGGCCGCCGGGGTGAGGCCGCGTGTGCGCCCGGCCAGGCGAGCGATCGCCGCCTCCGACGAACGCAACATCAACGCCGCGGTGGGCAGCCCGACCAGTTCGAGCGCGCCCGCGCCCTGGTGCATCTGCGAGCGCGCGTGGCGCAGGATCGCGGGGTCGACGGTGTCGACATCGGAGTTGCCGGCGGTGTCGGCTTCCTTCAGATAGCGACGCAACGACTTGTGCGCAGCCTCCAGGGTGCGACGCAGCTCGTCGTGCACCCAGGCCAAGGCGCTCAGGTCGTGGGTCACCTCGTTGTCGCGAGCAGCGGACATGTGCGATCCACCCGGAGTTGATTCGGACCGTTCGATCAGCTGACCTTGAATCGCGCCACCGATTGCTTGAGTTCCTCAGCGCTGCGCGACAGCTCGCGCACCATCTGCGCCGTCGAGCGCGTGCCCTCGCCGGTCTGCTCGGTCACCGCAAAGATGTGCTGGATGTTCGACGCCACCACGTTGGCCGACTGCGCTTCGCTCGACGCCTGCGTCGAGATGTTCTCGATCAGCTCGGCCAGTTGACGCGTGACGCGATCGATGTCTGCCAGCGCAGCGCCGGCCGCGTCGGACAGGCGCGCTCCGTCGACCACGCCTTGCGTCGAGCGCTCCATGGCGGCCACCGCGTCTTGCGTGTCGGTCTGAATGGTCTTCACCAGCGCTGCGATCTGGCGCGTCGCATCGCCCGAGCGCTCGGCCAGCCGCTGCACTTCTTCGGCCACCACCGAGAAGCCGCGACCCGCTTCGCCCGCCGACGCCGCCTGGATGGCTGCATTCAGCGCCAGCACGTTGGTCTGCTCGGTAATGTCCGAGATCAGCTCGGTGATTTCGCCGATCTCCTGCGACGACTCGCCCAGGCGCTTGATCCGCTTGGAGGTTTCCTGGATCTGGTCGCGGATCGAGTTCATGCCGCCGATGGTGTTCTGCACCGCCGACAGGCCCGACTCGGCGGCCTGCAGCGAGCGCTGCGCCACCTGCGCCGTCTCCTTCGCCTGCGAAGACACCTGGTTGATGCGGTTGGCCATCTGCAGCACCGACTCGCCGGTGTCGCGGATCTCGCGCAGCTGCTCGGTCGAGGCCGCCAGCAGCTCAGTCGACGTGGCTTCCACCTGCTGCGTCGTTTCCGTCACGCGGCTGGCCGTGCCCTGCACCTGCGCCACCAGCGAGCGCAGCTCTTCCACCGTGTAGTTCACCGAGTCGGCGATGGCGCCGGTGATGTCCTCGGTCACCGTGGCCTGCTGCGTCAGGTCACCTTCGGCGACCGACTGCAGCTCGTTCATCAGACGCAGAATGGCCGCCTGGTTGGCGTCGTTGACGCGCTTGGCTTCCTGCTCCTGACGCTCGGCCTCCTGGCGTTGCGCCTCGGCGGTCTGCGCGCGTTGCGCCTGGTCCTGCACGAACAGCCGCAGGAAACCGAAGCCACCGACCACCATCGTCAGCACCGACACCAGCATCACTGCCAGATGCGTCATGCGGATGCCGGTTTCCTTGCCCAGCTGGTCCTGCAAGGTTTCGAGGCCTTTGCGCAGCGGTTCGCTGTCGTTCAGGATCGCGGACTGCGCTTCGCGCGCCGTGACGAGGCCTTGCAGGTTGCCCAGAATCGAGCTCGCCTGGGCACGCGTGTCCTCGTACTGCTTGATCAGCTGGCGCAGGCGCTCCTTGGTCTGCGCGTCCTTGGTGCCGGGCAGGCGCAGGTCCGGGTTGCCGTTGTTCAGGCCCTCCGCGATCTCGCGGAAGGAATTCAAATCCTTGCCGAGCAGGAACACGGCCTCGGGGCTCACGCCTTCGACGGTCAGGAACTCGTTGGCCGACTTGCCGATGCGCTGGGTCAGCATCACCAACTGGCCGACCGCGGCCAACTCGGCCGGCGTCGCCTCCTGCTGCAGCTTCAGCGACGACACCGTTTCGGCGGTCTCGAGCAGATCGGCCGACTGGCGGTTGATGGTGCGCAGGGCCTGCCCCACCTGGGTCAGCGTCTTCTGCTGGCCGAGCACGTGGTTGGCATTGCGCTCGGCGCGATCGACCAGCGGCAGCAGCGGCTCGATGATGTCCTGCACGTTGGCCGGCGCCGCCTGAAGCTCGCCCTCGCCGTTGCGCAGCCCGCGTACGTTGCTGGCCAGGATGGTGGAGGCGTCACGCACCTCCGGGAAGGCCTGCGCGCTGCCGACGAACGCCTGGGTCACCGACTTCGCCAGTCGTTGCGACTGCATCAGCGCCTGGCCGACGGCGGACACCTGGGCGGCACCGCGGCTGGCCGCGTTCAGTGCCAGAAACATGCCCAGCACCAGGCCAATCAGGCCGAGCAACACGATGCCAAACAGGATGCGCTGCTGTTCTGGGGCCGTCTTGTTGCCGATCAGCGGCAGCGCGACCACCGCAGCCGGCGCGGCTTGTTGAGGACGCGATTCGTTGAAGTCCGCTGCCAATTCGGACGGCGCTGCCTCCGAGATGATCGAAGTGCTGATCTGTCGCGTGGCTTGCGAAGGGTGCATGTCGAGCGACACCGTGCTGGCGTGGCTGGCGGCGCGATCCGCGGCGGCACTCCCTTGCGCGACCACCATTTCGTCGAACGGAGACAACTCAGCGGTCGCGACGCCGCCGTTGCCGCGGCCCTTCGCCTTGAAGCGTTCCATGAAGCCCATACGAGTCCTCTCGTCGTCTCAGCACCCAGATGCCAGTCGCTGTTCCCACCCTCGCGCCGGCCTCTTCAGGCCGCGATCGCGAGAAACTGCACATCGGCCGCCAGGGCGGCCAATTTGATTTCTTGCCAGGGGCGGCCACCCTTGTCTTGCCAGCGCGCGCCGGCAAAGGCCGGCTGCGGCGACACGACTTCGTCGGCCCGACCACTCAGTTCGTTCTCGTGCCGCAGACCCGCCAGGCGGTCCACCAGCAACGCGCAGTTCACGCCCAGCGTCGGGTTCAGCGCCACCAGGCGCGCGCCCTCGGCGCCGTGGTCTTGCGCGCTGCGCGCGCGCAAGCCCAGAAATGCCGCGAGATCGACGACGCCGTGCAGACCACCGCGCAGGTTGGCCACGCCGGCGAACCATGCTTGCGTGTGCGGCACCGCCATGATGCGGCCGGCGTTGAAGATCTCACCGGCCTGCTCCAGCGGCAGCAGCAAACCCTGGCCCGCGCACTCGACCGCCAGCCAGGCGTGTGCCGCCGGCTCGTTGCGGGCCACCTGCATGCGCTGGGCGAGCCGCGTTTGCAGCTCTCGCAGGGCTTCCTTGTTGGCCATCGGGTTGCCGTCCTTGGAAGCCGAATCAGTCGAATGCCTTGATCTTGGCGATCAGCTCGTCGGCCACCACCGGCTTGACGACGTAGTCGCGCGCGCCCTGGCGCATGCCCCAGACGCGGTCGGTCTCCTGGTTCTTGCTGGTGCACATGATCACCGGCACGTCGGCGAACGCCGGGTCGCGCGTGATTGCCCGTGTCAATTGGAAGCCGTTCTGTCCCGGCATCACGACGTCCATCAGGATCAGGTCGGGCTTGTCTTCGGCCAGGCGGCGCATCGCCTCCTCGCCGTTCTCGGCGGTGCGGACCGCGTAGCCGCGCTTGGACAGCATGTCCGACAGGTGGTGCAACTCGGTCTTCGAGTCATCCACCAAGAGCACCTTCTTGATCGTCATCTCAATCTCCTGCTCGCTCGCCACGCAGCGGCGGCCCTTCACGCGCTCTGCGTACCTCTCTCAGAGTAACGGCTGAATTGCTCTACGGCGCGTAGCAGTTGTTCCTTCGTGAAAGGTTTTGTCAGGTATTCCTCGGAACCGACCATGCGCCCACGCGCCTTGTCGAACAAGCCGTCCTTGGATGACAACATGATCACGGGCACGTGTGCGAAGCGCGGGTTGCGCTTGATGATCGCGCACGTCTGATAGCCGTCCAGCCGCGGCATCAGGATGTCGCAGAAGATCAGATGCGGGTCGTGGTCGTTGACCTTGGCCAACGCATCGAAGCCGTCCTCGGCCAGCACCACCTCGTAGCCGCCCTGGCGCAGAAAGATCTCGGCGCTGCGGCGGATCGTGTTGCTGTCGTCGATGACGAGAACCTTGGCTGCGGAGGGAGCCCCCTCGGACACTGCGTTATCCACGAACTCTCCTTGGGTGGCTGTACATCGGGCCGGGATGGTCGCAGCCGCCTAGACCTGCACCATCTCGAAGTCTTCCTTGCGTGCGCCGCATTCCGGACAGGTCCAGTTCATCGGCACGTCGCTCCACTTGGTGCCGGGGGCCAGTCCGTGCTCCGGATCGCCGGCGGCTTCGTCATAGATCCAGCCGCAGATCAGGCACATCCAGGTGCGCGGGTCACTCACGTCGATCGCGTCGCTCACTACAATGAAGAATCATTGTATCCACCCGTTTTGGCCAAAAGCCAAAGGCGCGTAGGCACCTACGCAACATTCTTCACAATCCCCTAGAGGTCGGTCTTCGCTGTGAAGATTGCCTCGTTCAAGGGACACTGGCACTCATCCATGGCCTCCGAACTGCCCGCGGGCAGCACCCCGAGCGACGCCGACGAAGGCGCGACGCAAGAAGGCAGCGCGCCCAGCTGCGTGATGACCTTCAACGCCGGCGATCCGAGCGGCGCTGGCGGCATCGCCGGCGACGTGGCCACGTTGGCGGCGATGGGCGCGCACGCGCTGCCGGTGACGACCGCGCTGCTGATGCGCGACAGCGCCGAAGTGTTCGACCAGCACGCCATCGACGCCGAGGCGATCGCCGAGCAGGCGCGCACCGTGCTCGAGGACATCACGGTGACGGGCTGGAAGGTCGGCTTCCTCGGCAGCGCCGAAGGGGTGAGTGCAGTCGCCGAGGTGCTGTCGGACTACCCGGACATTCCGCTGGTGTCATACCTGCCGAACCTGGGCTGGCTCGACGACGATGCCGCTGCGCAGTACCTGGAGTCATTCCGGGAGTTGATCCTGCCGGCCACTGAGGTGCTGGTGGGCAACCACAAGACGCTGACCGACTTCCTGTTGCCCGACTGGGACTCCGACCGTCCGGCCTCGGCGCGCGAACTCGCGGTGGCAGCGGCCGAACACGGCACGCGATTCGTGCTGGTCACCGGCATCATGTTGCCGACCAAAGGCACCGACCAGTTCATCGACAACGTGTTGGCGTCGGCGCAAGGCGCGCTCACCGGCGAGAAGTTCGAGATGTTCGACACCGCCTTCGTCGGCGCCGGCGACACCTTGTCGGCTGCGCTGGCCGCGTTGCTGGCGGCGGGCAACGAGTTGCAGGCCGCCGTCGGCGAGGCGCTCGCGTTCATGGACCAGAGCCTGGACGCGGGGTTTCGCCCCGGCATGGGCAGCGTGCTGCCGGATCGCTTCTTCTGGGCACTGCCACCGGCACAGGAGGACGACGCAGCGGCTCCGCCGACCGGCGAACCGCCAGCCGAGCCCGCCGAAGGCAAAGGCAAGCCGGCCCCGCGACGGGTCCACTGAAGCCGCTTTCGATGGCCGACCGCAATCAAGCGCTGTTCGAGCGCGCCCAGCGTGTGATCCCGGGGGGCGTCAATTCGCCGGTGCGCGCATTTCGTGCGGTCGGCGGCACACCCCGCTTCATCACCCGCGCCGAGGGCGCCTACCTGTGGGATGCCGACGGCAAGCGCTACATCGACTATGTCGGCTCGTGGGGGCCGATGATCCTCGGCCATGGCCATCCGGCGGTGCTCGATGCCGTGCAGCGCGCCGCCGCGCGTGGCTTGAGCTTCGGCGCGCCGACCGAGGCGGAGATCGAACTTGCCGAGGCCATCATCGGCCATGTGCCGGGCGTCGAGCAGGTGCGCCTCGTCTCCAGCGGCACCGAGGCTGCGATGAGCGCCATCCGACTGGCACGTGGCGCCACCGGCCGCAACAAGCTGATCAAGTTCGAAGGCTGCTACCACGGCCATGCCGACGCGTTGCTCGTGAAGGCCGGCTCGGGCGCGCTGACGCTCGGCCACCCGAGCTCGGCCGGCGTGCCGCCGGCAGCCGTCGGCGACACGATCGTCCTCGACTACAACGATGCCGGGCAGCTCGAGGACGCGTTCCGCCGCCAGGGCGGCGAGATCGCCTGCGTGATCGTCGAGCCGATCGCCGGCAACATGAACCTGGTCCGCGGCACGCCGGAATTCCTCGGTGCCATGCGAGATCTCTGCCGGCGGCACGGCGCGGTCCTGATCTTCGACGAGGTGATGACCGGGTTCCGCGTCGCCCGCGGCGGCGCGCAGTCGCTCTACGGCATCGAGCCGGACCTGACCGTGCTCGGCAAGGTGATCGGCGGCGGCATGCCGCTCGCCGCCTTCGGCGGCCGGCGCGACATCATGAAGCACCTGTCGCCGCTCGGGCCGGTCTACCAGGCCGGCACGCTGTCGGGCAACCCGGTCGCCGTCGCGTGCGGCCAGGCGACGCTGGCGCGGGTGGCGAAGGACGGCTTCTTCGAGCGCCTCGGCGCGCAGACCGCGGCGCTCGCCGGCGGCATCGCCGCCGCGGCGCGCCGCCATCGGGTCCCGCTCGCCGCCGACAGCGTCGGCGGCATGTTCGGCCTCTACCTGGCGCCGGCCGTGCCGGCGAGCTATGCCGAGGTGATGGCGGGCGACGCCGACCGCTTCAAGCGGCTATTCCACGCGCTGCTCGACC
>DATJYZ010000338.1:0-3985 GCA_035499355.1 Burkholderiaceae bacterium | reverse complement strand
AACTGCAGCGACAGCGCCTGACGTTGTCGCAGCAGACCCTGGCGCGCCTGGAATCGCTGCGCGAAGAGCGCTTCGTGTCGACGGCGCAGATCAACACCAAGAGCGAGGAGGTGTTGGCCTTGCGCGCGCAATTGGTCGCGTTGGAGCGGCAGCGCAGTACGTTGCAACGCGAGATCGCGGCGCTCGAGGGCCAACGCCGCGAGTTGCCACTGCAGGAACGGGCGCGCGCCGGGGAACTGCAGCGAGCCGCACAGGTGCTGGCGCAGGAGTCGGCGGAGAACGAGGCCAAACACGAGATGCTGATCCGCGCCCCGCAAGACGGTACCCTGGCCGCGGTTCTGGCCGAGCCCGGGCAGACCGTGTCGCCGGATGTGGCGCTTGGCAGCCTGGTGCCCGCCGACACGCGCTTGCAGGCCCACCTGTACGCGCCATCCAGTGCCCTCGGCTTCATTCGGCCGCAACAGCTGGTGCGGATGCGCGTGGCGGCGTTCCCGTACCAAAAGTTCGGCCATCAGACGGGCTCCGTACTGCAGGTGTCGAGCACGCCGCTGCAGGCCGGCGAGCTGGCCGCGCTGCCGCTGGCCGTGAAACCGGACGAGCCGCTGTACCGTGTGACTGTCGGCTTGGAGCAGCAGTCGGTGATGGCGTATGGCCGAGAACAGCCGCTGGCAGCCGGCATGCAACTCGACGCCGACGTGATGCTCGAGCGGCGTCGGCTCGTCGAGTGGCTGTTCGCGCCGGTGTTGGGCGTCGCTGGCCGGCTTTGAGCGTGCGATGACGGTCGCCCGCTCGCTGCGCATCGGCTTCGGCGCTTCCGGCACGCCGGTGATCCTGCAAAACGAGGCGGCCGAGTGCGGCCTTGCCTGCCTGGCGATGGTGGCGGCGTCGCATGGCCTGCACACCGATCTGCCGGCGTTGCGCCAGCGATTCAACTTGTCGCTCAAAGGCGCGACGATGGCCGATTTGGGCGTGATGGCGCGCGCACTGAAGCTGCAGACGCGCGCGGTGCGCGCCGAGCCCGAGCAGCTCGAGCAGCTGCCGCTGCCGGCCATCCTTCACTGGGACTTCAATCACTTCGTCGTGCTGGTCAAGATCGGCCGCGATGGTGTACTGCTCCATGACCCCGCGCGCGGCGCGCACTGGGTGAAGTGGGCGCGCCTGTCACGGCACTTCACCGGCGCGGCGATGGAGCTCGTGCCCGATGCCGGGTTCGAGCGACGCGACGAACAGCGGCGCGTCACGATGCGCCAGCTGCTCGGGCGCGTGACCGGGCTCAAGCGGTCGCTGGCGCAGATCATCGCGTTGGCGGCGGTGCTCGAGTTTTTCGTGCTGCTGAGCCCGTTCTTCCTGCAATGGGTGGTCGACGACGTGCTGGTCACCGCCGATCGCGACCTGCTGGTCACGCTGGGCATCGGCTTCGCGCTGCTGGTGGCGATCCAGGTGGCCACGGCGGCGATCCGCTCGTGGGCGGTGCTGCACCTGTCCGCGACCTTGAACCTGCAGTGGCTGGGCAATGTGTTCTCGCACCTGCTGCGCCTGCCGCTGGCGTGGTTCGAGCGGCGGCACATGGGCGACATCTGGTCGCGCTTCTTTGCCGTGCAGCAGATCCAGAAGACGCTGACCACCAGTTTCCTCGAAGTGCTGCTCGACGGTGTCCTGGTGGTGACGACGCTGGCCATGATGGCGCTGTACAGCCCGCTGCTCAGTGCGGTGGTGCTGGCATTCGTCGCGGCCTACGCGCTGCTGCGCTGGTTGCTGTTCGCGCCGATGCGCAACGCCACCGAGGAGGCGCTGGTGCACGACGCCAATAAGACCAGCCACTTCCTCGAGTCGTTGCGCGGTGTGATGGCGATCAAATTGTTCGGCGCCGAGGCGGATCGGCAGGCACGCTTCATGAATCTGGTGGTCGATGCGATGAACGCCGACATCGTGGTGCGCCGCCTCGACGTGACGCTGGCGGTGGCCAACCGCGGCCTGTTTGGCCTCGAGCGGGTGTTGGTGATCTGGATCGGCGCGTCGCTCGTGCTCGATCAGGCGCTGACAGTGGGGATGCTGCTCGCCTTCGTGGCCTACAAGGAGCAGTTCTCGCAGCGCGTGGGCGCACTGATCGACAAGTGGGCCGAGTTGCGCATGCTCAAGGTGCAGGGCGAGCGATTGGCCGACATCGTGCTGAGCGAACCTGAGGCGACGCACGACGGCGCCGGCGCGTTGGGCGCGGACATCGACGAGGCCGCACCGCCACGCATCGAGCTGCGCGGCGTGGGCTTCCGCTATTCGGACAGCGAGGGCGACGTGCTGCGCAGCGTGGACCTGAGCGTCGAGCCCGGCGAATCGGTGGCGATCGTGGGCCCATCGGGATGCGGCAAGACCACGCTGATCAAACTGATGCTCGGCATCCTGACGCCTGCGCACGGCGAGGTATTGATCGGCGGGCGATCCCTCGAGGCCTTGGGTTCCGCAACCTGGCGTGCGATGGTCGGCACGGTGATGCAGGATGAGCCGCTGTTCGCCGGCTCGGTGGCCGACAACATCAGTTTCTTCGATCCGCGGCCTGACATGGAGCGCATCGTCGAGTGCGCGCGTCTGGCAGCGGTGCACGAGGAGATCGCCGCTCTGCCGATGGGTTACTACACGTTGATCGGCGAGATGGGCTCCACGTTGTCTGGCGGCCAGAAGCAGCGCGTGTTGCTGGCGCGCGCGCTGTACAAGCGGCCGCGGGTGCTGTTTCTCGACGAGGCGACCAGCGCACTCGACGTCGAGCGTGAGCGTCTGGTCAACCAGGCGGTGCGCCAGCTGCGCCTGACGCGCGTGATCGTCGCGCACCGCCCGGAGACGATCGCCAGTGCCGATCGCGTGATCGTGATGGCCGATGGCACGGTGTCGCACGATCTGCGGTCGGTCGGCGGCGGCGGCGTTTCGCAGAAGGCCCACTGAAGCAGGTTCGACCGCCGAGGGGTGGCCGGCCGGGGACTCGCCTGAGAACGGCTTTCTACAATGCGTGCCTGCGATGGATCAGACTCAGGCATGCAGTTCCCCAAGCGCTTTGACGTGATCGTGGTCGGCGGCGGTCATGCCGGCACCGAGGCCGCCCTTGCCGCTGCGCGCATGGGCTGCACGACCCTGCTGCTCACCCACAGCATCGAGACGCTGGGCCAGATGAGCTGCAACCCGTCGATCGGGGGCATCGGCAAGGGCCACCTGGTCAAGGAAATCGACGCGCTCGGCGGCGCCATGGCGGCAGCCACCGACGAGGCCGGCATCCAGTTCCGCATCCTCAATGGTTCGAAAGGGCCTGCGGTGCGGGCGACTCGCGCACAGGCGGACCGGGTGCTCTATCGGGCTGCGATCCGTCGACGGCTGGAGAACCAGCCGAACCTGTGGCTGTTCCAGCAGGCGGTCAACGACCTCACTGTCGGTAGTGATGGCAGAATTACTGGGGTTGTGACGCAAGTGGGCATTCGCTTTGATTCTAGCAAGGTGGTGTTGACGGCCGGCACGTTCCTCAACGGCCGAATCCACGTCGGGCTGCAGAGTCATCCTGGCGGCCGCGCTGGCGACCCACCGGCGATTGCGCTGTCGGAACGGCTGCGCGAGCTGGACCTCGCGCAAGGGCGACTGAAGACCGGAACGCCCCCGCGCATCGACGGCCGCACGATCGACTACAGCAAGCTGGTGGCGCAACCGGGGGACTCCGATCCGGTCCCGGTGTTCAGCTTCGTCGGCACCGAGGACCAGCACCCGCGGCAGATCGATTGTTGGATCACGCACACCAACGCGCGCACCCACGACATCATCCGCAGCGGCTTCGACCGTAGCCCGATGTTCACCGGCGTGATCGAGGGCATCGGACCGCGCTATTGCCCGAGCATCGAGGACAAGGTCAATCGCTTTGCCGACAAGGCGGGACACCAGATCTTTCTGGAGCCTGAGGGGCTCGACACGCGCGAGGTGTACCCGAACGGCATCTCGACGTCGCTGCCGTTCG
>DATJYZ010000337.1:0-14935 GCA_035499355.1 Burkholderiaceae bacterium | reverse complement strand
GCCGCGGCCGAGGGCGTGGCCCAGGAGATCGCCGCCGACGGGGGCGAGGCGATCGCGGCGCTGGGCTCGGTGGCCGACGTCGACGCGGTCCAGGCGATGGCCGGCCAGGCGCTCGCGAAATGGGGCCGCATCGACATCCTGGTCAACAACGCCGGCATCCTGCGCGACAAGTCCTTCGCCAAGATGAGCCTGGAGGACTTCCGGCTGGTGGTCGACGTGCACCTGATGGGGGCGGCGATCTGCACCAAGGCCGTCTGGGAGACGATGCGCGAGCAGAACTACGGCCGGGTGGTGATGACCACCTCCTCGGCGGGGCTCTACGGCAACTTCGGCCAGGCCAACTACGGCGCCGCCAAGATGGCGCTGGTCGGGCTGATGCAGACGTTGTCGCTCGAGGGTGACAAGGACGGCATCCGCGTCAACTGCCTGGCGCCGACCGCGGCCACGCGCATGACCGAGGGCCTGCTGTCACCGCAGATGCTGCAGCAGCTGACGCCCGAAGCGGTGACGCCCGGTCTGCTCCATCTGGTGTCGGAGGACGCGCCGACGCGCGCGATCCTGTGCGCCGGCGCGGGCACGTTCGCGCGTGCCCACGTCACGCTGACGCACGGCGTGCACGTCGGCGCCGGCGACGCCGCCGCCGAACGGGTGGCGGCCCGGTTCACGGAGATCTCCGAGCGCAGCGGCGAGATCGTGCCCGACAGCGGCCTGGCGCAGTTGCAGAACGAGCTGGCGCAGGCGACAGCCGCGACGCGTTGACGATGGAGCGGGCAGCACGCGACGGCGGCGAGCGCGAGGGCGTCACGCCGGCCCACACCGCGCGGGAGCCACCGTCACACGGTGGCATCGCACCGCCGTTGGCCGCGCTGAAGGGCGCGGTGCCGCCGTCGCCGCGCTGGTTCGGCGATGCGCTCGCGCACGAGCCCGAGCTCGCATCGCACGCAGTGCACGGCGCGCGCATCGAGACGCTGGCCTGGGGCCCGCGCGACGCCCCGGGCCTGCTGCTACTGCACGGCAAGATGGCGCACGCGCGCTGGTGGAGCTTCATCGCGCCGTTCTTCGCCGGCACTTGCCGCGTGGTCGCGCCATCGTTCTCGGGCATGGGCGGCTCCGATTGGCGTGATGCCTACGCGGTGCAGGCCTGGACCGACGAGGCGATCGCGGTGGCACAGGCCAGCGGCCTGTTCGATCGTGCGCAGCCGCCGCTGTTGGTCGGCCACTCGTTCGGCGGCTTCGTCGCGCTGCACTGCGCACAGCAGCATGGGGCCCGCCTGGGCGGCGTGTTCGTGCTCGACACGCCGCTGATGTCGCGCGAGCAGCGCCAGGCGCGCGCGCGGCCGGGGTTGCGGCAGGCGATCGCGCAGCAGCCGACCAAGCTCTACCCGAGCCTGGCGGCCGCGCTGGCGCGCTTTCGCTTCGCGCCGGAGCAGCCGTGCGACAACCTCTACATCGCCGACCACATCGCGCGCACGTCGTTGAAGGAGGTGCGCTCGCACGACGGCGCCGCCGCCTGGACCTGGCGCTTCGACCCCAAGGTGGCGCCGGTGGGGCCCGGCGATGCGGCATCGGCGCTGCGCGCGGCGGCATGCCCGGTGGCGATCGGCTGGGGCGCGGAGTCGGCGCTCGTCACGCCGCCCGTGGCGCAGACGATGTGCGAGCTCGCGGGACCGTCGGCGCCGCGCGTCGAGATTCCGGCCGCGCGCCACCACGTGATGGTCGACCAGCCGCTGGCGCTGGTGAGCGCGCTGCGTGCGCTGCTGCAGGCGTGGCCGACAATTCGCCGATGAGCAAGTCGCCGGCGTCGACCGCGCGCTACCAGGAGAAGCGCGAGAGCGTGCTCAACGCGGCGGCGGTGCTGTTCAACCAGCGCGGCGTCAAGGGCGCGACGCTGTCGGACATCGCGGCCAGCGTCGGGCTGGTGACCAACAGCGTCACCTACTACTACCGCAAGAAGGAGGACCTGGCGACCGCCTGCTTCCTGCGCACGATCGGCGTCTTCAACGAGCTGGCGGTCGGCGCCGCGAAGGAGGCCACGCCCGAGGCGCGCGTGACCGCGTTCTATGCGCGGCTGGCGCGCCTGCTGGCCGACATCGAACTCGGCGGCCACGTGCCGATCGTGAACTTCAACGACATCCGGGCGCTGCCGAGCCCGCACGCCGAGCAGGTGTTCGGCGCCTACACCGACATGTTCCGCCACGTGCGCAACCTGCTCAAGGGCCCCGAGACCGCGCAGCTGGCGCGCGACGACCTGAACGCGCGCGGCCACATCATGCTGTCGTCGGCGCACAACCTGCGACAGTGGATCGGCCGCTACGAGGTCGAGGAGTATCCGCGCGTCGCGCAGCGGCTGGCCGACACCGTGCTGCACGGCATGCCGGCGCCGCACTCGGGCTGGCAGGCCGCCGATGCCGAGGCGCACTGGAAGCTCGGCGCCGACAACGGCGGCACCAGCGAGGCGTTCCTGCGTGCGGCCACGGCGCTGGTCAACGAGCAGGGCTATCGCGGCGCGTCGGTCGACAAGATCTCGGCGCGCATCAACGTCACCAAGGGATCCTTCTACCACCACAACGACAACAAGCACGACCTGATCGCGGAATGCTTCGAGCGCACGTTCGCGGTGGTGCGGCGCGCGCTTGGCCTGGCCGAGGACGGTCCAGGCAGCGGCTGGAGCCGCGCCGGTGCTGCGGCGCGCGCGCTGGTGCGCTACCAGTTGTCGGCCGAAGGGCCGCTGCTGCGCGCCACTGCGGTCAGCGCGCTGCCCGACGAGGCACAGCGCGACCACGTGCGGCGCACGCAGTTCCGCCTCACCGAGCGCATGACCAGCGTGGTGGTCGACGGCATGATCGACGGATCGATCCGTCCGCTCGACCCGCACATCGCGGCGCAGGCCACGATCGCGGCCATCAACGCCGCGGCCGAATTGCAGCGCTGGGTGCCGTCGGCCAACGCCGACAACGCGGCCGACCTGTTTGTGCGGCCGGCGCTGCAGGGCCTGCTGTGCCCTGGTACGGCACCTGCTTGATGCGGCGCGGCCGGTCGGCCGCCACGGCCTTTGGGCGCAGCGCCCTAACCCGGTGGTGCGTGTCGGCGCAAGGCCACGGGAAGGCGTTCACGTGTCATTGCTCGACCAAGCCGCGTGCGGCTGCATTCGGTTGCCAATTGTGGTGCGAGCGCTGCTTGAAGCGCCCTGTGCTGGCGCCATAGTCCCAGAGGTCATGCGATTTCCTCTCGTTGGCGGTGCATGGGCCGCGTTGCTGTGGGTGCTCGGCCTGGCGATCGCGTCGCCGGCACGTGCGTTCGATTTCAGCGACGTCGCGCGCGAGGCCGATCGAGTGGCGCGCGCGCCCTACCGCCAGCCGCCTGCCGCCGACGCGGCACTGGCAGCGTTGACCTACGACGCGTATCGCAAGCAGCGCTTCCGTCCCGAGCAATCGACTTGGCGCGGCAGCGGCACACCGTATGAGCTGCAGTACTTTTCGCTCGGCCGCGGCTTCACGCGTGCGCTCACGCTGTACGAGGTGGTCGGCGACGACGTGCGCCCGTTGCGCGTGCCGGCCACCGCGTTCGAAGGCGGTGCACCGGCGGGCGCCGCCGGGGTGCGCGTCCATCGCTGGGTCGATCTGCCACGGCGGCAGAGCGAGGAGTTGATCGCCTTCCTCGGTGCCAGCTACTACCGCATGGTCGCACCGGGGCTGGCATATGGCCTGTCGGCGCGCGGTCTCGCGGTCGACACCGTCGGTGGTATCGGCGAGGAGTTTCCCGCCTTCACGACCTTCTGGTTCCAGCGGCCGCAGCCCGGCGATGTCGACGTGCGCTTCTACGCCTTGCTCGAGTCGCCGCGCGTCACCGGCGCCTATGCGTTCGTGCTGCGCCCCGGCGCGGTGGCGACGATCGACGTGCGCGCGCGCCTGACGTTGCGCGAGGCGGTGGCGCGGCTGGGCATCGCGCCGCTGACGAGCATGTACCTGGCCGGTGACAACCAGCCCACCGCCGACGACTACCGTCCCGAGGTGCACGATTCCGACGGCCTGCAGATCGTCACCGGCAGCGGCGAGTGGCTGTGGCGGCCGCTCACCAACCCGCGCGGCGTGTTCGTCACCAGTTTCGCGATGCCGAAGCTGCGCGGTTACGGCCTGATGCAGCGTGACCGCAACTTCACCAGCTACCAGGATCTCGAAGCGCGCTATGAGCTACGGCCGAGCGCGTGGATCGAACCGCAGGGCGAATGGGGTTCCGGCCGCGTCGAGCTGCTGCAGTTCAACACCCCCAACGAGACGCACGACAACATCGGAGCCTATTGGGTGCCCGATCGCATGCCGCCGCCGGGGCAGCCGTTCGAGTTCGCGTGGCGCATGACGGTCAGCGACAGCAAGCCGGCGCCGCCCGGCGCCTGGGTGGTGCAGAGCCGCCGCGGCCACGGCTACCGCGAGGCACCGATCCCTGCCGCGCAGCTGCAGCTCCATGTCGACTTCGCCGGCCCCGCGCTGGCGGGCGTCGAAGACGAGAGCGTCGAGGCAGTCGCCAGCGGCAACGCCAACGTGCAGGACCTGCGCGTGATCTCGCACCGCAACCCGGTCACCGGTGGCTGGCGGGTGACGCTCGACTTCAGGCGCGTGGACGCGAGACAGCCGGTCGAATTGCGCGCGTTCCTGCGCGCTGGCGGCCGCGTGCTGTCGGAAACCTGGTCGTACGCGCTGGCTCCGGACTCATGAAGCCGATCACCGCTCCTCGCTCCGCGTGCGCACGCACCGCGCCGCCGCTGCTGCGCGGCGCGATCACGCCGGCGCCGTGGTTCGGCTTCTGGCGTGGGCTGGCGTTCGCGCTGTGGCCCGGATCGCGTTGGCCGCGCGGCCCGGTGCACGCATGGCACCGCGTGGCGCAGCGCCGTCGCCGCGTGCTGGTCGCGCTGGTGCTGGCGATGTCTGGCGCCGCGCTGGCGTTGCGGCTGCACGACGGCGGCACCACCCACGACGCGCTGTGGTGGTCGGCCACCGCGCTGATGACACTGCTGCTCGCTTGGGTCGGCGTCGGCTGCGCCACCGCCTGCGTCGGCGCCTGGGCGTTGTGGCGCGGCGATGCGCGGGCGCTGCAGCTGTCGGGGCCACGCACCCCGATCAGCGCCGGCGCGCGCACGGCGATCGTGATGCCGATCTGCAACGAGGACATCGCCGAGGTATTCGCCGGTCTGCGTGCCACCTGCGAATCGCTGGCCGCCACCGGTGCGATGCCGTTGTTCGACGTGTTCGTGCTCTCGGACACCGCCGATCCCGCGCTCGCGCAGGCCGAAGTGCGCGCCTGGCAGCGCCTGCGCGACATGCTCGGCGAGCCCGTGGGCGAGGGTGGCGGCCTGTTCTACCGGCGGCGCCGCCGCCGCGCCAAGCGCAAGGCCGGCAACGTGGCCGACTTCTGCCGCCGCTGGGGTCGCCGCTACCGCTACATGGTGGTGCTCGATGCCGACAGCACGATGAGCGGCGACACGCTGGTCGAGCTGGTGCGGCTGATGGAGCAGCACCCGCGCGCCGGCATCATCCAGACGCTGCCGCAGATTGCGCGTCCGGCCACGCTGCATGCGCGTGCGCAGCAGTTCGCCAGCCGCGTCAGCGGTAGGTTGTTCGCCCTCGGCATGGCGTGGTGGCAGCTCGGCGACGCGCACTACTGGGGCCACAACGCGATCCTCCGCGTCGAGCCGTTCATGCGCCACTGCGGGCTGGCGCGGCTGCCGGGGCGCGGCGCGCTCGCCGGCGAGATCCTGTCGCACGATTTCGTCGAAGCGGCGTTGATGGGCCGCGCCGGCTACGAGGTGTGGTTGGCGCCGCACCTGGCCGGCAGCTGGGAGTGCAGCCCGGCCAACCTGCTCGACGAATTGCAGCGCGACCGCCGCTGGTGCCAGGGCAATCTGCAGAACGCGCGCCTGATCGCCGAGCCCGGCTTTCGAGCCGCACATCGCACGATGTTCGCCGTCGGCGCGCTGTCGTATGCGGTGGCGCCGCTGTGGCTGCTGTTCATCGTGCTCGGTCTGATCGGCGGCGGCCCGAGCGGCGTCGCTGCGTCGCTGTGGCTGCTGACGCTCGGGTTGCTGCTGCTGCCGCGGCTGCTCGGCGTGGCGGCCATCGTCGCCTGCGGCGAAGCGCGCGCGTTCGGTGGTGTGGCACGCCTGACCGGCGGCGCGTTGCTGGAGCTGCTGCTGTCGACGCTGCAGGCGCCGCTGCGCATGCTGGCGCATTGCCTCTACGTGCTGGGCGCTCTCACCGGCCTCAAGCTGGAGTGGAAGTCGCCGCCGCGTGGCGCGCGCGCACTCGGCTGGCTCGACGCCACGCGTCGCGTCGGCGCGCTGGTGGTGTTGCCGCTGGCGCTCGGCTGGGGCCTGATGCGCCGCGCGGCGACGGTCGCGATCGCGCCGATGCTGCTGCCGTTGACGCTGGCGGTGCCGTTCACGGTACTCACCGGCCATCCGCGCGCCGGCCGTGCGGTGGCGCGTCTGGGCTTGCTGCGCGTGCCGGAAGAGTCGGCGCCGCCGCGCCCGCTGATGCGCGCCGGCGAGCGCACCGGCTTCATCGACCTCGAGCCCGTGCGTGAGGGACCCGCCACCGCTGTGCGTCCGCTGCGACCGGGTGGCTGGCGCATCGCGCCAACCATGGCGACCGTGCTGATGGCGCTGATGGCCGCGGCGGTGCCGCTGCCGGGCATCGCGCCGGAGTTGCCGCCGCAGTGGCGCGCGGTGAGCGACGTCATCACCTCGGCCCACTGGCGCGAGCCGACGCTGTTGGCGCAGGTGCAGCCGCCGCTGCGCAAGCGCGTGTTGCGCGACAAGCCGGCGCGCATGATCGACGACGCGCTGCGGCAGCGCGCGTTCGAGGCGGTGCAGCGCGCACTGGCCGCCGAAATGCCGCCGGTCTGAGCGGCGGGCGCACAATCGCGCGCCGCGAGACAATGCCCGTCGCCGGCCATGCGGCCGGCATCGCGCCGAAGACGGGACGGCAACGACGATGGAAGTCCAGTTCACAAAGGAAGTCGAGCGCCTGCGCCTGGGGGCCGGCGCCACCTTCCATGGCGAGGGCATCCTCGCGGTGACCAAGGCGCTGCTGCAGTCCGGCGTGTCGTACGTCGGCGGCTACCAGGGCGCGCCGGTGTCGCACCTGCTCGACGTGATGGTGCAGGCGCGGCCGTATCTCGACGAACTCGGCGTGCACGTCGAGGCCTGCTCGAACGAGGCCTCGGCCGCCGCGATGCTCGGCGCGTCGATCCACTACCCGCTGCGCGGCGCCGTGACGTGGAAGTCGATCGTCGGCACCAACGTCGCCAGCGACGCGCTGTCGAACCTGAGCTCGCCCGGCGTGGTGGGTGGCGCGCTGATCGTGGTCGGCGAAGACTACGGCGAGGGCGCCTCGGTGATCCAGGAGCGCACGCACGCATTCGCGCTGAAGAGCACGATGCTGCTGCTCGACCCGCGGCCCGACCTGGCGCGCATGGTCGAGATGGTCGAGCACGCGTTCGCGATGTCCGAGGCGTCGAACATGCCGGCGATCCTCGAGCTGCGCATCCGGGCCTGTCACGTGCGCGGCAACTTCGCGTGCAAGGACAACGTCGCGCCGGCGCTGTCGACGCGCGCGTTGCGCGAGGAGCCGGCGCCGTTCGACTACATGCGGCTGGCGCACCCGCCGGTGACCTTCCGGCAGGAGAAGCTCAAGGGCGAGCAGCGCATCCCGGCGGCCCGCCGCTACATCGTCGAGCATCGACTCAACGAACACTGGCCCGGCGCGCACGGCGACCTCGGGCTCATCGTGCAGGGCGGGCTCGCCAACGCGCTGGTCGGTGCACTGCAGCGGCTCGATCTCGCCGATGCCTTCGGCGGCGTCGACATTCCGGTGCTGGTGCTGAACGTCACCTACCCGCTGGTGCCCGACGAGGTGGCGCACTTCTGCGCCGGCAAGCGCGCGGTGCTGCTGTTCGAGGAAGGGCAGCCCGAATACATCGAGCAGGAGGTGGCCACGCTGCTGCGCCGGCGCGACCTCAACACGCCGTTGCACGGCAAGGACCTGCTGCCACCGGCCGGCGAGTACTCGGTCGAGGTGATGGTGCAGGGGCTGCTGGCCTTCGTGCAGCGTTACCTGCCGCAGCACCCGGTGGCCGAGGCGCAGGCCTGGCTCGAGGGCATCCGCACTCGGCGCGACGCAACGGCCAGGGCACTCACCGCGCCGCTGCCGGCACGGCCACCGAGCTTTTGCATCGGCTGCCCCGAGCGCCCGGTGTTCGCGGCGCTGAAGCTGGCGCAGCAGGAGGTGGGGCGCGTGCACATCGCCGCCGACATCGGCTGCCACGCGTTCGGCACCTTCGAGCCGTTCGGCTTCGGGCACTCGATCCTCGGCTACGGCATGAGCCTGGCCAGCCGCGCCGGCGTGTCGCCGGTGATGGCGCGGCGCACGCTGGCGATCGTCGGCGACGGCGGCTTCTGGCACAACGGGCTGCTCACGGGCGTGCAGAGCGCCCTCTTCAACGGCGACGACGCGGTGCTGCTGATCTTCAAGAACGGCTACACGTCGGCCACCGGCACGCAGGAGATCATCTCGACGCCCGACGACGAGGCCAGGGCCGCAGCGGCTGACCCGCGCACCAGCCTGGTGGACAAGAACACGACGATCGAACAGACGCTGGGCGGACTCGGCGTCAAGTGGCTGCGCACCGTGCACACCTACGAGGTCGAGACGATGCGGCGCACGCTGATCGAGGCGCTGACCAGCGACTTCGACGGCCTGAAGGTGATCGTCGCCGAAGGCGAGTGTCAGCTCGAGCGCCAGCGTCGGCTGCGCCCGTGGCTCGCCTCGCTGCTGCAGCAAGGACGGCGCGTGGTGCGCGTCAAGTACGGCGTCGACGACGACGTCTGCAACGGCGACCATGCCTGCATCCGCCTGTCGGGCTGCCCGACGCTGACGCTGAAGGACAACCCCGATCCGCTGAAGGTCGATCCGGTGGCCACCGTGATCGACGGCTGCGTCGGCTGCGGCCTGTGCGGCGCCAACGCGCACGCGGCGACGCTGTGCCCGAGCTTCTATCGCGCCGAGGTGGTGGTCAATCCACGCTGGCACGAGCGCGCGCTGGCCGCGCTGCGCGGCACGGTGCGGCGCGCACTGGTCTGCGCATGAGCACCATGAGCGCGCAGCGTCCGATTACCCTGTTGATCTGCGCGCTCGGCGGCGAGGGCGGTGGCGTGCTCGCGGAATGGCTGGTCGACACCGCCTCGCGCGCCGGCTATGCGGCGCAGAGCACGTCGATCCCGGGCGTGGCACAGCGCACCGGCGCGACCACGTACTACCTGGAGGTGTTCCCGCAGCCACTGGCCATGCTGGGGCACCGGCGGCCGGTGTTCGGTCTGGTGCCTGTGCCCGGCGGCCTCGACGCGCTGGTGTGCTCCGAGTTGCTCGAAGCTGCGCGCCAGGTCACCTTCGGCCTGCCCGACGCCGCGCGCACGCGCGTGATCGCCTCGACGGCGCGCACGTTGACCACGGCCGAACGCATGCAGCTCGGCGACGGGCGCATCGACCCGGCCGCGCTGGTGGCTCTGCTGCGCGAGCACAGCCGCGAGCTGCACGTGCTCGACTTCGGTGCGCTGGCTCGCGAGTCCGGCACCGTGGTCAGCGCCGTCATGCTGGGCGCGATCGCCGCCGCCGGCGTGCTGCCGTTCGCGCGCGAGCACTACGAGGCGGTGATCGCCGCCGGCGGGCGCGGTACGGCCGCGAGCCGGCGCGGCTTCGCGCTGGGCTACGCGCGCGTCGAGGCGGTGCGGGCGCAGGCGGCGTACGTGGCCGATGTGGTCGGCGGCGTGTCGCGCGCACGGTCCGAGCCGAGCGCCACGCCTGCGTTGCCAGCCGACGTGGCCGCGGCGTTCCCGAGCGAGGTGCACGCGATGTTCGCGCTCGGCCACGCGCGGGTGCACGAGTACCAGGACGCCGGCTACGCCGCGCTCTACCTGCAGCGGCTGGCCCGCGTGCGCGACGCCGAACGCGCCGGCGATCCGGCGGCCGCACATGGCTGGGCCACCACGCGCGAGGCCGCGCGCTGGCTGGCGCTGTGGATGGCGTTCGACGACATCGTGCGCGTCGCCGAGCTGAAACTGCGACGCGAACGCTGGCTGCGCGTGCGGCGCGAGGTCGGCGCGGGCGACGACGATCTGGTCAAGGTCTACGACCACTTCAAGCCCGGTGTGCCGGAGTTCGCCGGCCTGCTGCCGCCGTCGTGGGGCCGCGCGTTGCAGCGCGTCGACGCGCGCCGGCGCGCGCGCGGCGCCGAGCCGTGGGCGCTGGCGCTGCACCTGCCGAGCCACGCCGTGCTCGGAATGTTGATGCTCAAGCTGCTGTCGGCACAACGCTGGCTGCGCCGGCGCGGGCAGCGCTATGCCGACGAGCAGGCGCTGATCGAGCGCTGGCTCGATGCGGTGGTGCGCCACAGCGCGACCGACTGGCGGCTCGGCCACGAGATCGTGTTGTGCGGCCGCCTGATCAAGGGCTACGGCAGCACGCACCAGCGCGGCCGCGACAACCTGCTGCACATCGTCGACCAGCTTGCCGAGAAGGCGCCGTTCGACAGCACCGCCGCGCGGGCGCAGGCGATTGCGCAGGCGCGCGGGGCGGCGCTGGCCGACGATGCCGGCCAGGCGTTGGACGCGACGCTCAAGCAGCACGGCGCGGCGCCGCGCCCGCTGCGCGAAGCGCCGATCCGCTTCGTGCGGCAGCCCAAGGCGCCGGCATGAGCGAGCACGACGCGCGCCGCCTCGCTCAGCGGCAGCCGTAGTCGGCTGCGCGCGCGCTGGAGCCGCCAGGTTTCAGCACCATGCGCAGCGGGTAGACGCAGACCGGGTACGAGACGCTGCCGTCGCGCGACGCGATGGTCATCGCGCCGGGTGCGCTGCCGCGCTCGACCCAGGCCACCAGCGCCGTGAACAGCAGGTCTTGCTCCGGCGCCGGCGTCTGGTTGGCGTTGCCCGGCAGTGGCGGCATCGGCACGCTGTTGTTCTTGCCACCGACGGTGTAGGTGCGCCCCTGCGAGCTGTGTGCCATGCCGGGCATGTTGTACATGCGCAGGAAGCTGCGCAGCGCGGTCTCGCCGCCGACCACCGCCTTGACGCGCTCGTGGTAGTGCACCGCGCCGGCCGGCGGAATCACGTCGTCGGCCAGGCCGTTCCACAGAATCATCTTGCGATTCAGGTCGTGCAGCTTGCGCAGGTCGGGTTTGTCGGTGGCGTACTCCGCGAGCCATGGCAGCGTCGAGCCTTGCGCGAATGCCGCGGCGTAGCTCGTGTAGTCGAGGTCCTGCCAGCGGTTGCGCAGCGGCGTCGAGCCGTTGGTGATCGGGATCGCCGCGGTGGCGGCGGCGTCGGCCGCGATGCGCACGTCCTGCAGCGCCAGCGCGGTCAGGTCGGTGTTGGCGCTGGTCAGCTGGCCCGCGATGTTGGTGCCCCGGGTCATGCCCCACCAGAGCTGCTTCGCACCCAGCGCGCGGCCGCTGCGGCCCTCGGTGGTCTGCGCGCCGTCGTAGCTGCCATCCGTGGTCGGGCCATACCAGATCTTGTTCAGCGCGCGCGCCTCGGCGGCCGACATGCAGCTGGCGGCGTCGCCGTTGCTGCCGGTGATGCCGATGCCATCCACGCCACTGCACAGCGCCCCGGCGTCGCGCAGCGGGTCGTAGGCGCAGCCGAACGGGTCGAGCAGGAAACCCAGCTGCTCCTGGTCGCAGCTGGCCACCGCGCGGGCGTTGACGAACGCAACCTTGCGCGCGAACGCCGCCGCCGCCGTCTTGTCGAGCGCGCTGATGCCCAGGTCGCGCCTCATCACCACCTGCGGATACAGGCCCGCCAGGCCGAACTGCGTGATGCTCACCGCCGGTTGCCCGATCAGGTAGCCGTCGTAGAACTCCGGATGTTCCTGGGCGATCTTCAAGCCCTGACGGCCGCCCTGCGAGTGGCCGTCGTAGTAGGCGTACTTCGGCGGCTTGCCGTAGTACGCCGCCACCAGCGCGCGCGTCTTCACCGCCTGCTCGACCATCGCGCGGTACGCCATGTTGTGCAGGCCCTCGGTGTTGACGCCGCCGTTGGACAGGAACGCGAACGAGCCGTCCTGGTACCACGGCTGGCCGCCATCGGTGGTGCCCGAGGCGTAGCCGAGGTTGGCGTTGACCAGCGCGGGCACCTTGCTGCCGATCTGGTCGGCGTACCGATGGCCGCCGCCGACCCAGCCACCACCACCGTAGTTGCGGATGCGCTCGTTCCAGGCCGCGGGCAGCCACACCTCGATGCCGATGCCTTCGGAATACGAGCGCGCGCTCTTGTCGGTCTCCGCGGCGATGCCGGGGCCGACCAGCAGCTTCACCAGGCACAGGTCGCGCGCCGCGGTGATCGGTTGCGGCGAGTCCACTGCGACGAGCGGCGTGCCTCGCGCGATCGCACGCACCGCGACGACGGTGGTCTGGCCGTCGGGCTTGAACGCGGCCTTGATGCCGTCGTCGCAGGCGAGCGGTTTCGACGGTGCCATTCCTGCGCAGCCGGCCAGCAGCAGCGCCGCCGGCATCACCGTGGCCATCGCGAGTCGGTGCAACGCGCCCATCGTGTGGTCTCCTGGTGCTTGTCGGTGCGCGGTCGCTGCTGCTCAGGCCGCAGCCTCGCGCACCAGTTCCACCAGCGCGCGCAGCCCGGCGGTGTACGAGCGCCAGCCGAGGCCCTGGATTGTCCCTCTTACCGCCGGCGAGATGATCGAATGGCTGCGCCACGGCTCGCGTGCGGCGATGTTGGACATGTGGATCTCCAGCACCGGAAACGGCATCGCCTTGATCGCGTCGTGCAGCGACACGCCGTGCTGCGTCAGCCCGGCCGGGTTGAGCAGCGCACCGGCCGCGTGGTCGATGTGCTCGTGCAGCTTGTCGACCAGCGCGCCCTCGTGGTTGGACTGCAAGATCTCGAGGCGCACCTGCAACTCGCCGGCCAGCGCCGCGAGCCGCTCGTTGATCTGCGCCAGCGTGGTGGTGCCGTAGATGTGCGGCTCGCGGCGGCCGAACAGGTTGAGGTTCGGCCCGTGCAGCACCAGGATCGTCGGCGCCGTCGCCACTGATGCCGTCACTTGTGCACCTTGGCGAGTTCGTCGCGGTACAGCTTGACCATCGCGGGGTCGTAGCTGGCGGCGAATTTCTCGGTCACCGGCCGTGCGATCTCGCGCATGCGCGCCTGCTCGGCGGGGCTCAGTTCGTTGTACTGCATGCCCTTGGCCTGCAGTTCGCCGACGGCCCTTTGCGCCGCCGCGCGGCTCACCTGCCGTTGATAGCCGCGCGCCTCGTTGAACGAGTCGACGAGGATCTTCTGCTCGGCGGGCGAGAGCTTGTCCCAGAAGCGCTTGCCGACCAGCACGATGTTGGCCGCGTAGACGTGCTGCGTGGCGCTGACGTACTTGTTCACCTCGTAGAACTTGTTCGACAGGATGACCGAGAACGGGTTCTCCTGCGCGTCGACGGCCTTGGCCTCGAGTGCGCCGTACAGCTCGGCGAACGGCATCGGCACCGGGTTGGCCTTGAACGCCTTGAACGTCTCGAGGAACACCGGGTTCGGGATCACGCGGATCTTCAGGCCATCGAGGTCTTCGGGGCGCGCGATCGGGCGCTTGCTGTTGGTGACATTGCGGAAGCCGAGGTCCCAGTAGCCGAGGCCGACAAGCCCTTTCTCGGGAAGCTTGGCCAGCAGCGCCTGGCCGAACGGACCGTCGAGCAGCGCGTCGGCCTGCGCGAAGTTGGCCACCGCGAACGGGAAGTCGACCAGCCCGAATTCCTTGACGATGCCCGCCAGCGACGTCGTCGCCGGCGCGGCCATCTCCTGCACGCCGCCTTGCAGCGCCGACTGCTGCTGCAGCTCGTTGCCGAGTTGCGAGGCCGGGTATTCCTGCACCTTGAGCTTGCCGCCGCTCTTGGCGGCGACGAGCTCGCTGAAGCGCTTGACGCCGAAGCTCACCGGATGGTCGGCATTGTTGAGGTGACCGAACTTGATCACCCGCTCCTGGATGTCCTGGGCTTGCGCGGTGAGGCCGGCGAGCGCGAGCAGCGCCAGCAGCGCGGCGCGGCGAAGGGAAGAAGCCATGCGTGTCGTCTCCATGTCGTGGTGCCGGCGCCGCCGCGGTCGGCGGCGCGCCGCAGATAATCGCGGCGCTGTCGGAACGGCGTTCCGGCCTGGAATTGGGTTTCGTCATGTCGAATTCACAGCCGTCTGTGGCGGGCACGGTCGAGCGCGTGGCGCGCGTGATCGAGACGCTGGCTGGCGCGCCCGAAGGCCTTTCGCTGGCTGCGCTGGCCGATGAGCTCGAGCTGCCGCGCAGCGCGTGCCACCGCTTGCTGGCCGACCTGGTGCGCTGCGGCTACGTGCGCCAGCTGCGCGAGCGCGGCGACTACGCGTTGACGACCAAGCTGCCGGCGCTGGGCCTGAGCTTTCTCGGCGCCGCCGGCATCGTCGACATCGCGCAGCCGATCATCGAGCGGCTGGCCGAAGCGTCGGGCGAGTTGGTGCGGCTGGCGCTGGTCGACGGCGACCGGCTGACCTTCGTCGCCAAGGCGCAGGGCGCGCGATCGGGCCTGAAGTACGACCCCGACATGGGCATCGACGTGCGGCTGTCGTGCAGTGCCGGCGGCCACGCCTGGCTGATGACGCTGTCGGAGGAGCGCGCCACCGAACTGGTGGTCAGGCAGGGCTTCGGCGAGCCGAAGCATTTCGGCCCGAAGGCACCGACGACCTTCAAGGCGCTCGGCAAGCTGCTCGACGACGACCGCAAGCGCGGCTTCAGCACGATCGTCGAGCAGTACGCGCCGGGCATGACGGCCATGGCCGCGCCGGTGATGCGCGCCAGCGGCAGCGCGATCGGCGTCATCACCGTCGCCGGGCCGCTGCAGCGGCTGACGCCGCAACGCATGCTCG
>DATJYZ010000336.1:0-10940 GCA_035499355.1 Burkholderiaceae bacterium | reverse complement strand
CGAAGCGAGTTTCTCGGCGGGCCACGAGACCGAGCACCGCAAGGAAGTCGGCCCGCAGGGCCGACCGCCGTACACGAGCGCCGGCGCACACCCGCCCGCGGCTTTGCTCGCTTGATCTAACAGGGACGCAATGGACGCCTTCGCCCTCCTCATCGCCGCCACGCTCAACGCCGGCACCGTGCTCGCCATCGCCGGGCTCGGCCTGTTGATCAACGAGCGCGCCGGCATCGTCAACCTCGGGGCCGAAGGGATGATGCTGGTGGCTGCGATCGCCGGCTTCGCCACCGCGGTGCACAGCGGCAGCGACTGGCTGGCGTTCGCTGCCGGCATGGGGGCCGGTGCGTTGATGGCCGCGGCGTTCGGCGTGCTGGTGATCTGGCTCAACACCAACCAGTACGCCACCGGCCTGGCGTTGAGCCTGTTCGGCGCCGGCTTCTCGGCCTTCGCCGGCATCAAGTACACGCAGCAGAAGCTGGGCGAGCGCTCGAAGTTCGAGATCCCCGGCCTGGCCGACATTCCGTTCGTCGGACCGGCGTTGTTCAAGCACCATCCGATCGTCTACCTCACGGTGCTGGCGGCGATCGCGTTGGCGTGGTTTCTGTACCGATCGCGCGGCGGCCTGGTGTTGCGCGCGATCGGCGAGTCGCCGGAGTCGGCGCATGCGCTGGGGTATCCGGTGCGCCGCATCCGCCTGCTCGCGGTGGTGATCGGCGGCGCGCTGTGCGGGTTGGCAGGCGCCTACATCTCGGTGATCTACACGCCGCTGTGGGTCGAGGGCATGATCGCCGGCAAGGGCTGGATCGCGCTGGCGCTGACCACCTTCGCCACCTGGCGGCCGGCGCGCGTGCTGCTCGGGGCCTACCTGTTCGGCGGCGTCACGATGCTGCAGTTCCACTTGCAGGGCGAGGGCGTGCAGATCCCGAGCCAGTTCCTCAGCATGCTGCCGTACGTGGCGACGATCGTCGTGCTGGTGCTGATCTCGCGCAATGCCACCTGGATCCGCGTCAACATGCCGGCCTCGCTCGGCAAGCCGTTCTATCCCGGGTCGTAGAAGCCCGCCGACAGGTGGACATCGCATAATCGCCGACCTCGCGCCCGAGCACCCTTTCGATCGCGCGTTCCAACGACTGGAGGACCCATGACAGGACAGACCAAACGTTCATTGCTCAGACTCGGTGGCCTCGCGGCCGTGGCCGCCGCCGCTGCCCTGGTGGGCTGCGGCAAGAAGGAAGAGGCGCCCGCGCAGGCGGCCGCGCCGGCATCGGCGCCGGCGTCGGTGGCCGAGCCGGCCAAGCCCGCGCCGCTGAAGATCGCGTTCGCCTACGTCGGCCCGGTGGGCGACGGTGGTTGGACCTTCGCGCACGACAACGGCCGCAAGGCGATCGAGAAGGAGTTCGGCGACAAGATCAGCACCACCTTCGTCGAGAACGTGCCCGAGGCGGCCGACGCCGAGCGCGTGTTCCGCGACATGGTGGGCCAGGGCAACAAGCTGATCTTCGGCACCACCTTCGGCTACATGGAGCCGATGCTCAAGGTGGCGGCCGACGCCAAGGACGTCAAGTTCGAGCATGCCACCGGCTACAAGACGGCCGAGAACATGCGCACCTACGACAGTCGGACCTACGAAGGTGCCTACATGGCCGGCGTGGTCGCCGGCGGCATGACCAAGACCCACACGCTCGGCGTGGTCGGCTCAATCCCGATCCCCGAGGTGATCCGCAACATCAACTCGTTCACGATGGGCGCGCAGAGCGTCAACCCGAAGATCAAGACCAAGGTGGTGTGGGTCAACGAGTGGTTCAACCCGCCCAAGGAGACCGAGGCGGCCACCGCGCTGATCAACGGCGGCGCCGACGTGCTGATGCAGAACACCGACTCGCCGGCGGTGCTGAAGACCGCGCAGGAGAAGGGCAAGCGCGCCTTCGGCTGGGACTCCGACATGACGGCCTATGGCCCGAAGGCGCACCTCGGCTCGGCGGTGATCAACTGGGCGCCGTACTACACCAAGGCAGTGCGCGACGTGCTGGAGGGCAGCTGGAAGTCCCAGAAGGACAAGATCTGGTGGGGCGTCAAGGAAGGTGCGATCGACTTCGTCTCGCTCGCCGACGACGTGCCGGCGCCGGTGAAGGAGAAGCTCGAGAAGGTCAAGGCCGGCCTGAAGGACGGCAGCTACGTGATCTGGAAGGGCCCGATCGTCGACAACACCGGCAAGACCGTGCTCGAGAAGGACAAGGTCGCCGACGATGAGTGGCTCGGCGGCATCAAGTTCTTCGTCAAGGGGGTGGAAGGCAAGGTCCCGGGCGAAAAGTAGACGCGGGCGCCTTCGCACCGCGCACGGGCCGCCAATGACCAGGCGGCCCTTTTTGTTTGCGGCGTGTTCGTGCACCATGGCCGCATGAGCCAGAACACCATCGACTTCGACCGCATCGCGCGCTCGGCGTTGCCGGCATTGCTCGCGCGCATGCCCAAGGCCGAGCTGCACATGCACATCGAGGGCTCGCTCGAGCCCGAGCTGATCTTCAAGCTGGCCCAGCGCAACGGCGTCGGGCTGCCGTACCCCGACGTCGCGGCGCTGCGCCGCGCCTACGCATTCACCGATCTGCAGAGCTTTCTCGACATCTACTACGCCGGTGCCAGCGTGCTGCTGAAGGAGGAAGACTTCTTCGACATGGCGTTCGCGTACTTCGAAAAGGCGGCGGCCGACCACGTGGTGCATGCCGAGCTCTTCTTCGACCCGCAGACACACACCGACCGTGGCGTACCGATCGAAGCGGTGATCGTCGGGCTGAGCCACGCGATGCGGCGCGCGCACGCCGAGCTCGGCATCAGCGCGTCGCTGATCCTGTGCTTCCTGCGCCACCTCAGCGAGGAGGCGGCGTTCGCCACGCTGGAGCAGGCGCTGCCGCACCGCCACCACTTCATCGGCGTCGGACTGGATTCGAGCGAGCGCGGCCACCCGCCGGAGAAGTTCGCGCGTGTGTTCGCGCGCTGCCGCGAGCTCGGGCTGCACGTGGTGGCCCACGCCGGCGAGGAGGGGCCGCCGGCGTACATCGAGGCCGCGCTCGACGTGCTGAAGGTGCAGCGCATCGACCACGGCGTGCGCTGCGTCGAGTCGCCGGCGTTGGTGCAGCGGCTGGCGCGCGAGCGCGTGCCCCTGACGGTGTGCCCGCTGTCGAACGTCAAGCTGCGCGTGTTCGCGACGATGGCCGAGCACAATCTGCCGGCGCTGCTCGACGCCGGATTGGTGGCCACGGTGAACAGCGACGACCCGGCGTATTTCGGCGGCTACGTCAACGACAACTTCCGCGCCGCCTTCGAGGCGCTGCCACGACTCGGTGCACGCCAGGCCTGGCAACTGGCGCGCAACAGCTTCGACGCCAGCTTCGCCGACGAGGCGCGCAAGGCGCGCTGGCGCGCTGCGCTGGATGCGACATTTTCCGAGGCGGCGCGCACTTCAAGGTAACGCGGCCACGCGGGTGCGGCGGCGGCTTGGCACAATCGGGCCAGCACCCTTTCAGGGCCCGCCGCACGGGCGGGCGACGAATCGATGGACGCGTCGCGGCGCGACTACTATCGCCAGGCCCCGATGCTGCAGAGGCAGCTTGGGGCGCTGTTGGCGGCGGGGGTGGGCGTCAGCTGGCTGATGTCGTTTGCGGTGTCGCGTTGGCTCGAGCTGCTGTGCGTGGCGCTGCTGCTGTTGTGCGGTGCCGGCGTGTTCATCGTCTCGGCGCGGCTGTTCACGCGCCACCACCCGACCATCTCGCTGTTCAACGACCGGCTGTGGTTCCGCGGCCTGCGCGAGCAGGTGGTGATGTTGCGCAACGTGCGCGACGCGCGGCTGGTCGAATCGCACGTCGCAGGTTGGACGCGGCGCTCGATCCAGCTGCGGCTGGCCGATGACGGCGACGAGCCGGAGCGGGTGACCATCGGGCTCGACGCCGTCGAGGCCGACCCCGACGAGGTGGTGGGCCTGATCTGCGAGCGCGCGGCACTGCAGCGCGAGCTGAGCGCGGTGCGCTGAACGGTCATCGCCCGACGCCGTCGGACGATCGGCGCGGCGTCGTATAGTGGGTCGCAGCCCCGTTCGCCGATGACAACCCCGATCGCCGTCATCACCACCGTCGCCACCGAGGCCGAGGCGCGAGCCATGGCACAGGCACTGGTGCAGCGCCGTCTGGCGGCGTGTGCGCAGATCTCGCCCATCGAGAGCGTGTACCGCTGGCAGGGCCGCGTCGTGCAGGAGCCGGAGTGCCGCATCGTCGTGAAGACCACGCGCGAGCGCTACGCGCAGGTCGAACGGGCGATCCGCGAGCTGCACAGCTACGAGCTGCCGGCGATCCACGCGCTGGCGTTCGAGGCCGTCTACGCGCCGTACGGCGACTGGATCGCGCAGTCGTGCGACGGCGGCGCGGCAGCGCCCTCTGCGAACTGAGCATCGACATCAAACCACGGAGCCCGTGCATGAGCATCCTGTCCCAAGCCAACCCCGAGCCGCCGAGCGCCGAGCGGACGAACACGCCGCTGGAAGAGCGGTTGGCCTTCCAGTCGCGCTACGTGCTGGTGTTCGGCGAGATCGACGACAAGCTGGCCCTGGCCACCTGCCGACGCCTGCTCGCGCTGTCGGAGCAGTCCGATGCGCCGATCACGCTGCTGGTGTCGTCGCCGGGCGGCCACGTCGAGTCCGGCGACGCCATCCACGACATGATCCGCTTCGTGCGCGCGCCGGTCACCACGGTCGGCTCGGGCTGGGTGGCGAGCGCCGGCTGCCACATCTTCCTGGCGCCGCCGAAGGAGCGGCGCGTCTGCCTGCCCAACACGCGTTTCATGATCCACCAGCCGGCCGGCGGCGCCGGCGGCCAGGCGACCGACATCGCGATCCAGGCCAAGGAGATCCTGCGCACGCGCGAGCGCATCGCCAAGGTGATCGCCACCCAGACCGGCAAGTCGCTGGCCACCGTGCTGGCCGACATGGAGCGCGACTTCTGGATGAATGCCGACGAGGCCGTCAAGTACGGCATCGTGTCGCGTGTCATCGAGCGCCAGAAAGACCTGGTCTGAAGGCGACGGTGATGCTGCGTCTGCATGGTTTCTGCCAGTCCGGCAACAGCTTCAAGGCGGCGTTCGCGCTGCGCGCGATGGCGCTGCCGTACGAGAGCGTGTTCGTCGACTTCATGCACGGCCAGACGCGCGACGCCGACTGGCGGGCGCAGACCAATGCGATGGGCGAGGCGCCGGTGCTCGACGACGGGCCGCTGCGGCTGACGCAATCGGGCGTCATCCTGACCCACCTGGCGCACAAGACCGGGCGCTTCTGCGGCCGTGACGAGGCCCAGGCGCGCGAGGTGATGCGCTGGCTGCTGTTCGACAACCACAAGTTCACCAGCTACTTCGCGACCTACCGCTTCATGCGCGCATTCGGCGCCAGCGCGCCGGACCCGGCGGTGCTGGCGTTCCTGAGGTCGCGCATCGACGCCGCGTACGGCATCGTCGACAAGCACCTGGCCACACGCCAGTGGCTGGTCGGCGACGCGCCGACGATCGCCGACTTCTCGCTGTCGGGCTATCTGTTCTATCCGGTCGACGAGAGCGGCATCGATGTCGCCGTCAGCCATCCGCACATCGATGCCTGGGTGCAGCGGCTGCGCCGCGTGCCTGGCTGGGGCGATCCGTACGAGGTGCTGCCCGGCGAGCGCATCGCGCCGCGCTGGACCGCTTGAGCCGGCTGGCGGGGCCGCCGCGCGCGGCGTCAGCGCTTGATCGACGACACTGCCACCGGCGTGCGCACGCGCACGCGGCGCGGCGCTTCGATGGGCGGCCGTGACAATGGCGGACGCGTCGCCGGGGCTGCCGCGTGCTGACGGCCGCGCAGCAGCGGCGTCTTGCGCTTGGCATGCAGCCCGTACAAGCGCTCGATCTCCTGGCGGATGCGCGGCGGAAAGCCCATGCGGTTGCCGCGCCGGTCGACCATCAGGTCCATCAACAGCCGGTCGGTCGCCTGCACGTCGAGCCAACTGGTCGCGATGCGGTTGGCGATGCGCGGGTAGTGGCGGCACAGCTGCTTGGGGTGCATGCCGTTCGGGATGCTGCGCAGCCAGGCGTGCGTGTGGCTCAGCATCACGCGGTCATCGTCGACCAGGGGGGCGCGGGTGCGCGACCAGTCGTTGCCGGTCGGACCCGCGGCGCGCCCGAACCAGCCGCCGAGCCACCTGCGCAAACGGAGGAAGAAACCTTTCAGCATCGACACGCGGCGCGGCGGGCTCGGCTCGACGGCCGCGCCTGCCCGACGACTCCAATCCACGGCATCGACCGAGAGCGTAGTGAGCCCGCGGCGGCCTCGTAGCCCCGTGTCCGAGGGGAAACCTGCAATGGTGAGCATTTCTTGGCGGGCGGCGTGGCGCGCGTTGCACAGGTTGCCGACCGGGCCTGCCGCGCGGTGCGACGCTTGTCACGCGCAAACGGGGTGCGCTCGGCGCAACCCGTGCGGTCCGGCGCTGCCGCGTCGTCCAATGCGCGACCGCCTTGCCCCGCTTCCCCGTCCTGTTCGCTGTTCCTCCTTGTTCCCGTCTTGCACCGATGCCCCGCCGCGCCCGTTCGATCGACCGCCGCCTGCCGCTGGCCACGGCCGCCCTGTATGCCGCGGGCCTCGTTCTGGCCACGTGGACGCTCGCCGTGGCGGCGCAGGTGTTGAACCCCACCTTGCCGTGGCGCGCGCTGAGCTCGGACCATCGCGGCGGCCTGCCGGTGTTGGTGTTGCTGGCGGCGCTGGTCGGCGCCGGCGGCTTTGCGCTCGGCTGGCGGGTGCTCGGGCCGCGACGCCCGTCGTTGGCGCGCGCGGCTGCCGCGGCACTGGCCGCCGGTTGCGCATTTCCCTGGTTCAGCGGCCTGTTGTTGCCCCTGCTCGCGGCAGGGCGCGCCGGCGTGTGGCCGCTGCTGGCCTGGTGCATGCTTGGCAGCGCGCTGATGGTGCTGCCGGTGGCGCGCGTGGCGCAGCGGACGAGGAAAGGAAACTCATGAATCAAGCGGACAAGGCGGCGCGCTTTCGCGCGCTGCACGAAGCCAGCGGTGCGTTCGTGATCGGCAACGCCTGGGACGCCGGCTCGGCGCGCGTGCTCGCCGGGGTCGGCTTCGTCGCGCTGGCGACGTCGAGCGGCGCCGTCGCCGGCGTGCTCGGCCGGCGCGATGGCTCGGTGTCGCGCGACGAGGCGATGGCCAACGCGCATGCGGTGGCGGGCGCCTGCGACCTGCCGGTGTCGGGTGATCTGGAGAACGGCTATGGCCACGATCCGCAGGCGGTGACCGAGACGATCGGCCGTGCCGCGCAGGCGGGGCTGGTCGGCGGCTCGATCGAGGACTTCAGTGGCGAGGCCGCGCAGCCGCTGTATCCGCTGCCGCAGGCGGTGCAACGCATTGAGGCTGCGGTGCGCGCCGCGCGCGCGCTGCCGTGGCCGTTCACGCTGACCGCCCGCTGCGAGAACTTCCTGCGCGGCAACCCCGACCTCGACGACACGATCGCGCGCCTGCAGGCGTTCGAGCGCGCCGGCGCCGACGTGCTGATGGCGCCGGGCCTGCCCGACCTGCAGGCGGTGCAGCGCGTGTGTGCGGCGCTGCGCAAGCCGTTCAACTTCATGGCCGGCATTCGCGGCAAGTCGTTCCCGGTGGCCGAGTTGGAGGCGGCCGGCGTCAGGCGCATCAGCCTGGCGACGTCGCTGTACCGCAGCGCGATGACCGCGCTGGCCGATGCCGCGCGCGAGGTGCAGACTCACGGCAGCTTCGGCTACCTCGAGCGCACCATGACCACGCCGGATTTCTACAAGCTGCTGCAGGGCTGAACGATGCGATTTCCACCGGTGGCTGCGGGTGCGCGGCGCAGGGCCGCACAGGCGCTGCTCGCGACCGTCGCGATCGCGTCGGCGCCGGCGCTGGCAGTCACGCCACTGCTGCAGCCGCAGCTCGACGGGCCGCTGACCACGCGCACGATCGAGTTTCCGGATCTGGTCGATGCCTCGCGTGGTGGGCGTCACGTGCCGATCAAGGTGCACGTGCCGCAGTGGAGCGGGCCGTTTCCGGTGGTGGTGGTCTCGCACGGCGGCGGCGGCAACTGGGACGCCAACTATGCGCAGGCGCGCCACCTCGCCAGCCACGGCTACGTCGTGCTCGCGCTCGAGCACCCCGGCAGCAACAGCGAGCGCCTGCGTCAAGGCATGCGTTTCGCCGCCAACCTCAAGGCGATGACGCGCGACGCGCCCGAGGTGCTCGGTCGGCCGCGCGACGTGGCGTTCGCGCTCGACCAGGCGCAGCGCTGGAACGAGTCGCACCCGGAGCTCAAGGGCGCGTTCGACATGACGCGCGTGGCCGCCGTCGGTCACTCGTTCGGGGCCTACACCGTGCTCGCGGTGTGCGGTGCGCGCCCCGCGCTCGATTGGCTCGAGCCGCCGGTCGAGCCGGGCAAGGGCCTCGGGCCCGACCTGAGCGATGCGCGTGTCAAGGCATGCGTCGCGCTGTCGCCGCAGGGGCCGGGCGAGCCGTACTTCCTCGACGGCAGCTTTGCCACCATCAACCGGCCGGTGCTCGGCGTCACCGGCTCGCGCGACGAGCAACAGGGCGCCACGCCGGCGAACCGGCGCCGCTTCTTCGAGCTCGAACCGGTGGGTGCGAAGGTGTTCGTCTGGATCGCCAACGCCGACCACCCGGCGTTCTCCGACGCCACCGGTTCGCGCCGCACCAACCTGCCGTCGCGCTCGCGCGCCGACGTGCAGCCGATCGTGCGCGCGGCGACGCTGTTGTTCCTCGAGGCGCACCTGCGCGGCGACGCCGATGCCGATGCACGGCTGTCGGAGCCGGGCCTGCAGCCGCTGGCGCGCGGCGTGGTCAATCGCGTCGAAGTGCTGCGCAAGTAGGCCCGCGCAGGGGCGCCGCGGCGCAGCGCACGTGGACGTCCGCTAGACTGCCCGCCAGTCGTTCACGGCGTGTCTCCATGCTTACCCTCAGCGAATCTGCTCTGCTCGAAGCCTTGAAGACGGTGGTCGATCCGAACACCGGCAAGGACTTCGTTTCGACCAAGCAATTGAGGAATCTGCGCATCGACGGCGGCGAGGTCGCGTTCGACGTCGAACTCGGGTATCCGGCTGCCAGCCAGATCGCGTCGCTGCGGGCCGAGCTCGTGGCTGCCGCGCGCCGCGTGAACGGCGTGGCCAACGTCAGCGTGTCGTTGCAATCGAAGGTGATCGCGCACGCGGTGCAGCGTGGCGTGCCGCTGCTGCCCGGGGTCAAGAACATCGTCGCGGTGGCGTCGGGCAAAGGCGGCGTCGGCAAGAGCACGACCACGACCAACCTGGCGCTGGCGCTGGCCGCCGAGGGCGCGCAGGTCGGCATCCTCGATGCCGACATCTACGGCCCCAGCCAGCCGATGATGATGGGCCTGTCGGGCCGTCCCGAGAGCGCCGATGGCAAGACGATCGAGCCGCTCGTCAACTACGGCGTGCGCGTGATGTCGATCGGCTTCATGGTCGAACCCGACCAGGCGATGATCTGGCGCGGCCCGATGGCCACCCAGGCGCTCGATCAATTGCTGCGGCAGACGCAGTGGGGCGATCTGGACTACCTGCTGGTCGACATGCCGCCGGGCACCGGCGACATCGCGCTGACGCTGAGCCAGCGCGTGCCGCTGACCGGCGCGGTCATCGTCACCACGCCACAGGACATCGCGCTGCTCGACGCCCGCAAGGGCCTGACGATGTTCGAGAAGGTCAGCGTGCCGATCCTGGGCATCGTCGAGAACATGAGCGTGTACGTGTGTCCGCACTGCGGCCACAGCGAGCACATCTTCGGTGCCGACGGCGGCCGGCGCATGGCCGAGCAGTACAAGGTCGAGTACCTCGGCGCGCTGCCGTTGAACCTGTCGATCCGCGAGCAGACCGACTCCGGCCACCCGACGGTGGTGGCCGACCCCGATGGCGAGATCGCGCGCATCTACAAGCAGGTGGCGCGTCGCGTCGCGGTGTCGATCGCCGGCAAGGCGCGCGACTTCAGCGCCAAGTTCCCCACCGTCACGGTGAGCAAGAACACCTGAACGTCATTCCTGTGGCCCCCACGCGCACGTCGTTCGCTGCCCCCCGAAGGGGCCGGCGCGGCTTGGGGCCCGGCGCCGCGCCGGCATGAACCTGCTCGAAGCGCTGCGCTACCTCACTGCGCTCGAGGAGCACCGTCACTTCGGCCGCGCGGCGCAGGCCTGCCGCATCACGCAGCCGGCGCTGTCCAATGCCATCCGCGCGCTGGAGCGCGAGCTCGGCGTGCCCGTGGTGCGGCGCGCGCGGCTGTACGAGGGCCTCACACCCGAAGGCGAGATCGTGGTCGCGCACGCGCACCGCCTGCTGCGCGAGGCCGAGTCGCTGCGCCAGGAACTGCACAGCCGCGTCGACGCGCCGCGCGGCTCGCTGCAGATCGGCGCCGTGCCCACCGCGCTGCCGGTGGCCGGACGCTTTGCGACGCGGCTGCGCGCGCAGCATGCCGGCATCGAGCCGGTGGTGCGCTCGCTCAGCTCGCCGGAGATCGAGGTCGGTCTGGAGAACCTGTCGCTCGACATCGCGCTCGGCTACATCGGGCGCGAGCAGGTGAAGGCACGCGCGCTGCAGATCTGGCCGCAGTACGAGGAGGCGTACTACCTGGTGCAGCGGCCCGACTCCGGTGACCGCGCGGACGCCGAGGCCACCACCTGGCGCGACGCCGCGGCGCTGCCGCTGGCGATGCTGACGCCGGAGATGCACAACCGCGCGATCGTCGAGGAGGCGATGCGCAGCGCCGGCGCGCAACCGGTCCCGGCGCTGGAGACGAACTCGGTGCTGGCCCTGGTGTCGGCGCTGGCCGATGGCGCGCTGGCCGCGGTGCTGCCCGGCGCGCTGCTCGACGTCGCGCAGGGGCTGACGCCGTTGCGCGTGCATCCA
>DATJYZ010000335.1:0-30346 GCA_035499355.1 Burkholderiaceae bacterium | reverse complement strand
GGCGCCAGCGCGGCCACCTGCGCCGGCGCGCCGAGGTCGTCGCCGGCGCGCCAGTAGCGGTCGAACGCGGCGTGCGCGAACGCGGCTTCCTGCCCGGGGCGATGCCGACGCACCCAGTAGAAGCCGCGCGCCGCGGCGCGCGGATCCATGAAGGGGTCGGTCAGCTTGCGAGCCAGCCTCAAGCCGTGGCGGCGCATGTAGCGCGCGGTGTCGCGCAGCACGTAGTCGCTCTTCAGCGGCGTCTCGAGCAGCGGCTTGAGCCCCATGGTCTTCATCACCGACACGCCGAGCAGCATGCTGTGCCAGCGCACGACGCGCCCGTGGCGCGCCGCCAGGGCTTCGATGCGCAGGCTGGCGAAGTAGCCGTACGACGACAGGAAGTCGAAGTAGAAATCGATCGGCTCGCGCGCCGTGGCCATCGCAGCTCAGTCCGGCGCCGGGCCGCCCCAAGCCGGACCGCGCCCCCTCGGGGGGCAGCGCGGTCGCGCAGCGACAAGCGTGGGGGCTGTCCTCACGTCAGTGGATGGCCGCGTACATGATCTTCTCCTCGGTCGCGTCGAGCGCCGAGAACTCCTCGACCACCTTGCCCATGCGTTGCACCAGGATGCGGTCGGACAACGCCAGCACCTCGGGCAGGTACGACGAGATCACGACCACCGCCTTGCCTTCGTCGGCCAGCCGGTTGATGAGCTGGTGGATCTCGGTGATCGCGCCGACGTCGACGCCGCGCGTGGGCTCGTCGAAGATGATCAGCTCGGGCTCCTGCACCAGCGACTTGGCGATCACCACCTTCTGCTGGTTGCCGCCCGACAGCTCGATCGCCTTCACGTCCTTGCTGATGGCGCGGATGTTGAGCCGCTTGATCCAGTGCTCGCCGACCGCCGTCGCCTCCGACTTCGACACCAGCGGGCGCTTGCCGCGCAGCTTGGCCAGCAGGCCCATGTAGATGTTGTCGGCGATCGACTTGGTCTCGAAGAAGCCTTCGAGCTTGCGCTCCTCGGTGACGTAGGCGATGCCGTCGCGCACCGCCGAGGCGGGCACGAAGTAGCGCACCGGCTTGCCGTTGAGCAGCACCTCGCCGCCGTGCATGAAGTCGCGCTTGGCGATGCCGGCCACCACCTTGAAGGTCTCGGTGCGCCCCGAGCCCACGAGACCGAACACGCCGGTGATCTGGCCCGCGAACACCGACAGCGAGTTGTTCTTCACCATTGCCGCCATGCGCAGGTTCTGCACCGACAGCACGCGCCGGCCCTGCGGGCGCACGCTGGTCTTGCGGCGGCCGTACAGCGTCTGCGACAGGTCGCGGCCGACCATCGCCTGCACCACGCGCGCGCGGTCGAAGTTGCGCGTCTCGTCGGTGACCACGTGCCTGCCGTCGCGCAGGATGGTGATGCGGTCGGACACCTGCAGCGCCTCTTCGAGCGCGTGCGAGATGAAGATCACCGACACGCCTCGCCGCTTGAGGTTGGCGATCAGGTCGAAGAAGTACTTCTTCTCCTCGGGCGTCAGGCTGGCCGTCGGCTCGTCGAAGATGATGACCTTGGCGTTGTGCAGCACCGCGCGCGCAATCTCGACCATCTGCTTCTGGGCCGCGCCGAGCCGGCTCACCACCGCCGTCGGACTGACGTCGAACTGCAGCGATTGCATGAACTGCTGGGCCGCGATGTAGATGCCGCGCAGGCGGTTGAAGTAGCGCTCGCGCCCGAGGTAGAGGTTCTGTGCCACCGTCATCGTCGGCACCAGGGAAGTCTCCTGGAACACCATGGCGATGCCGAGGTCGCGCGCCTCGGTCGGCGTGCGCGCCTGCACGCTGCGGCCCTCGACCAGCATCTCGCCCGACGTCAGGTTGACGACGCCGGCCATGACTTTGGTCAAGGTCGACTTGCCGGCGCCGTTCTCGCCGACGATGGCGTGCACCTCGCCGGGCAACAGCTCGAAGTCGACGTCTTCGATCGCCGGCACGCCGGCGTACTTCTTGGTGGCCTTGCGCAGCGCAAGGATGGGTGCGGCGGCGCTCATGTGGAGGCCAGACTCTGTTCAGCGGCAGCGATCGACAGCCGCAGCAGGCGCCGCCGGCCCTTGCTGAGCAGGTACAGCCAGCCGTCGCGCTCGAGCGCGGCGACGATGCCGTGGTGCTTGCCGTCGAAGCGGCTGTGCAGCGAGTAGCGGATCAAGCCCTGCTCGTCGAGGCGGATCACGAGCCCGTACGAGCGCGGCGGCGCCCACGGCTTGACGACGCCCATCATCTTCAGGTGCGCGCCCTGCATCGGCTCGAGAAAGGTGTTGCCGGAGGTGAGCGCCGGCGCGATCCAGTAGAGCGGATCGATCTCCTTGAGCATGCGCTTGCGAAACACCGGCTCGCGCAGCACGAACTCGACGAGCTGCGTGCGCAGGATGAAGCAGGTGAGCCACCAGCCACCGCCCTGCGCGGGCGCGATGCGCGACGGGTAGCCCGGCAGCGCGTCGACCACGGCGCAGCCGGAGGACGCGCCAGCCATCTGCGTGCCGCGGCCGTAGGACCCGCCAGCCATCTGCGTTGCGCGGCCCGAGGACGGCGCGCCGCCGATCTGCAGCACGCGGTGACGCCAGCTCTCGCACACCCAGGCAATGTCGTCGCCGACTGCAGCCACGCCGAACGCATAGCCGAGCCCGGCGGCGCGCTCGCGCGCGCTGCCATCGGCCAGATTGAACTCGAGCAGGCGGCCGCTGCGGCCGAGTTCCATCACGTCGTGCTTCCAGCGCTCGGGCGGCTGCGTCTGCGAGCCGTCGCTGGCAAGGAGTCGTCCATTGCCGGCGGCAGCGAGCGCATTGACCGCGTTCAGGCGCTTGCCACCGGCGCTGTCGAAGCGACGGCCGTCGTGCAGGCCGCCGACCACGCGCACCTCGCTGCCGCCGAGCGCCACCGCGAGGCCGCCGCCCGGCAGGCTCGTGAGCGCGCTGACCGCGCGATCGAAGGTGTGCTCGACCGCGGGCGCGCCGGCGCTGTCGACGCGCAGCACGCGCGCACCATCGGCCACCAGCAGCGAGCGGTCGTCGCCCGCCAGGTCTTCCGGGGCCTCGAGCTCGGCGACCACCTCGGCGTCTTCGATCAACCGGTTGGAGCGCAGCGCGCCGTCGAGCACCGGTACGGTGATCGCGGCGTCGCCGCGGCCGAGCAGGCGTTCGGTCCACTGCTTGAGCGCGTCGATCATCGCGCCACCTTGGCCCAGCGCCGCTCGTACTGCACGAAGTCGGGGTCGGCGCCCGGAATCTTGTACTGCCCGACGCGGTTGTTCATGATGCCGCCGAGGTAGAGATACCCGCGGTGCTCGCGCATCGAGGTGATCATCGGGTGGTTCTCGCCGCCGAGGTCCCACATCGTCTCGAGCACCTCGCCGCGCTCGTTGAACTTGAGCACGCAGCCGGTGTTGATGTTGGGAAACAGCCATTCGTCGCGCGGCACGCGCTTGGCCATGCGGCGGCGAAAGCCCGGCATCTTCCACGCCAGGTCGAGCGCCGGGCAGCGCATGCCGACCAGCGACATCCAGTAGTGACCGTCGGAGGAGTTGTTGATGTTGTCCGGGAATCCAGGCAGGTTGTCGAGCAACAGCTCGGTGGTGCCTTTCTTCGGCCCGTCGAACCAATGGCGCTTGACGGTGCAACCCCAGGTCTCGGCGAACAGGAACGACTGTCCATCGCTGGCGATGCACACGCCGTTGGGGAACTTGAGGTCGCGCAGCACCGTGTGCGTCTTGCCGGTGCGCGTGTCGTAGCAGATGATGCGGCCGTTGCCGCGCGCCTCCAGGCCATCGGTGGCCCACTCGTGCATCTCGTAGCGCACGGTGGCCTCGGAGAAGAAGATGCGGCCGTCGTCCGAGATGTCGAGGTCGTCGGCCAGGCGCAGCCGGCTGTCGTCGTTGACCGACGAGTAGCTGCGGTTGGTCTCGTCGGTCACCTTCTCGACCTTGCGCTCCGGCGTCACGCGATACAGCCCCATGCCGCCGATGCACACGTACAGGTTGTCGTGCTTGTCGAACGCCATGCCCAGCGGCGTGCCGCCGATGTGCGCATAGATCTCCATGCGCTCGTAGTCCGGCGGGAAGAAGCGAATGATGTCGCCGTGGCGCGACCCGGCGTAGAGGTTGTCGTGCCGGTCGAGGATCACGTCCTCGGGGCCCTCGATGCGTCCCACCCCGATGACGCGCACGTTCTTGAGCTTGTCGTTGAGTTCCCATGGCGTGCCGCTGCCGGGCGCGGTGGATGGCGCAGGCGGCATGCCGTGGTAGGTGGGGCTGACGTACACCTTGTTGACGATGCGGTCCTTGTTCTTCAGCCAGCGGATGTCGACCATCGCGGCCAGCAGCAGGATGGTGGCCAGCACCATGCGGTTGTAGCCGCCGTGCAGCGACATCGTGGTCAAGCCGTTGACGATCAGCAGCACGATCAGCGTGCCGACCAGCGCCTTCATCACCGAGCCCTTGCCGCCGCCCAGGCTGATGCCGCCGAGCACGCAGGCGGTCAGCACCGTGACCTCCAGGCTGACGCCGATGTCGCCGCCGGCGGTGGCCAGCCGCGAGGCGAAGAAGATGCCGCCGATCGAGGTCAGCACGCCGCCGGCCACGTAGCACAGCGCCACCGTGCGCCGCACCGTGATGCCGGTGTTGTAGGCCGAGCGACGCGAGCCGCCGATGGCGATCACGTGCCAGCCCGGACGCAGCCGGGTCAGGAAGATGTGGCCGAACAGGGCGACCACCGCATACGCGAACACCACCGTCGGCACGCCGAGCCAGGCGCCGCTGCCGATGAAGTCCCACGCCTTCGAGTCGGGGAATCCGGCGGCGATCAAGGTCGAGTAGTCGGCGATCAGCAGGTCGTACAGCGCGCGGTAGATGATCAGCGTGATCAGCGTGGTGAGGAACGCGCGCAGCCGGAAGTAGCCGATCAGCACGCCGTTGACCGCGCCGAGCAGCGCGCCGAACAGCAGCGTGGCAGCGACCGCTCCGGCCACCGGCCACTTCAGCACGTGCATGAAGTACAGCGCGCAGAAGTTGGTCAGCGCGAAGGTCGAGCCCACCGAGAGGTCGATGCCGCCGACGATCATCACCAGCGCCATGCCGAGCACGATGAAGCCGATCTCGCCGGCCTGGCGGCCGGTGTCGGCCAGGCTCGCCGGCGACAGGAAGTTCGGAATCGCGCTGGACAGCGCCAGCGCGACCCCGATCAGCACGATCACCGGGATGGCGGTTTCCATCCACCGCTTGGCGAGGATCTCGCCCAGCACGTGGTCGGGCCACCAGCGGTAGCGCAGCCGCGTCAGCCGGTCACCGAGCGTGAGCTCGGGCGCATGCGGCGCGGCGGCCAGCGGCGCGGCGGCCGCCGTTGTCAGCGACTGGTCCATCCCGGGTCGCGGGTCAGGTCTTGCCCAGCTTCCAGCACGTCCCCTCGACCGAGGCGTTGGCCTTGGTGATCGGGATCAGCGTGGTGTAGATCGAGCCCTTCGCGTCCTTGACCTTGCCCTTGTTCTGCAGCAGCCACTTGATCGACGCCGCCATGTTGCTGGCCTGGGTCGGCACGTCGTAGCTGATGTCGAGGTCGAAGGCGCCGCTCTTGACCTGGTCGCACGCGCCCTTCTGCTCGCCGCCGCCCGAGGTGGCGAGGAACACCTTGCCGGTCAGCCCGGCTTCCTTGATCGCCGCCGCGGTGCCGGAGTCCATGCCGTCCCAGAAACCGACGATGCCGCACAGGTCGGGATGCTGCTTCAACACCGTCTGCGTGATGCCCTTGGCCTTGGCCGCGTCCCAGTCGGCGGCCTGGCTCGACACCACCTTCAGTTCGGGCCGCTTGGCCAGCACGTTCTCGACGCCCTTCAGCGTGTAGGCGCTGGCGGCGGCCGACAGCGCGCCCTGCACGATCGCGATCTTGTTGGACTTGCCCTTGCACGCGTCGGCCACCGCGTTGGTGGCCTTCTCGCCGATCTCGATCCAGTCTGCGCCGACGTAGACCACCGACGGATAGGCCGAGCGCATGTTGATCTGCACCACGTCGATGCCTTCGGACTCGGCCTTCTGGATCAGCTTGGCGTAGGTCTGCACGTCGGGGTTGTGCAGCACCATCACGTCGGGCTTCTCGCTGATCAGCGTGGTGACCGCCTGCGCGCCGGCGTTGGTGTTCCAGTTGGGGTCGCGCACGACGATCTTCACGCCCAGCGGCTCGAGCTCCTTCTTCAGGCCTTCGAGCCAGCCCTGCGCGAGGTCGAAGCCGAGCGCGACCGGCACGTAGGCCACGGTCTTGCCGGCGAGCGCCTTGCGATAGCCCTCGCGGAACGGTTCGTCGATGCCCTTGCCTTCGGCGAAGGCGTTCAGGCTGGCGCCAAGACCGGCGGCCAGCGCCGCGCCGGTGAGCGCCACGGTGCCGATGGCGCGGCGGATGTTGTGCTTGCGTGTCATGCCGTGTCTCCTTGTGTTGCCTCGATTGGAATGGTGAGCGCGGCGGCCCGGCAACCCGGCCGCCGCGGTGTCAGATGTCGCCCTGCTGGGCGGTCTCCTCGTTGCGCGGGTTGACGAACGAATCGATCAAGATCGCCGCCAGCAGCACGACGCCCTTGATCAGGTTCTGCGCCGAGTACGACACGTCGAGGATCGTCATGCCGTTGAGCAGCGTGCCGATCAGCAGGGTGCCGATCACCACGTTGACCACGCCGCCGCGCCCGCCCGACAGGCCGATGCCGCCGAGCACGACGACCAGGATGACGTCGTAGATCATCGTGGAGTTGTAGATGCGCGTCGGCATGCTGTTGACCGAGGCCGCCATCACCAGGCCCGCGAACATGCCGATCAGCGCCGCCAGCACGTACTGCAGCACGATCACCGGGCGCGTCGGGATGCCGGTGGTGCGCGCACCGAACGGGTTGTCACCCACCGCGTAGACGTACGCTCCCAGGCGCGTCTTGCGCAGGAAGAACGCCACCAGCAGCGCGGCCGCGCCGAACACGATCACCGGCATCGGCACCCCGGCCAGCGTGCCGCGCCCGATCCACGCGAAAGCGTCGAGCTGCGGGCTCCATTGCACGATGTCGAGCCGGAACAGCGCCACCTGGCCGAGCCCGGCGAGGAAAAGCCCCGACGCCAGCGTCGTGAACAGCGATGGCACCTCGGCGTAGGCGATCAGCCAGCCGTTGATGAGGCCGAACGCCAGCGCCAACGCCAGCGCCGAGCCGAACGCCACCGGCAGCGAGTGGCCGTCCTGCACCATCTGCAGCACCAAGCCGGCCGGCACGGCGAGCACGGCGACCATCGAGATGTCGATGCCGCGGCCGATGACGACGATCGCCATGCCCAGGCCGAGGATGCCGAGGATGGCCACGTTCTGCAGCAGGCCCAGCATGTTCGACGCGGTGAGAAAGCCCGGCAGGAACAGCGCGAAGCCGACGAACATCAGCACGAAGATCGCGAACACGATCCCCTGCTGGCTGAGGCGGCCGGCACCGAATGGCGACTTCATCGCACCTTGCTCCGCCCGGTGGCTGCGCGGGCGCGCTCGGGCACGCGGTCGGCCGGCGCATCGGTGGGCAGGCCGGCTTGCAGGAAGCCCTTGCGGAAGTCCACCAGGTGCTTGCGCGTCCACTCGTGCGCGCGTGGCGCGTCGCGGCCGCGCAGCGCGAGCGCGATCTGGCGGTGGGCTTCCAGGTTGCGCTGCGCCGACTGCGGCAGGGCCTGCTGCAGCCGCGTGGCCAGCGGCCGGTACAGCAGGCTGAACGACTCGCGCGACATCATCAGTGCGCGATTCTTGGACGCGCGCGCGATCAGCGCGTGGAACTCGGCGTCGAGCTCCCAGTGCCGCTGGATCTGCGCGGCGCCCGGTTTGCCCACCACCGTCTCGGCGGTGGCCGCCAGGTTGTCGTCGATCTCGCGCAGCTCGGCATCGTCCACGCGCAAGGCGGCCAGTCGCGCGGCCTCGGGCTCGACGACGACCGCCACCTCCCACAGCTCCTCGAACGTCACCTGGTGCAGCACCAGCGAGCGCAGCGCCCGCGGCGCAAGGTCGAACAGGCCCGGCAGCACGACGAACAGGCGGCGCCCCTGGCGGCGCTCGAGCAGACCCTCCTGCTCGAGCAGGCGGATCGACTCGCGGATGGTCGAGCGGTTGACGCCGAACTGCGCCGCCAGCTCCTGCTCGGGCGGCAGCGGGGTGCCCGGCTTCAGTTCACCGGCCAGGATGTGCTGCTCCATCAGGCTGGACACCGCCTTGTACGCGGGCTGTCGAGCCAGCGATCGAAACTTCACCGACACGCCGGCCAGCGGCGCGCTGCGCGGCGAGACGGCGGCGGCATCGGGAGAGGCAACCCAGCCCACGATTTCGGTCGGACAATCGGACAATCCAACAGACTCTAGGCACGCGTCCGAGGCCGCGCCATGCGTGCTTTCCCACCCGAGTGCCGGCGCGCGCTACGCACTATGGGCGCGGCGAGCGCGCACCGCTTGCGCGCCAGCGCAACGCGCACGCTCGCGCGCGCAAGCCGGAAGCGGCAGAGTTCAGCAGGCGGCGTCGCGCGCCCCCGAAGGCGTCATGCCGTAGCGCCGCTTGAAGGCGCTGTTGAAGTGCGACATGCTGCTGAATCCCGCGGCCAGCGCGATCTCGGTCACCGTGCGGCCGCGCTGCGACGGCATCTGCAGCGCCTCGCGGCAGCGCTCGAGCCGGCGCTCCCAGATGAAGCCCGAGACCGACATGCCGCTGCCTTTGAAGAGGTAGTGCAAGGCGCGCACCGACGTCCGATGGGCCGCCGCGACGCGCTCCGGGTTGAGCAGCGGGTTGCCGATGTGGGCGTTGATGAACTGCTTCACCTGGCGCAGGCGCTCCGAGCGCAACGTGGCTTCGTCGCCGGGGACGTCGCCGGGCGCGCAGTCGAGCGCCAGCGCCAGCAGGTCGACCAGCCGCTCGCCGAGCCGCGCGCGCGTGCGCTGCGACAGCGTGTCGGCCTCGAGCACCATCGACGCGCAGAGGTTGGCGACGATGCGCCCCATGCCGTACTGCGTGCCGATGCTGGCGGTCACCATCGGCTCCGACCGCTGCCAGCGCTGCGCCAGCGCCGCACGCGGGATCTCGAGGTAGAACGCCCGATGCGGCTCGGCGTTGCGCAGCACGTAGGGCTCCGACGCCGAGAACAGTGTCGCCGTGCCGGGCCCGTAGGCCAGGCGCTGACCACGCTGCTCGACGGCCTGGTGCCCCTTCTGCGTCAGTGCGACGTAGAAGCAATCCTTGTCGACGCGCGCGAGGTGCGACTGGCGACGGTCGATGCGCTGCGGAGCGATCAGGCAGTCGGTGATGGTCACCGCGCCGAAGGCGGACTCCTTGACGAAGCCCTGGTAGTCATCGACGGCGTCGCAGCGCGAATCGACACGGACGTACAGCGCACACAGCGCTTCCTGCCACGCCCGGTGCCGCCTGGCGGCCGGCAGGTCGTCGGTCGTGAAGACCAGGTTCACTCGTGCACCCCTCGCGGACGACGGTAGTGCCGCTGCAGGGCCGCTGCCACCGTGCTTTCCCCGACGAGGAGCGGGCCGCCGCAGACGAGGTGGCTGCAAATGGCTCGTCCCGCCGCGGGCAGGCGATGCTTGGGCTCAATCGCGCGGCAGCACGAGATCGGCGATCACCGGGCGGTGCTCCGAGGCGGTGTTGCCGCCGACGAAGCAGTCGGCGACTCCGATCTGCGGGCTGACCAGGATGTGATCGATGCGCAGGAACGAGAAGCCGATGCGCAACGAGTGCCCGTGGGTGTAGCCGTAGCCGGTGCCGGCGCTGCCGAATGCGTCGCGCAACCCGAGCCGCAACAGCGACTGCACCACCGGCGAGTGCTCCGGCGCATTGAGGTCGCCGGCCAGGATCAGCGGCCGCGGCGCATTGGCGAGATCGCGAACGATCGTGCCCGCCTGGGTGAGGCGGTGCTCGAGGTTGGCGTTCCAGTCGTCGAGGCCTTCGAAGCCTTCGCGCCGGGCGGCGTTGAGGCCGTGGCGGGGCGAAGCCAGGTGGGCGGTGACGAGCGTCACCGCGCTGCCATGCGCCAGCAAATCGCAACGCACGTAGCGGCTGTCCTCGGCGCCACGGCGCAGCGGCAGGTCGCGGCAGTCGCGCAGCGGGTAGCGGCTGGCGACGACGTACTGGCCCGAGAGGTGCAGCTGGTAGCCGCCGAGCACCGCCCGCAGCGAACCCGGCAGCGCCGCGGCGCCGGCGAAGGCGGCGTCCTGCATCACCAGCACGTCCGGCTCGTGCGCGGCGATCTCCGCCGCGATGCGCGCGAAGCCGTCGACCCCGAGCCCGGGATGGGCCTTCGCATTGAAGGTCATCACGCGCATGCGGACGCCGCCGTCGTCGCCGCGGTGCCACTCGAATCCCATCACGGCCGTCAGCACCAGCGCGACGGTGGCGATCGACACCACGCGCCAGGCCCACGTCAACGACCACGACAGCGCCACGGCCACCAGCGCCGGCAGCAGGTAGATCGGAAAGGGCAGGTAGCGCAACAGCTCCACCCACCACGCGGCCAGCGGCGACGCGTAAAAGCACGCCGTCAGTGCGAGCGCGGCCACCGCGCAGCCCGCGACCCATGCGCGCGCGACACGGCCAAAGACAGTCGTCGGTCCGCCCGTCACCCGGGTGAGAGAGCACTCGCCGGTGCCCTCGGGATCATGTGCTTCACGCGAAAGGACTCTAGCCGGTCCACCGGTGAGTCAGCTGAACGACGATCGGGGCCGCAAGCTCGGGGATCATCGGCGCGACCTCGGAACACTCCCTGATGGGGGTTTCCCGCAGCCCGGGCCGCCGCTCACGAAGCCTTCACATTCCTTGCCGACCATGGCGGGGTGATCAGGCCCCATTTCAGGCACGACGAGGCGAGCGACTTCATCTTCGCGGATCCCGCGTGGCTCGCGCCTGCATTCGTGCGACTCGTCGTCGTCCTGGCGGCGATGGCGGCCTTCGACGCGCTGCTGGCTCTGCTCGCGTAGCCGCGGCCTCTGGTTGCCGTACGGCGGCCGAACCGGTGCCCGGAGTCCGGTCAAGGCCTACGTGCTGACCTCCTTCACGGGCAACGCGCCACAGTGACGCGCCAGGACGTCAGAACAGCAGCGTCCAGACCGCGAGCGCCCCCAATGCGATGCCCAGCACGACCACGTAGCCAGCGGCCAGCGCCGCCGAGCGCAGCAAGAGCAGCCACCAGCGCCCGCCGTAAACGTGCCGCAACGCCAGTACGCTGTACACCGGCACGGCGAGGAAGGCAAGCGCCGACAGCACGCTCAGCCCCGGCAGCGACAGGCCGAGCATCAAGAACCAGAACGCGTGCAGGTGCAGCGCGAACACGAGGTGCTCGGTGTAGCGCATCGCGCGCCCCAGGTAGAGCAGCTTGAGGCCGGCAGCGAACGCGGGCACCGCCAGGAACATCGCCGCACCGATGTTGGACAGGAAGCGCTGGCCGAATGCGGCGATCTCGTTGACCAGCGACTGCGGGTCGACGTCGAGCCGCTTCTTCAGCCGTGCGCACAGCCACTGCGGCAGGCGCTCGCAGTAGAACGCGCCGCCCTTGGACCCGGCGCGGCCGCCGAACATGCTCAGCGTGATCGGCTCATTGGCCACCGGATGGCCGGGGTCGTCGATCGCCCGCAGTTCGACCGACCCCATGAGGCGCAGGCCCAGCAGCACGATGACGCTGATCGTCAGGTACAGGCGCAGCGGCAGCACGTAGCGGCGCCGCCTGCCGAGCAGGTATTCGCGCGTCAGCTCGCCGGGCCTGAGCAACAACAGCTTCAGCGACCGCCACAGCGCACCCTCGATCGCGAGGTAGGAGCCACCGAACTGCTGCGCAAACTCGCGCAGCGTCGGTGGCTTGAGGTTGCTTTCCTGGCCGCAGGCCGGGCAGTAGCGCGGCCGCTGTGCACCGAAGGGTTCGTTGCAGTTGAGGCAGGCGCTCGGTTCGCTCATGGCGTCTTGGGCAAGCGATCGAGGCGGGGTCCTCGTCGGTGGCAGCGCAGCTTACGCCCTGATCCTCGATGGCCTCTCCGGCGTCGAGCGCGTGGGCATCACCGCCGGCGCATCGACCCCCGAGTGCCTGGTGCGGGAGGTCTGCGACAGGCTGCTGGCCTGGGGGGCGACGTCCGTGCGCACCCTCCCGGGTCCGCACGAGACGGCGCACTTCAGAAGCCCGGCGATGCCCCCGGTGGAGGCGGTGACGCCGGACGCAGCATTGGCGTGAGCCGTGCCCGCTGCCGGCGTCGGCAGCACCGGCCTCAGTGCGACTTGACGAGCACGATCTGTGCGTCGCCCAGCGCGCCTTCGACGAAGCCGCCCTCGCAGTAGCTGAAATAGAACTCCCACAGCCGCAGGAAGCCGTCATCGTAGCCGAGCGCGCGCACGCGTTCGGCATTGCGCTGCAGGTTGCGCCGCCAGTGCGCCAGCGTGGTGGCGTAGTGGGCACCGATGTCTTCGAGGCCGACGATGCGCAGCTGCGACGCGCGTGCCACCGCGGTGCTGATGGCAGCGATGGACGGGATGCAGCAGCCGGGAAAGATGTGGCGCTTGATGAAGTCGACCGAATCACGCGCCGCCTCGTACTGCTGATCGGCGATGGTGATCGCCTGCAGCAGCATCGTGCCGCCGGGCGTGAGCCGATCGCTGCAGCAACGGAAGAAGGCGTCGAAGTACTGGTGGCCGACCGCCTCGATCATCTCGATCGACACCAGCTTGTCGAACGTGCCCGTGAGGTCGCGGTAGTCGTCGGCCAGCAGCGTGATGCGGTCGCCGAGACCCGCGGCATCGATGCGCTCGCGCGCCCAGGCATGCTGCTCGCGCGAGATCGTGGTGGTGGTGACATGACAACCGTGGTGGCGCGCCGCATGCAGCGCGAAACCGCCCCAGCCGGTGCCGATCTCGAGCACGCGGTCGCCCGGCTTCAGGGCCAGCTTGCGACAGACCCGGTCGAGCTTGGCCAGCGAGGCTTCCTGCAGCGACATCGCGGGCCGCTCGAAGACGGCCGACGAGTACATCATCGTCGGGTCGAGGAACAGCGCGAAGAAGTCGTTGCTGACGTCGTAGTGCGCGACGATGTTGCGCCGGCTGCCCGCGCGCGTGTTGCGCGCGGCCGCGTGCAGCAGCTTGCGCAGCGGCCCGGTGACACGCGCCCAGCCTCCGTCGACGCCGTCGATGACCGCGCGGTTGTTCAGCAGGATCCGCACCAGTGCCGTCAGGTCGTCGCAGACCCAGTCGCCGGCCACGAACGATTCGCCGGCGCCGACGGAGCCGCCGAATGCCGCCTCGGCATAGAACCGGCGGTCGTGCACGCACAGCGTGGCTTCGAGGTCGCACTGCTCCGTGCGGCGACCGAAGGTCTCACGCCGCTCGCCGTCCACCAGCGTCAACGCCCCATGCTGCAGACGTGACAGCTGCGCGCGCAGCAGACGCTCGCTCCAGCGCTCGAGGGCGCGCGCGACGCCCCGTGCCAACGGGCGCGGTCGCCGGGCCGACAACGACCACAGGCCGTGCGCAGGGTCGATCGCGGTGGAGGTCCTGTTCATGGATGGTTCCTCAGGGCATCGGATGCGGGCGCGGCCCGCGGTACAGGGTGGTCGTGCACCGGCACGCGCTTGAGCCACAGTCGCAGGGCCTGCCAGTGGATGGCCGCGATCACCTGCAGGGTCATCAGCGGAAAGCGCAGCAGCGCCTTCGCCAGCGTGGCGGCGCCGATCGGCTGGCGCTCCAACACCAGGGTCGCGTCGAACAGCGGGCGCGCGTTCGCGCCGGAAGCCTCACGTGGCGTCAGCGTCATGTGCACGGCCAGCCGCTCGTCCGGTATGCGAAAGCCCCAGTGGTAGTCGAGCGCCATCGGATGGAACGGCGACACGTGCATCGCCTTGGCGCTGCGGGCGCGCAGCCAGCGGCTGCCCGTTGCGTCGGGGTCGAGCACGTAGCAATGCCGCTCGCCCCATGGCGTGTTGGTGACCTCGGCAACGATCGCCTCGACGCGCCGGTCGGCCGCGTCGAAGCAATAGAAGAAGCTGACCGGATTGAACACGTAGCCGGCATGGCGCAGATGCGTCAGCAAACGGATCGGCCCCTGGAGCTGGCGGCCGGTGCGCTCGGCGACCAGCTCGCGCACGGCGCGATCCAGCGGCAGTGCCGGGTCGCCGAAGTGGTCGCGGCGGTCGAAGCGCACCAGCGCCGGCCGCCGCGTCGACCACAGCCAGCGGCCGGCGAACACGCCGTCGAGTTCGGCCAGGTCGAGGTACACCATGAACAGCCGGCGGCGGAACGCATGCCGCCGCGGCGCCATGCGCCGATGCTCAAGCCACCCGCTGTAGAGCGCGCTGTGCATGGTGATGAAGGCCCTGCTCGAAGCGCTGCACCGCCTGCAGCGCGCTGGCCACGCCGTCCTCGTGAAAGCCGAAGCGCCAGTAAGCGCCGCAGTAGTGGGTGCGTCGCACGCCGCTGATCTCGTGGTGGCGACCCTGCGCGGCGACGCCCTCCGGCGTGAACAGCGGATGGTGGTACGTCAGCCGCTTCAGCACGCGGCGCGGGTCGATCGCGTCGCTGCGGTTCAGCGTGACGCAGAAGGTGTGGCGCGAACACAGGCCCTGCAGGATGTTCATGTTGTAGGTCAGCGCCACGCGCTGGTCGTGCTGCGGCAGCACGTGCGAGTTCCACGCTGCCCACGCCAACCGTCGCCGGGGCAGCAGCGAGGTGTCGGTGTGCAGTACCGCCTCGTTGCCCTGGAACGGCAGCGCGCCGAGGATCTCGCGCTCCGCGGGCGACGGGTCGGCCAACAGCCGCAGCGCCTGGTCGGCATGGCAGGCGAGAAAGACGTGGTCGTAGCGCTCGGTGGGGGCGCCCTGCGCGCCGACCAGCACGCCGTCGGCCAGCCGCCGCACCTGCGTGACCGCGCAGTTCAGCCGGATGCGGTGGCGCCACGGCGCGACCAGGCGCTCGACGTAGCGCGCCGAGCCACCGGCGACGACGCGCCACAGCGGGCGGTCGTTCAGCGTCAGCATGCCGTGGTTGTGCAGGAAGCGCACGAAGAATCGCGCCGGGAAGGCCAGCATGCGCTGCGGATCGGTCGACCAGATCGCGGCGCCCATCGGGACCAGGTAGTCGTCGACGAAGTGCGCGCCGTAGCGCTGCTCGACGAGATAGTCGCCGAGCGTAGTCTCGCCGGCGGCGGCGTCGAGCAGCGTCGGGGCCTCGCGGTTGAAGCGCACGATGTCGCGCACCATGCGCAGGAACGACGGCCGCACCAGGTTGCGCCGTTGTGCGAACAGGCGATTCAGCGACGTGCCGTTGTACTCCAGGTCGCTGCGCTCGTCGCGCACCGAGAAGCTCATCGAGCTCTCCTTCGAGGCGACGCCCAGTTCACCGAGCAGGCGGGTGAACTGCGGATAGGTGCGATGGTTGTAGACGATGAAGCCGGTGTCGATCTGCTGCACCTCGCCTTCGAGCTCGATGCGGTGCGTGTGGGTATGCCCGCCGACGTGATCCGCAGCCTCGTAGACGGTCAGCTCGTGGTCGCGATGGAGCGCGTGCGCGGCCACGTTGCCGGCGATGCCGGTACCGATGATCGCGATCCTCATGCGCCGGCCTCCCGCGCATGCGCGCATCGGTTCGCGTCACGCGCCGCGGGGGGGACGTCGCGGAGGTCCCACACGATGCGCAGCACCTGCAGCAGCTTGAGCCCGTAGTAGGTGAGGTCGATCTCCCACCAGAAGAAGCCCTGTCGTGCCGCCGCGGGATAGTGGTGGTGGTTGTTGTGCCACCCCTCGCCGAAGGTCAGCAGCGCCAGCCACGCGTTGTTGCGCGACGCGTCGCGCGTGGCATAGCGCCGCCGGCCGTGGCGGTGCGCCAGCGAGTTGATCGAAAAGGTCGCGTGGTACAGCGCCACCGTCGACACGCAAAAGCCCCAGGCGAGGAGTTGCGCGCCGCTCGTTCCCAGCTGGGGCGCGTGCGACTCCGCCCAGTTGCCGGTCGCGTACAGCAGCGCACACAGCGCCAGCGGCACCAGCACGTCCCAGCGATCGAGGAAACGCAGCTCGGGATAGCGCGCCAGCGAGGCCACCAGCGCGCCACGCGGCGTGAAGTGGGCGCGCGACATGAACCAGCCGACGTGGCTCCACCACAGGCCGTGGCGCAGCGCCGAATGACTGTCCTCGGCCTCGTCGGCATGCACGTGATGATGGCGATGGTGCGAGGCCCACCATAGCGGCCCCCGCTGCGCCGCCGACGCGCCGAGCAGCGCGAACAGGAACTGCGCCGCGCGGCTGGTGCGATACGCGTTGTGCGAGAAATAGCGGTGGTAGAAGGCGGTGATCGCGAACATGCGCAGCGCGTACAGCGTCGCGGCGACCATCAGCGCCGTCGTGCTGACCCCGACCCAGAAGACGGCCACGCAGCCGAGGTGGATGGCGATGAACGGCAGCAGCCGCATCAGGTCGATGCGGCGGTCGCCGGGCGACGGCGCCGCGGCGTGCGAGTCGAACCACGCCACGACGCTGCGCAGACGGCCCCCGATGCCGTGGCTCATGCGCGCGGCTTCCACGGAAAGAAGGCGTTGGTGCGTGCGCTGTAGACGCGGTAGCTCGGGCGCCGCTCGCCGATGTCCTTCTCGAGCAGCGCGACACCCGACACCTTGAGCAGCAGCACCGACATCAACAGCGGCGACACGACGGTCCACCACGCGCCGGCGCCCGCAGCCAGCAGCCACAGCCCCCACCAGAGACAGAACTCGCCGAAGTAGTTGGGGTGGCGCGAGTAGCGCCACAGGCCGCTTGCCATCACGCGGCCGCGGTGGGCGGGGTCGGCCTTGAAGCGCGCCAGCTGCGCGTCGGCCACCGCCTCGATGCCGAAGCCGAGCGCGAAGAGCGCGACCCCCAGCGCGTCGAGCCAGCGCCACGGCGCGTCGCTGGCCAGCGCGGCCACCAGCGGCATCGACACCACCCAGGCCAGCACCGCCTGCAAGCCGAACACGAGGTACGCGCTCTTCCACGCGAAGTGCGGCTCGTTGCGCGCGCGGATGGCCCGGTAGCGGTGGTCCTCCGGCTGGCCACGGTGCCGCCAGGTGATGTAGGCCGCCAGTCGCAACGCCCACAGCAGGGCAAGCGCGAGCGTGATCGCCGCGCGTGGGCCGGGCTGCGGCCACAACGCCCACGCCACGCCCGCCGGCGCCAGCACCAACAGCGACCACACGCTGTCGACGATGCTGACATCGCGCCGCGCGACGCTGGTCGCCCACGTCAGCGCGGCGACGGTGAGCGACGCGCCCAGGCCGATGGCGGCCACCTGGGCGAACGGGCCGACAGCGATCGGGCTCATCGCGAGTCCCGGCCGGCGTGCCGGTCGACCCGCCGCGCCAGCGTCAACAGCAGCGGCGTGATCACCGCCCAGCCGATGGCCAGCGCGACCGGCGCCATCGGGCCGTCGAAGCGGCAGGCGCCCAGCCTCGCGGCGGCCGCGTACGACAGCGGTCCGCCCACCGCACCGAGCAGCGCGGCCAGCAGCGGCCGGCGGTGCAGGGCCCGCAGCGGATCGCGCAGGGTCACCGCGAACAGGGCCCACAGTGCGAGGATCCAGCCCGGTGCCACGCTCGCCAGCGGCCCCGGCTCGGCGTAGGCGATCCACCCGAGCCGGGCCATCGCACTGTCCCACGCGAGCCCGACGAGCAACGCGGCGGCGACCATGAGCGCATCCGCTGCGGGACGGACGCTGAACGCGATGGCGAGCGCGGCCGCGCCGGCCGCCACGGCGGCACCGGCCCACGGCCGGCCGTGAGCGGCCCCGAGCACACAGGCGAACCACGCGCCCTGGAAGGCCACCACCGCTGCGGCAAGCTTCAGCGCGCGCGCGACCCGCGGCATCGGTACTCGACTCGCCAGCGTCACGGCCGCGTACCAAACAGGTAGTGCGCCACCCACCACTGCTGCCCCCTGTCATAGCCGAACAACTCGGCGCACGACAGGAAGAACAGGCGCCAGCGCACCCACCACAGGCCCGCCTGCTCGGGGCCGTAGGCCTCCTGCAGCGCGCGCCACACCGCCGGACGCCGGCGCTCCATGTTGGCCAGCCAGGCCTCGGCGGTGCGCGCGTAGTGCGTGCCGTCCCAGCGCCAGTGACGCAGCACGCGCAGATCGTCCTGGCAACGCAGCGCCAGGTCGTCGCTCGGCATCATGCCGCCGGAGAAGAAGTGACGGCTCATCCAATCGCTGTCGTCCCGGGCCTCGAAGGCATAGGGCGTGCTGCGATGGACGAACACGTGCATGAAGAATCGCCCCTCGGGGATGAGCCAGCGGCGCACGCGGGCGAAGGCCGCAGGCCAATTGCGCAGGTGCTCGAACATCTCGACCGACACCACGCGATCGAAGAGCCCGCTGGGTGCGAACTCATTGATGTCGCAGGTGATGACCTCCAGGTTGGCGAGGCCGCGCCGCGCCGCCTCGGCCAGGATGAAACCGCGCTGCGCCTGCGAATTCGACACGGCGGTGATGCGGCTGGCCGGGAAATGCTCGGCCATCCACAGGCTCAACGATCCCCAGCCGCATCCCAGCTCGAGCACGCGCTGACCGTCGGCCAGTTCGGCGCGCTCGCAGGTGGCTCGCAGCGCGACGGTCTCGGCCGAGTCGAGGTCGTTCACGCCTGCGGGCCACCAGCAGCTGCTGTACTTGCGGCGCGGGCCCAGCACGGCGTCGAAGAAGGCCGGCGGCAGCTCGTAGTGCTGTTCGTTCGCCTTGTGGGTCAGCAGGGCGATCGGCGCGCGCTGCAGCCCGGCCACGAAGGCGTCGGCGAGCACCGCTGCGCGCCCGGCATCGGCCGCGGCGATCTCGTCCAGACGCTGGCGAAGCAGGCGGCGGATGCCGGCGCGCACCACCGCATCGGGCACGACGCCGCGCTCGGTCCATTCGAGGGCCAGGTTCGTCATCGCCACCGCTGCCTCCTGCCACGTCGCCGTACGTTCGGCTGGGCACTTGTACGCGGCGCAGCGCAGAATGGATCACCCGGCCGGTGTGATCCAATCAGCGCCGCGTTGCGTACACCGGCGATGAATCAACCGCGACCGTTGGCGGCGCCGCATCCGGGCCCTTGCGGCGCGCGGGTTTCGAGCCTGTCCCTCGTGTCAGCGCATCAGGAATGGACGGCGATGCCGACAGGCGACGAACTGACGGAGCTTGCCCGGGCGGTGGCCCAGGCGGGCGACCGCAGCGCGTTCGCCGCCTTGTTCAAACACTTCGCGCCCCGCGTGAAGGCCTATCTGATGCGCGCGGGCACGCCGTCGCAGTTGGCCGAGGAGCTGGCCCAGGAGACCATGGTCAACGTCTGGCGCAAGGCGACCTTGTTCGACCCGGCGCGCGCGCAGCTGTCGACCTGGATCTTCACCATCGCGCGCAACCTGCGCGTCGACCACTTGCGCCGCGAGCGCGAGGTGCGAGCCGATGATGGCGGCGCGTCGGACGCGTTGCAGGCAAGCGGCGCGTCCGAAGAGGTGGCCTGCGACGACGACGGCCCCGACGAACAGCTGCATGCCGCGCGCCGCGACACCGCGGTGAGGCGGGCCCTGCGGGAACTGGCGCCGGAGCAACTGCAGGTGCTGTGGCTCTCGTTCTACGACGATCGTTCTCACGCCCAAATCGCCGACCAGTTGAAGCTGCCTCTTGGCACCGTGAAGTCGCGCATGCGGCTGGCGGTGATGCACCTGCGACGGCTGCTGCAGGGGATGGAGCCATGATCCAACACCACCCGAGCGACGAGTTGCTGCTGGCCGCGGCTGCGGGCACGCTGGACAGCGGCGCCGCCATCGTGCTGGGCGCACACCTCGAGACGTGTGCGCGTTGCCGCGCCGATCTGCACCTGTTCGAGGGCCTCGGCGGTGCGATGCTGGAGGCCATCGAGCCTGCGTTGATGGCACCCGAGGCGCTGGCCAGCACGCTGGCGACGATCGATGGCGCGCAGGCGCCGACCCCGCGGCCCGCCGCGCCCACGGTGCCCGCGCCGTTGCGCCCCGACCTGCCGCCGGGCGTGACCTGGCCGCGCAGCCTGGCGCATTGCTCGATCTCGCGCTGGCACTGGATGGGCCCGGGCATGCGCTGGAGCCGGATCACCGTGCCGCACGATCGCGATGCCAACGTGTTCTTGCTGCGCATCGGCGCCGGCAAGGCGCTGGCGCAGCACACGCACAGCGGGCTCGAGCTGACGCACGTGATGTGCGGCGCCTTCCACGATGGACGCGCGCTGTTCGCGGCCGGCGACTTCGACGCTGCCGACGCCAGCGTGCGCCATCAACCGGTGTTGGAGGCCGACGGCGAATGCATCTGCCTGGCGGCGGTGAAGGGGCGCCTCGTCTTCGACGGCGCGATCGCGCGCGTCATCGGCTCGCTGGTCGGCATCTGAAGACGGCTCAAGCGCGTTTGGCGGACATCCACAGCGTCAGCCTGCATGCGATGCCGGCCGCGACGGCACTGGCCGCGGCGCCCCAGCACAGGTCCGCCAGAGTCACCGCCCACGGCCAATCGCGCAGCGTGGCCTGGTTGGTCAGGTCATAGGTTGCGTACGCGATCAGGCCGAACAGCGCGCCGCGCCAAGCCGCGACCGCGGCACGCCCGCTCGCGCGGCCAGGGAGCACTGCGAACACCACGAGGCCGAGCACGTACAGCAGGTAGAACGCCAGCGCCGGCGCCCAGGCGAAACCGTCGCGCATCAAGTGGCCGATCGCCGGCTTGTACAGCCGCTGCGCCATCGTCGTCAACCAGACCGCATCGAGCGCCAGGAAGACCCCCAGCGTGGCCGCGTACGCGATGGTGAATCGGTGCAACAGCGGCACGCTCCTCATGGCCGGCGATAGCTCAGCACGCGGCCGCCATCGACCCGTGTGTCGAGGCCGATCCACTCGCCTTCGGCGGAGTACCACACGTCGATCGGTTGCGAGAGACCACTGATCCGCCACCCGTTGGCGCCGGCAGGCCTCTGCGCCCAACCGGATCGACCGTCGATCGGCTCCACACGCACCGGTTCGATGCGACCGGATTGTGCGTTGAGCAGCCGCTGCTGCGTGCGCAGCGCCGGATTCCAGTAGGCAAAGCTCATCACGCATCCGCGTGCACGCGTCGGCGCCGGCGCGCTCACCTCGAATACATCGCCCGCTTGTGCCGCTGCGACGCGGGAGCGCTGGCCGTTGTCGTCGGTGTCCGCCGACACCGTGAGCAGACAGTCGCCGCGCCAGCGCTCGACCGCGTGGTGCCGGTAGCGGTACACCGGGACGCCCAACCAGCGCACGGTGAAGGCCGCGTCACTCGTGAGCGTGCGCTCGGCGCCGTCGTCGGATACGGTGGACCTGAAGCGATGCTCGCCGACGGGAGTGCCATCGAGCAGGACCCGGAAGATCCAACCCGCACCATCGGGTGCGTTCCCTGCGTCGACGACTGCCCCCTGCGTCGGTCGACACAGACACAAGGCCACCAGGAGCAGCAGGCGACGCGGCGGCATTCGGGAGGACAACATGCAGCAAGGACTCATCGACGCGCGAGGCGGTCTCGTGGTCATCTTCTACGGTCCGTGCGTTCACTTGGATCACCCACGCGCGGCGGTGCGAAAGAAAGCGGCGCACGAGACCATCGGCACCGACGTCGGGCATGGCGCACGCGCCTCGAGCAGAGCAGCCAGCCCGCCTACCTGACGGTCCCGGGAGCTGATCGCCGAGGACCTGCGAAGAGTGTTCTGTCGGAGCTCACTTGATCACCTTGTCAGCGAGTGCCAGCAGGGTTGGCGGCAGGGACAAGTCAATCGCGTCCGCGGTGCGCTTGTTGATCACGAGTTCGAAGGTCGTGGGTTGCTCGATCGGCAACCCGCTCGGCGGCGCCCCGTGCAGGAGCCTGTCGGCATAGGCGGCGAGCTGACGATAGATCGCATCGATGTTTGGTCCGTACGACATCAGACCTCCGGCCTCCACGTATTCGCGTGCGTCGAAGATGGCGGGGAGCCGGTGCTTCCGGCAGAGGCCGGCGATCAGCTTCAGATCGGTGACGACCGTTGGATTCCTGAAGGTCATGATCCCGCCGACATTCTGGGCCGATGCCTGCTCGAAAGCTCTCGTGATGTCGTCGACGGAATCGACGTTCAACGCGCGAAGCTCGACGCCGAGCCCTTGCGCCGCACGGAGCATGACGTGCCAATCGTGCTCGGCATTTGACCATCCGGGCTGGAGCAGCACGCCGACAGTGCGCAACGGGGGCACCGCTTTCTTGAGCAAGGAGAGACGCTTGGCGTTCAATTCCTCGGTCAGCGCATAGATGCCCGTGACGTTGCCTCCGGGGTGGGCGAGCGATTGCGCCATACCGCTGACCACCGGGTCGTCGTTCATCCGCCCGATGACGGGCACAGTATTCGTCACCTGCGCCGCCGAGACGATGGACGGTTGGCTGGTCGCGACGATGACGCTTGCGCCTGCGCGGACGAGCTCGGTTGCGAGGCCCGGCAAGCGGGCTGCGTCATCGCGGGCGTAGCGCTCTTCGAGCACGTAGTCGCGCCCCTCGATGAGGCCACGGTCGCGCATGCCCTCGCGGAACGCGCGCAGCTGGTCGGGCGAGTGATGCGGGCCTTGAATCTTGAGCCAGCCGATCCGAGGTGGAGAACCTTCGGCATCGCCTGGCCGAAACTCCGCTGCAACTGAGAGGACCAGCAGCGCAGCGAGGAAGCTACGGCGACCACGCAGCGATGACAGCGCTCCCTTCAACCCGACACGAAGCGCCCGATGGATCACGAGGCGGTCGTTGCATCCATGCGTGGCGGCGATGATACCGACGACCGGCAGCGCCTGCATCGCTCCTGAATCACCCCCCGCGTTGGGTTGAACACGAGCAAGACACCGGCGGAGCCTGCATGCAGCCCAATCGGGACCGCAAAGACGAACGGCGCCTCGCGGCGCCGTTCGCTGTGCTTGTTGGCGACCCCTAGGGGATTCGAACCCCTGTTACAACCGTGAAAGGGTCGTGTCCTAGGCCTCTAGACGAAGGGGTCAACGAACCGTCTCTCGATGCGTGCTGACGTGTGGTGGAGGTAAGCGGGATCGAACCGCTGACCTCTTGCATGCCATGCAAGCGCTCTCCCAGCTGAGCTATACCCCCGATTGGGAACCAACCCGGCCGCACGGCAACGCGCATCGAGCGAGCGCGGGATTATAGGGGCTTTGAAGCCCGCGCCTTCAGGCCAGCGCCGCAGACAGCCGCTGCAGCACCAGCGTGCGGTCGAACAGCGCCAGCACCGCGTCGATCGACGGCGTCTGCGTTCGCCCGCACACCGCCACGCGAAGCGGAATCGCGAGTTGCGGCATCTTGATCTTCTGCTCGCTCAGCGTGTCCTTGATCGCCTGCGCGATGCCGGCTTTGTCCCAGGTTGCGGAGACCAGCCGGTCGCGCAGCGCCTCCAGGGCCGGGTGCACTGCCGGGCCAAGGTGGGCGGTGCGATCCGCTTCGCTCGGCGGCACCGGTTTGTCGAACATCGCCAGCCACTGCGCGAGCTCGACGAGCGTGGGACAGCGATCCTTGAACAACGCGCAACGTTGCGCAAGCCGCGGTTCCGTCGCATTGGCATGGATGCCCATGTCGGCCAGATGGCGCACGACCAGCGACGCCAGCCGCGCATCGTCGGCCACCTTGACGTAGTGCGCATTGACCCACGCGAGCTTGGCCGGGTCCCATTGCGCCGGGCTCTTGGCCATGTGGCTGCCGTCGAACCACTGCACGATCTGCTCGCGCGTGAACAGCTCCTCGTCGCCGTGGCTCCAGCCCAGGCGCGCCAGATAGTTGAGCATCGCCTCGGGTAGGTAGCCCATCTCCTCGTAGGCCATCACGCTGACGGCACCGCGGCGCTTGGACAGCTTGAGCCCGTCCTCGCCGAGGATGATCGGGCAATGGCCGAACTGCGGCAGCCGCGCCTGCAGCGCGCGGAAGATGTTGATCTGCCAGGGTGTGTTGTTGATGTGCTCGTCGCCGCGGAAGACATGCGTGATGCGCATGTCGATGTCGTCGACGACGACCGCGAAGTTGTAGGTCGGCACGCCGAGCGCGCCGTCGGTCGCGTCGGCCGGCGGCGGGCGCAGGATGATGAGGTCGTCGAACTCCTCGTTGTGGATCGAGATCGGCCCTTTGACGAGATCGTCCCAGCTCACGCTGCCCGAGGTCGGGTTGCGAAAGCGCACCACCGGCTTCACGCCCGCGGGCAGCGGCGGCAGCGTCTTGCCGGGCTCGGGCCGCCAGCGGCCGTCGTAGTGCGTCTTCTCGCCGCGCGCGCGCTGCGCCTCGCGCATGGCATCGAGCTCCTCCGGCGTGCAGTAGCAGCGGTAGGCCGTGCCGGCGCCGATCATCGCCTCAGCCACCTGGTGGTAGCGGGCCAAGCGATGCATCTGGTGGACCGGACCTTCGTCGTAGCTGAGGCCGAGCCAATGCATCGCATCGAGGATCTGGTCGACCGACTCCTGGGTCGAGCGCGCGACGTCGGTGTCCTCGATGCGCAGCACGAACTGCCCGCCGAAGTGGCGCGCATAGGCCCACGAGTACAGCGCCGTGCGCGCGGTGCCGAGGTGCAGGAAGCCGGTGGGCGACGGCGCGATGCGCGTGCGGACGGTCATGAGGGGCGAATGCGGCAGGTGGTGTAGGCCCTCAACGGCCCAAGGCCTGGCTCCAATCCGCCTGCAGGTCGGCTTGGTCTTCCAGGCCGACCGAGACGCGAATCAAGCCTTCGGCAATGCCCATCTCCACGCGCTTCTCGCCGCCGAGTTCCCAGAAGATCGTCTGCGCCACCGGAATTGCCAGGGTGCGGTTGTCGCTCAGGTGGCTCGACAGGATCACGAGCCGCAGTCGATCGAGCACGGCCAGCGGATCGCTGCCGTCGCGCAGTTCGAAGCTGAGCAGCGAGCCGTAGCGCCCGCCGAACAGGGCCTTGGCGCGCGCGTGCTGCGGGTGCGATTCGAGGCCCGGGTAGAAGACCTTCGCGACCGCGGGCTGCTGCTCGAGGAAACGCGCGAGGGCCAACGCGTTGGCATTGGTCGCCTCGATTCGCAGCTTCATCGTTTCGAGCCCCGACGCGATGCGATGCGCATCCTCGGGTCGCAGCGTCGCGCCAAAATCGCGCAGGCCGCGCTTGCGGATCTGCAGCGTGCCCCAGCCCGCGGGATCGCCCTTGCGATACGGCTCTGCAATGTGCGGCCACGTCGTCCAGTCGAAAAGCCCGGTGTCGATCACTGCGCCGCCCATTGCGTCGCCGTGGCCCGAGATGCCCTTGGTCAACGAGTGCACGATCAGCCCCGCGCGGACTTGCTTGGCGCGCAGCAGCACCGGCGTGGTCATCGTGTTGTCGACCACGTACAGCACGCCGCGGCGCGCGCACAACTCGCCGATGCCGGCGAGGTCGGGCACCTGCGTCGCCGGGTTGGCGATGGTTTCGAGGAACACCAGGCGCGTGTCCGGCCCGAGCGCTGCTTCGACGTTCGCCGCCTCCCCCATGTCGACGTAGTCGATCTCGAGGCCGAAGCCCTCCATCGTCTGGAAGAAGCTGCGCGTATTGCCGAACAGGTGGCGGCTGACGACGAGGTGGTCGCCGCGCTTGCACAGCGCGGTGACGATGCCGGCGATCGCAGCCATGCCGGTCGAGAACACCGACGCCGCGCGGGCATCCTCGATCAGCGCAAGTTTGCTCTCCAGCGCGGCACCGGTCGGGTTGCCTTGGCGCGAGTACACGAAGCCCGGCTTTGCGCCCTGGAACACCGCCACCAGATCGGCCGCCTTGGCGTAGCCGTAGGTCGCCGCGATGTGCACCGGCTTGCGAACCGCGCCTTGCTCGACGCCCGCGCGACGATCGGCGTGCAGCAGGCGGCTGAGGTCGGACTCTTCGCGATGCGTCGGCCGATCGCTCATCGGCTGGCCTCGCCGGCACTGTGCAGCGCGAGGGGCGAGCGGTCGTTGCTGTCCTCTTCGCCCGCGGGTTGCAGCGGCCGTTGCGACGCCATCGCTTCGACGTGCTCGGCGTTGACATCGCCGGTGATGTACACGCCATCGAAGCACGAGGCCTCGAAGCCGTCGAGCTTCGGGTTCAAAGCCTTGACCACGCGCTTCATCGCGTCGACATCCTGGTAGATCAGCGCGTCGGCGCCGATGAAGCGGCGGATCTCCTCGACGCTGCGGTTGTGCGCGATCAGCTCTTCCTTGGTCGGCATGTCGATGCCGTACACATTGGGGTAGCGCACCGGCGGCGCCGCCGAGGCCATGTAGACCTTGCGCGCGCCGGCCTCGCGCGCCATCTGCACGATCTCCTTGCTGGTGGTGCCGCGCACGATCGAGTCGTCGACGAGCAGCACGTTGCGACCGCGGAACTCCTGCGGCATGGCGTTGAGCTTCTGCCGCACCGAGCGCGCGCGCACCGCCTGGCCGGGCATGATGAACGTGCGGCCGACATAGCGGTTCTTGACGAAGCCTTCGCGGTACGGCTTGCCGATCTTGGCGGCGAGTTGCATCGCCGACGGCCGGCTCGACTCGGGGATCGGGATCACCACGTCGATCGCGCTCGGCGGCATCGTCGAGATCACCCGCTGCGCCAGCGTCTCGCCGAGGTTGAGCCGCGCCTGATAGACCGACACGCCGTCGATCACCGAGTCGGGCCGCGCCAGATAGACGTACTCGAACATGCACGGGTTGAGGCCCGGCGAGTCGGCACACTGCCGCGCATGCACGCGGCCGTGCAGATCGACGAAGATCGCCTCGCCCGGCGCAACGTCGCGCTCGGCGCGGTGGCCGGTGCCCTCGAGGGCCACCGTCTCGCTGGCCACCATCACGTCGCCGCCCTCGGCCGGCGACGAGCGGCCGAACACCAGCGGCCGGATGCCGTACGGATCGCGGAACGCGAGCAGGCCATGCCCGGCGATCAGCGAGATCACCGCGTACGAGCCCCGCACGCGCTTGTGCACCGCGCGCACGGCGTCGAAGATCACGTCGGGCGACAGCGCGCGGTCGCGGCCGGCGCGCTCGATCTCATGCGCCAGCACGTTGATCAGCACCTCGGTGTCGCTGCCGGTGTTGATGTGGCGGCGGTCGACATCGAACAGTTCCTGCTTCAGCGCCGCGGCGTTGGTGAGGTTGCCGTTGTGCACCAGCACGATGCCGTACGGCGCGTTGACGTAGAAGGGCTGTGCCTCCTCCTCGCTGTAGGCGTTGCCGGCGGTGGGATAGCGCACCTGGCCGAGGCCCACGGTGCCGGGCAGCGCGCGCATGTTGCGCGTGCGGAAGACGTCGCGCACCATGCCGCGCGCCTTGTGCATGAAGCACTGCGTGCCCTGCATCGTGACGATGCCGGCGGCATCCTGCCCGCGGTGCTGCAGCAGCAGCAGCGCATCGTAGATCAGTTGGTTGACCGGCTGCTTGGAGATGACGCCGACGATGCCGCACATGGCTGAAGACCTTTGAAGAGCGCGCGCGTTCAGGCTTGCAAGTGGCGCGCCACCGCCGGCGGCAACACCGGCTTGAGGCCCGACAACAACACACCGAGCCAGGCCGCACCGTGCGACGCCTGCCACGGCCCGGCGCGCACGGCCGGCGTGAACGACACCACCGTCGCGATCGCCAGCAACAGCACCAGCGCGCGCACCAGCCCGAACACGCCACCGAGCGTGCGATCGATCAGCGTCAACGGCGTCGCGTGCACGATCAGCCGGATCAGCTTGGCCGCCAGCATCCAGGCGATCAACGCCAGCACGAACACGATGGCAAACGCCGCGCCGTGGTTCAGCGCCGACCCGGGCGCCCCCACCGGGATGTGCGGCGCCAGCTCGGCCGCCCACATTTGCGCCGCGACGAAGGCGGCCACCCAACCGAGCAACGACAGCACCTCGAACACCAGGCCGCGCACCAGGCCGACGATCACCGAGGCGAGCAACACCGCGAGCAACGCCCAGTCGACCCAACCGATGTCGTTCATCGCGTCCATGCACGCGTCCTCATTGGCATCCTCCGCGCCAGCGCGCTCCGGCATTCGTCTTGGAAGCGGCGCCGGCGGGTCATAGCGTCAGCACCGCCGCGGGCAGGCCCGCGGCCTTGAGTGTGCCAGCGGCCTTCTCGGCCTCCTCGCGGGCGGCGAATGGCCCCACGCGCACGCGGATGCGCTTGGCGCCGTCGATCTCGACCACCTGCGTGTAGCTCTTGAGGCCGAGCTTGTCGACGCGCTGACGCACGTCGCGCGCCGAGTTGGCCTCGCCATACGCCCCCACCTGCACGACGAAGCGGCCGGCGGCGGCGTCGGGCTTGGCCGCGTCGGCCGCGGGCTTCGGATCGGCCGCGGCGACGGCGATCGGCTTCGGCGCCGCGGCGCTGGCCGCCGCCATTGCCGGGCTCTGCCCTTCGAGCAAGGCCTTGGCCCGCGCGCCGTCGTCGCCGGACGACTCGGCCTTCGGTGCAGGCGCGGGCTTGGGCGCCGGCTCGCCGCGCACCGCCGGCGGCTCCTTGCTCCGTGCGGGCTCGCTGCGCGTCACGGTGGCCGCGGGCTCGCGCGGCGGCTCGCTGTTGCGCTCGCCGACCACGCCGCTGCTCACGCGCGCGGTCGCCGGTGCCGCCGAGGCCACCCGTGGCGGCGGCAGCGGTAACGACGGCGCGTTGTCCTTCTTCGGGATCTCGATCGCGATGTCCACCGGGATCGGCCGCGGCTGGGTTTCGAACAACAGCGGGAAGCCGATGACGCCGATGCCCAGCAATGCGGCCGCACCGATCAGGCGGCGTCGCGCCCGCGTGCGCGCGGCTTGTACCGGGTCGCCTGCGCGTGTCGTGTCCGTGGCCGATGATCCTTGCAGGAACGAGAACAGACCCATGCGCTGCGCGGCGGGCGACGTGAGCGACTTGACCGTCCGTTCAGCGTTGCGGTCCCTGATCGGGGAAGGTCATCCCAAGTGCGTGGCTGCCAACCGCGGCAAGCCGTCTTTCAACACGCCGCCTACCGTGTAGAAGGAACCGAATGCGACGATTCTATCAGCGGGGTCCGCAGCGGCCAGCGCGGCACGCAGGGCGTCGCCGGGCGTGGGGTGGGCGCTGATCGGCACCGAGCGGACGTTCGAGCCCGCTGCGATGTCGCGCGCGAGGTCGTCGGCCTTGGCCGCACGCGCGATCGGCAGGTCGGCGACGAACCAGCGGTCAATCAGCGGCCGCAGCGGTGCGATGACATTGCCGATGTCCTTGTCGGCCATCACGCCGAATACGGCGAACGTGCGCGGGTAGAAGCCCATCTGGTCGAGGCTCACCGCCAGCGCGGCGGCTGCCTGGGGGTTGTGCGCCACGTCGAGCACCAGCACCGGCTGGCCCGGCACGATCTGGAAGCGCCCTGCCAGCTCGACCTGCGCCAGTCCGCTGCGCACCGCCTGCGCGCTCACCGGCAACCGATCGTGCAGCGACTCCAGCGCGGCCAGTGCGGTGGCCGCATTGAGCAGCTGGTTGGCACCGCGCAGCGACGGGTACGCCAGCGCGTTGAAGCGACGCGCACGCCCGCGCCACGACCATTGCTGGCGATCGCCGTGCAACCCGAAGTCGCGGCCCTGCAGCCAGAGGTCGGCACCGACCGCATGCGCCTGCGCGATCACGCTGGCGGGGGGCTCGGGGTCGCCGACGATCGCCGGCTTGCCGGCGCGGAAGATCCCCGCCTTCTCGCGGCCGATCGACTCGCGATCCGGGCCGAGGTACTCCATGTGGTCGAGCGCGACGTTGGTCAGCACCGCGCAGTCGGCGTCGAACGCGTTGACCGCGTCGAGGCGGCCGCCGAGCCCCACCTCGAGGATCGCGACGTCGGGCCTGGCCTGCACGAATGCGCGCAGGATCGCCAGCATCGTGAACTCGAAGTAGGTGAGCGTGATGTCGCCGCGCGCGGCCTCCACCGCCTCGAAGTGCGGCAGCAGCGTCGCCGCCTGCGCCATCGCGCCGTCGATGCGACAGCGCTCCTCGAAGTGCACCAGGTGCGGCTTGACGTACAGCGCGGTGCGATACCCGGCGTGGCGCGCGATCGACTCGACCATCGCGCAGGTCGAGCCCTTGCCGTTGGTGCCGGCGACGCTGATCACCGGACACTCGAAGCGCAGCTGCAGCCGGTCACGCACGGCCTTCACGCGATCGAGGGTGAAGTCCATGCTCTTGGGATGCAGGCGCTCGCAGTGCGCGAGCCACTCGTTGAGCGTGCGCGGTGCTGTCATGCGTGCGACGACCGTGGCAAGCAACGGCCGAAGCTGTGGCGCGTCAGTCCGGTGCCGGGCCTAGGCCACCGCGTCGGCGCTTTGCTTGAGCAGCATCGCCAGCAGCTTGGCCACCGCGGGCCGGAGCTGGCGGCGGTCGACGAT
>DATJYZ010000334.1:0-2017 GCA_035499355.1 Burkholderiaceae bacterium | reverse complement strand
CTGCAAATGGCGGCATGCCGTTGCCTTACGCCCCTGCCCTGGCTGCGGCCGGCATCGATCTCGAGCGTTCCATCTTCGTCCAGCCCGCCACGCCGCGCGAAAGCCTTTGGGCGCTGGAGCAATCGCTGCGCATGCCGCATCTGGGTGCGCTGGTCGGCTGGCTGCCCGCGGGTCATGCCGATGCAGACTTTCGTGCATTGCGCCGCCTGCATCTGCTCGCCAGCCGGCATCAGGCGCTGGTATTCGTACTGCGCACATGCAGGGCCGCCACCGCACCCTCTCCGGCTGCGCTGCGACTGCAACTGGCCAGCCGGGACGGTCGCCTCGACGTGACGCTGCTGAAGCGTCGCGGGCGTCCGCTTCTCGAGCCGGTCACGGTGCAGGTGTATCCGGCGAGTTGGAACGACGCGCGGGTTGCCACTGCAGCGCGGCCTGCTGTCCCCACCGACATGCAGCCCGTGCCTTTCCCGCCACCTACCCTGCCCGCACGGCGCTGGTCGATCCAGGCGATCTTCAGCCACTGACTTGGAGCTCCAATGGCATCGGCAGCGCACTATTTCGCGACCATGGCCTACAACAACGCGTGGGCCAATCACCGCCTGCTGAAAGCCTGCGCACGGCTGTCGCAAGCCGATTTCGTCGCCACCCGCACGAGTTTTTTTCCGTCCATCAAAGCCACGCTCAATCACATCCTCACCGTCGACTGGCTCTATGTCGACATGCTCGAGCGCAGCCGGCGGGGGCAACCGCCCAATCCCGAATCGCGCAAGTTCTTCGATCCGGAAGAACCGTTCGATACGTGCGTGGCACTGGCACACGAACAGCACAAATGCGATGCACGATTGATTGCGTTGTGCCTGGAACTCGACGACGCCGCGCTGGACAGCCCGGTGCAGGTACCGCGCGTGACCGGTACCTACACGGACCAGGTGGGGCGCATCCTCGCGCATCTGTTCGAGCACCAGATCCATCATCGCGGGCAGGTGCACGCGATGCTCGCCGGCACGCCGGTGGCGCCGCCGCAGCTGGACGAGTTCTTCTGCAGCAACGAAGTCCATTTGCGCGCGCAGGACTTCGCCGAGCTGGGCTTCACCGAAGAGGCGATCTGGGCACGGACGTGACCAGCCGCCGCACCACCGCGTCGTCAGGGTAATTCGACGTCCACCGCTTTCCACACGATGCCGCACGATGCCGCTGTGGCTCGCTCTCATTCTTCCGGCATTGCCGCTGCAGCTCGCGACACGTGCGCTCGAGCAGCCCGGCCCGCTCGTGGTGGTGGAAGGACCGGCGCAACGACCGGTGGTCGTGTTCTGCAACCGGGCTGCGGCCGACTGCGGCGTAACGCCGGGGCAAAAACTCGCCGCGGCGCAGGCCCTGGCGCAACCACTGCTCGCGGTTGCACGCAATCGCGAGCGCGAGCATTCGACCCTGCTTGAACTTGCCGGCTGGACGTACCAGTTCAGCGCCCAGATCTCGCCGCGCAACTGCCTCACCAGCGGTCTGCTGCTTGAAACGGGTGCCAGCGGGAAACTCTTTGGCGGGCACGCCCGCCTACATCGACGCATCGAGCGTGGCCTGGCTGCGCTGGGATTTCAGGCGACGTTCGGTTACGCCGCCACGCCGCAGGCAGCCTGGTGGATCGCTTCAGCGCGGGCTATCGGCCTGCGTTGTCCCGATGCCATCGACGACGATCGACCGGAGGCAGCGCTCGCGCCGCTGCCACTGCACCTGACCGGCTGGGAAACGTCCATCCTGGAGTCGCTGCATGCACTAGGACTTGTCACGCTGGGCGACGTGCTGGCGCTGCCACGCGATCAACTGAATCGCCGCTTCGGCACGATGCCACTGGCGGATCTCGATCGCGCGCTGGGCCGCCTGGCCGATCCGCAACCGTTGTTCGCACCGCCCGCGACGTTTTTCGCTCGGCTCGAGTTGCCGGCCGACGTGATCGAAGCGGAGCAGTTGATGTTTCCCGCGCACCGGTTGCTGCGCTCGCTCGAAGGATTCTTGCGCGGCC
>DATJYZ010000333.1:0-5045 GCA_035499355.1 Burkholderiaceae bacterium | reverse complement strand
CGGCCTGCGGGTCCATGCCGCCGAAGAAGATGCCGTCCGGGTTCTTGGACTTGATGGCGGTCAGGATCGCCATGAAGTCGGTGGCCTTGTCGGTGGTGTACTGCTGGTCGACGATCTCGATGCCCTTGCTCTTGGCGGTGGCGGTGAACACCTCGGCCACGCCTTGGCCGTATGCGGTACGGTCGTCGATCACGGCGACGCGCTTGAGCTTCAGGTTGTTGGCCGCGTGCAGCGCCAGGCCAGCACCGAGCGCGTTGTCGTTGGCCAGCATGCGAAACGTGGTCTTGAAGCCTTGCGTGGTGAGCTTCGGGTTGGTTGCCGACGGCGTGATGTGGGGGATGCCGCACTGGTTGTACACGGCCGACGCGGGGATCGTGGTGCCCGAATTCAAGTGGCCGACGACACCGGCGACCTTGGCGTCGCACAGCTTCTGCGCGGCAGCGGTGCCTTGCTTCGGATCGGCGGCGTCGTCTTCGGCCACCAGTTCGAGCTTGACCTTCTTGCCGCCGATCGTCACGCCCTTGGCGTTGAGATCCTCGATCGCCATACGGGCGCCGTTCTCGTTGTCCTTGCCGTAGTGCGCCTGCGCCCCCGACACCGGGCCGACGTGACCGATCTTGACCACCATGTCTTGCGCCGATGCGGCGCCAGCAAGCAGCGCCACAGACGCCGCAGCGATCACGTTCAATTTGACTAGCATGTCTTTGACCTCCAGATGGGTAAGTTGAGAGCGAGTACCCAGGGTTTTTCTCAACGGGCGACACGATACCCCAATCCAGGCCTTGTTTCGCATCGGGAATCCTCGGGTCGTTGCCGTGCGGCTGCGCCCCGGCGCACGAGTGGTTCAGGGCGTGTCGGAGCGCGGTGCAACGCCCTTCAACGCGGCGTTCAGGTTTCGCGATGACGGCCCAGCTCTTCGTTGATGGCCTGCTCCACCGCCTCCCGCAGGCGGTGGGCGAGTTCCTTGCGCGCTTCATCGGCCACTGCGCTGTAGACGCGCGCAACCATTGGCGCCAGCGCCTCGCGCAACCGGTGCTCGAACAGCACGTCGATGCGCGGCTGCAGGCGCTCGATCACCCGTGAGGCGATGCGAGACTCCTGCAGCCAGACCTCGGCCAGCAGCGCCTCGGGCGCCACCTGAGCTTCCGGCGCCGGCGGCTGCGTTGCCGACGCTGGGGATTCGGCCGGCTGAGCCGGCGGCAGGTCGCGGATCACCTCGGTCAGTGTCGGCACGCGCTGCGGGGGCTTCGGCGGCGGGCTGTTCATGGCGACACCGTCGTGTCGTCGGCCGTGCCCACGCCGGCCTTCACCGGGATCAGGCCCAATGCCGCGTAGTGCCGCCAGCGCGCACGGCCGGTCTGGCGGTCCGCATCATCGGCGCCGACGAGCTCGATCAGCCGCGTGCAGCGATCAGGTTGCGCGATCGGCTGGTCGCCGAGGTTGACCACCACGTCCGATTCGGGCCAGGCCGCCGACGCGTCGGCCAGCCAGATCGGTGTGTGGCGCAGCAGGTTGGCATCGGCGCGTTCACCGTGGCGCAGCCGCGCGTGCGGCACGAACTCGAGCTGCTCGAAGGTCCACAACAGCGTGTCGAGGCGAGCCAGCCGTTCGGAATCTCCGCTCACCACCACCTTCAGCTGGCGGCGATAGGCCTTGCGCAACAGGCGGCAGGCGTAGCCGAGCGGGTCGGCGATGTCGGTGTGAAACTCCAACCGCACCAAAAACAACCTCCGCCTGGCGCAGCCTTCAGGCGCCGCCGCCGGCCTGCGCCAGCACGTAGTGCGTCAGCAGCCCCACCGGCCGGCCGGTGGCACCCTTCGAGGCCCCCGATTTCCACGCCGTGCCCGCGATGTCCAGGTGCGCCCAGCGCAGCTTGTCGGTGAAGCGCTTGAGGAACATCGCGGCAGTGATCGCGCCGCCGGCCCGCGGCCCGACGTTGGCCATGTCGGCGAAGTTGCTCTTCAGCGCGTCGTCGTACTCCGGGTCGACCGGCATGCGCCAGCAGGGGTCGAGCGCGGCGTCGCCGGCGCGCGTCAACGCTTCGGCCAGCGCGTCGTGGGGCGTGAACAGGCCGCTGCGATGGTGCCCCAGCGCGATCACGCACGCGCCGGTCAGGGTGGCGATGTCGATCACCACCCTCGGCTTGAAGCGTTCGGCGTAGGCCAGCGCATCGCACAGGATCAACCGCCCCTCGGCGTCGGTGTTCAGGATCTCGACCGTCTTGCCTGCCAGGCTGGTCACCACGTCACCGGGCTTGACCGCGCGGCCGCTGGGCATGTTCTCGCAGGCGGGAATCAGGCCGACCAGGTTGACGCGCGCCTTCAGCTGCGCCACGGCCCGCAAGGTGCCGAGCACGCTGGCCGCGCCGCCCATGTCGAACTTCATCTCGTCCATCTCGGCGGCCGGCTTGATCGAGATGCCACCGGTGTCGAACGTGATGCCTTTGCCCACAAGCACCACCGGCGCCTCGTCGGCCGCCGCGCCCTGATAGCGCAACACGATGAAGCGAGGTGCTTCGTCGGAGCCCTGCGCGACCGCCAGGAAGGCGCCCATGCCGAGCTTCTCGATCTCCTTGCGGCCGAGCACCTCGACCTTCAGCTTCATCGCGTGCGCCAGCTCCTGCGCGTGCTCGGCCAGCTGCGTCGGCGTACAGTGGTTGCCCGGGCGGTTGGCCACTTCACGCGCCAACGTCACGCCGGCCACGATGGCGGCGCCACGCTTCATACCGTAGCTGGCCGTCGCCTCGTCGGCGCGACCGCACAACAGCGTCGTGCGCGACAGCTTGCTGCCCGGGCCGGCGCTCGGCTTGGTGTGTCTGTAGAGGTAGGTGGCGTCGCCGACGGCGGTGGCGAGCGCCTCGCCTTGAGCCTCGTTCAGCGTGCCTGCACCCGCCAGCCACACCGCCAGGTGCTTGCCGCCAAGCCCTTTGAGCGCCGCCAGCCCGAGCGCGAACGCACCCTTCACGACCCGCGCGGTAGCGTCGCCGGCGACAGCGAATGCCACGCGCGGCGCCTTGACCCCGCTGACCCGTCCCACGTACAGCACGCGACCACCTTCGAGCGCGAAGTCGCCCTGCTTCACGACGGTCTGCAGCGCCTTGGCCAACGCCGGCGGCAGATCGCTCGGCATCTTGTTGCCGACCACCACGACGAGCAGCGCGTCGGCATCGGTCGAGGCCACTGCAGTCACCGTGGTCAGCTGGTGTCGGAAGTCCATAATCAACCCGGGTTCTGAGGTTCGACGATGTTATTCGATTCGACGCTGCGCAAAGAGCTGGCACGCGGATTCGGCGCCACGCTGGTCGTCATCCTGACCATCGTGATCACGATGATGCTGATCCGCGTGCTCGGGCAGGCGGCCAATGGCGCGGTGGCGCCGGGCGACGTGGTGCTGCTGATGGGCTACACGGCGTTGAGCCATCTCCCCACCATTCTGGCGCTGAGCCTGTTCATCGCGATCGTCGTCACCATCGGACGCATGTACCGCGACAGCGAGATGGCGATCTGGTTCTCCAGCGGCGTCGCGCTGACGCGCTTCATCGCGCCGGTGCTGCGCGTGAGCTGGCCTGTGCTGCTGGTGGTGGCCATCCTGGTGCTGCTGGTGTGGCCGTGGGGCAATCGCAGCATGACCGAGCTGCGCGAGCGCTACGAGCAGCGCTCCGACCTGTCGCGCGTGACGCCGGGCGTGTTCCAGACTTCGCGCGACGGCCGCCGCGTCTTCTTCATCGAAAAGCGTTCCGACGAGGCGATGAACGCGCGCGGCGTGTTCGTGCTGGCCAACGACCAGCGCGACGAGTCGCTGACGTCGGCGCGCAGCGCGCACCTCGAGACCGTCGGTGGCGACCGCTTCCTGGTGCTCGACAGCGGGCAGCGCAACCAACTCGACCGCCAATCGCGCGAGCGCACGCTGGCCAACTTCGCCAGCTACCACGTGCTGATCGACGAGCAACAGGTGCAGAGCGCGTCGAACCGCTCGCCGAAGACGATCGCCACCTTCGAGTTGCTGCTCGAACCCACGCTGCGCAACCAGGGCGAATTGATCTGGCGCCTGGGCCTGCTGTTCGGCGCGGTGAACCTGGTGCTGCTGGCGATCGGGTTGGCGGCGAGCAACCCGCGTCGCGCCACCAACTGGAACCTGCTGTTCGCGCTGCTGGGCTTCGTCGTCTACTACAACCTGATCAACTTGTCGCAGGCCTGGGTGTCCGGGGGGCGCCTGGCGCTCGGACCGGCGCTGGCGCTGGTGCATGGCGGCGCGTTCGTGCTCGCGCTGTCGTTGCTGTGGTGGCGCGACCACGCCACGGTGTGGCGCCCGTTCTGGGCGCGCAGCATGGGGGCGGCCTCGTGAAGACGGTGCGCCGCCTGCTGTATCGCGACATCGTGTGGTCGGTGGTGTTCGTCGCGGTGGCGTTCCTGTCGCTGTTCTATTTCATCGACTTCGTCGACGAACTCGACAACATCGGCCGCAACGGCTACACGCTGCTGCACGCCGCGTTGTCGGCGGCGCTCGAGGTGCCCGCGCACTTCTACGAGCTGTCACCGATCTGCGTGTTGATCGGCACCATCTATGCGATGGCGCGCCTGGCCCAGTCGTCGGAGTTCACCATCCTGCGCACCGGGGGTCTCGGGCCCGCGCGCGCGCTCGGGCTGCTGGCCTTGCTGGGTCTGTTCTTCGGCGCCATCACCTTCGCGATCGGCGACTACCTGGCGCCACTGTCGGAACGCGAGGGCGTGCTCCTGAAGGCATCCTTTCGCGGCGGCGTCGAGCTTGGCCGCAGCGGCGTCTGGCTCAAGGAGCGCCGCACCGGCGGCGTCGACGGCGATCGGGCGATCTCGATCAACGTCGCGCGTACGGCCGCCAGCGGCGAGCTCGAGGGCATACGCATCTTCGAACAGGACGGCGACGGTCGCCTGCGCACGCGCATCGAGGCGCGCAGCGGCCGCGTCCGTGCCGACTCGGTGTGGCAGCTCGAGGGCGTCGAACGCACCGACTGGCCGACACCCGAACAGGCGGCGGCGGGGACGCCGGTTGCCATCAAGCGCAGCGAT
>DATJYZ010000332.1:0-21355 GCA_035499355.1 Burkholderiaceae bacterium | reverse complement strand
GCTCTTGCCGACGCGGGCTTCGGCGTCCTTGTAGACCGGGGTGAGCGCCTTCTTCCAATCGGCCTTCTGCGCCGCGGTCAGCGTGATGAGCTGGGTCTTGCCCGACTTCTTGATCTCCTCGAGCGCGTCCGCGTTTTCCTTCTGCGCGATGCCGTTGGTGTAGTCGGTCGCCTCGTTCATCGCCTTCTCGAGGTGCCCCCGGATGTCGGCCGGCAGGCCGCTCCAGAACTTGGTGCTGCTGATCACCGCGTACTGCAGGTGCGCGTGGCGCGACACGGTGATGTGCTTCTGCACCTCGTAGAACTTCTGCGTGTAGTAGTTCGATGGCGTGTTCTCGCAGCCGTCGACCACGCCGGTCTGCAGCGCCTGGTAGACCTCCGAGAAGGCCATGATCTGAGGCAGCGCGCCGAGCAGGCGGAAATAGCGGTCGGCGATCTTGGAACCCGAGATGCGCAGCTTCAGCCCCTGGAAGTCCGCCGGCATCAGCAGCGGCACGTTGGCCGAAACCATGTGGAAGCCGTTGTCCCAGAAGCCCAGGCCGGTGATGTTCTTGGCCTCGAGCTTCTTCAGCAACCCTTTGCCGACCGGGCCGCTGACGACCTTCTGGAACTGCGCGTCATCGGTGAACACCCAGGGCAGGTCGAGGGCCTCGAACTCCGGCACCCCGATCGGGCGGAACTTGGCGGTGGACGGCGCGAGGATCTGCACGGCGCCGGAGTTCAGCGCATCCATCTCCTCCTTGTCCTTGTACAACGTCGAGTTCGGATAGACATCGACCTTGACCTTGCCGTTGGTGTACTTCTCGGCCAGTTGCTTGAAGCGCAACGCGCCCTTGCCCTTGGGGGTGTCGTCGGTCGTGACATGACTGAACTTGATGACGATCGGCTGCTGTGCGAAGACGCGATGCGTGGCGCCGAGCGCGGTGGCGCCCGCAGCGGTCAGAACGGTTCGACGATCCATGTCAATCTCCTATGAGGTCATGCCCAGTGCCTTGCGGGGCATTCTGCGTCGAGTCGCGGCGGGGGCGTACCGCACAATCCCGCACCCAAATGAGCACGAACACCGAGGCCGTCGGCAGAGGCTGGGGGCGAGATCGCGCTGGCGCGCCGCGGGACCGGCGATCGGTTCGAAAGTTCCCTCGAGCTGCGACTTACGCAGCCGCCTCGCGCACGAAGTCGAGCCGGTCCTGGCCGAAGTGCATCTCCTGGCCGACGAAGAACGTCGGCGCACCGAACATGCCGCGCGCCACCGCGGCCTCGGTGTTGGCGATCAGCCTGGCCTTGACGTCGGCGTCGCCGATCAGCGCCTGGAACTCGTCGGCCTTGAATCCGGCCGCCTCGAGCGTGGCGGCGAGCACCGCCGGGTCGCCCAGGTTGGTGGGCTCGACCCAGAGCGCACGGAACACCGCGTCGACGTAAGGCATGAAGCGCTGCGGCTGCTTCATCTGGAACGCCACTGCGCCGCGCATCAGCGGCAGGGTGTTGATCGGAAAGTGCGGATTGAACTTGAACGGCACGCCGTAGCGGCGCGCGAACCGCTGGATGTCCTGACCCATCCAGCGCCCCTTGGCCGGCACCATCACCGGGCTCTGGTTGCCGGTGGCCTTGAACACGCCGCCGAGCAGCACCGGCAGGTAGTCGACGCGCGCGCCCGTCTCGGCTGCGATGCGCGGCAGCTGGGTGTGCGCGAGGTAGGTGGTCGGGCTGCCGAAGTCGAACAGGAACTCGATCGCGGTGGGCATGGTGGAAGCTCCCCGAAGGTGGGCCGATGGTACGGCGAACGCCGCGCGTGACGCACCCGGTTAAGCTCGCACGATGGAAGGCAGGACGACCGTCTACGGCATTCCCAATGGCGACACCGTCGAGCCATGATGCGCGCGCTCGCCGGCAGGTTCGTGGCGCTGATCGCGTGTGCGACGGGGCTCGGGCCCGCCGCCGCGGCCGGTTGCGAGGACCTTCAGCGGACCATCGAGGCGCGCATCCGCGGCAACGGCGCCAGCGGCTTCACCGTCACCGTGGTCGACGCGGCCGCGTCGGCGCCCGGCCAGGTCGTGGGCAACTGCGAGCAAGGGCGCAAGAAGCTGCTCTACGTGCGCGGCGACGCGGCGCCGCCGCCCGGGCCGAAAGCGTCGACCCCGGCGGTCATCACCGAGTGCGCCGATGGCCGCGTCCTCACGCAGGGCACGTGCAAACGGTGAACATGCACAGCCGCATGGCCGCCGTCACCGACCCGCTGCTCCTCGACATCCCCGCGCCGATCGAGACCGCTCGCCTGGTCGTGCGGCCGCATCGCGCGGGCGACGGGCCGGTGCTGCATGCGGCGCTGGCGGAGTCGATCGTCGAGCTGCGCCGATTCCTCTGGAATCTGCCCTGGGTCGCCGAGGACCCGACGCCGGGATCGGCCGAAGCGCGTTGCCGCACCTGCGAGTCCAACTTCATCGCCCGCACGGAACTCGCGTTTCTGGTGTTCGAGAAGGCGAGCGGCGTCCTCGTCGCTTCGGTGGGTCTGCATCGCATCGATTGGCGGGTGCCGAAAATGGAAGTCGGCTACTGGGTCCGCACATCGGCGGCCGGCAACGGCCACGCGACCGAGGCTGTGCGCGCCGTGGTGTCGTGTGCGTTCGAGCACCTCGGCGCCGAGCGCATCGAGCTGGTCACCGACGAGGAGAACGTCGCATCGCGCCGGGTGGCCGAGCGCTGCGGGTTCGCGCTGGAAGGAATTCTTCGCCATGCGCAGCGCGGGCGCGACGGCGGCCTGCGCAACAACTGCCTCTACGCGAAGCTGCCGCCGCGCGCGGGCTCCCCGCCGACCTAGAAGGTCTCGATCCAGGGCCGCAGATCCAGCTCGTGCGTCCAGGCGCTGCGCGGCTGCTGGTGCAGCCGCCAGTAGTTGTCGGCGATGGCGTCGGGATCGAGGATGCCGTCGCGCTCCTTGAGCGCATAGCGCTCGGGAAAGTTCTGCTTGATGAATGCGGTGTCGATGGCGCCGTCGATCACGATGTGCGCGACGTGGATGCCCTGTGGGCCGAGCTCACGCGCCATGCTCTGCGCCAGCGCGCGCAGCGCGAACTTGGCGCCCGAGAACGCGGCGAAGCCGGCCGAGCCGCGCAGGCTCGCGGTGGCGCCGGTGAACAGGATCGTGCCGCGGCCGCGCGGCAGCATCGCCCTGGCCACCTCGCGGCCCATCAGGAACCCGGCCAGCGCGCCCATCTCCCACACCTTGCGGTAGACGCGCTCGGTGGTCTCGGCGATGGGGAAACGCACGTTGGCGCCGATGTTGAACACCGCCACCTCGATCGGCGCGATGTCGCGCTCGATCGTGGCCACCAGCTCGGCCATCTGCGCCTCGTCACGGGCGTCCGAGCCGAAGCCGTGCGCGCTGCCGCCGTCGGCCTTGATGCGTTCGACCAGCGGCTGCAGCTGCTCGGCGTGTCGCCGCGTGACGCAGGCGATGAAGTCCTCGCGCGCGAAGCGTCGCGCGATCGCGCCACCGGTGGCGTCGCCGGCGCCGATGACGAGCGCGGCCTTGGGCTCTGGCATGGTTGTGTCTCCGACCGTCGCCTTGCGACTCAACTTCGCTGCGCGAAGTCAGCCTGCGACGCAAGCATTGAGTGCTCGTGCACTCAATGATTGTCCTTGGGAACGAACGCGCCCCGCTGCCCGACCAGGAAGTCGAGGTCCGCGCCTTCGTCGGCCTGCAGCACGTGGTCGATGTAGAGCTTCCAGTAGCCGCTGGTGAGCCGCGGCGTCGGCGGCTTCCACGCCGCGCGGCGCCGGGCGAGCTCGTCGTCGCTCACGTGCAGGTGCAGCCGGCGCTTGGGCACGTCGAGCTCGACGATGTCGCCGTTCTTCACCAGCGCCAGCGGGCCGCCGGCAGCCGCCTCGGGCGCGGTGTGCAGCACCACGGTGCCGTAGGCGGTGCCGCTCATGCGCGCGTCGCTGACCCGCACCATGTCGGTGATGCCCTTCTTCAGCACCTTGGGCGGCAGCGGCATGTTGCCGACCTCGGCCATGCCAGGGTAGCCCTTGGGGCCGCAGTTCTTGAGCACCAGCACGCAGGTCTCGTCGACGTCGAGATGGGGGTCGTCGATGCGCGCGTGGAAGTCGTCGCTGTCTTCGAACACCACCGCGCGGCCTTTGTGCACCAGCAGCGCAGGCGTGGCGGCACTCGGCTTGATCACCGCGCCGCGCGGCGCCAGGTTGCCACGCAGGACCGCGATGCCGGCCCTGGCCTTGAACGGATTGGCGACGGTCTTGATCACGTCGGGGTTGAAGTTCTCGGCGTCGGCGATGTTCTCTTTCACCGTCTTGCCGGTGACGGTCACGTGGTCGAGGTGCAGCGACGACGCGATCTCCTTCATCACCGCGGGCAGGCCGCCGGCGTAGCAGAAGTCCTCCATCAGGTGCTTGCCCGACGGCTGGATGTCGACCAGGCACGGCATCTCGCTGGCCAGCTTCTCGAAGTCGTCGATCGACAGCTTGACGCCCAGCCGACCGGCAATCGCGATCAGGTGGATCACCGCGTTGGTCGAGCCGCCGATCGCGGCCAGCGTCTTGATCGCGTTCTCGAACGCGGCGCGCGTCAGGATGTCGCCGATCAACACGTCCTCGTGCACCAGCTCGACGATACGCCGGCCGGCGTTGCGCGCGATCACGTTGCGCCGGCCGTCGACCGCCGGGTACGCCGCGTTGCCGGGCAGGCCGAGGCCGAGCGCCTCGACCATCGAGGCCATCGTGCTGGCGGTGCCCATGGTCATGCAATGGCCATGGCTGCGGTGCATGCAGCTCTCGGCGTCGAGAAAATCCTGCAGCCGCAGCGTGCCGGCGCGCACCTGCTCGCTCATGCTCCACACGCCGGTGCCCGAGCCGAGCTCCTGGCCGCGCCACTTGCCGTTGAGCATCGGACCGCCGGAGACGCCGATCGTCGGCAGGTTGGCGCTCGAGGCGCCCATCACCAGCGCCGGCGTGGTCTTGTCGCAGCCCATCAGCAGCACCACGCCGTCAATCGGATTGCCGCGGATGCTCTCCTCGACGTCCATGCTGGCGAGGTTGCGGTACAGCATCGCGGTGGGCCGCAGCAGCACCTCGCCGAGCGACATCACCGGGAACTCCAGCGGAAAGCCACCGGCTTCGTAGACGCCGATCTTCACCTGTTCGGCCAGCGTGCGGAAATGCGAGTTGCACGGGTTCAGTTCGCTGAAGGTGTTGCAGATGCCGATCACCGGCCGGCCGTCGAACTGGTCGTGCGGGATGCCTTTGCCCTTGAGCCAGCTGCGGTAGGCGAAGCCGTCGCGATCCTGGCGGCCGAACCACTGCTGGCTGCGCAGGTCCTTGGGGTTCTTGCGGGGTTTGGTGCTGCTCATGGCGTCCGGTCTGGTGCTGCGGAGGTGGGAAGGGGAGAAGCGGGAACCGAGGCGGGTGCCGATCGATGGTAGCCCTTGGCGCCCACCTGGCGCGCCATCGGACTGCGGGGATCGGGATCGCTGCGCAACCGCGCGATCACCGCGGCGAAGTCGTGCTTCGGCCGCCAGCCGAGCTCGCGGCGTGCGCGCTCGTTGACATAGACGCGGTCGATGGTCGGCACCATCGTCCATCCACGCTGCGCGTACACGGCATCGAACTCCGGCGCGCGACGGCGCACCACCGCGGCCGCGTCGCGGCGCAGCTCGGGCAGGTCTTCCGGCGTGAACGGCGTGGTCGCGCTGACGATGTAGCGGCCGAAGCCGATACGCGGCGCCTCTCGAAGAGCCAGCAGGTGCGCGTCGACCACGTCCTCGATGTCGACGCGGCGATAGAGGAACTCGCTCACCTTGAGGTTGTCGCCGTCGTAGGCGCTGCGCGCTGCGCGATCGTCGTCGTCCTCGGGGAAGAAGCGCGACGTGCGCAGCACCAGGCACGGCAGGCCGCTGTCGCGCTGCATCAGCTGGCACAGGTCTTCTGCGGCGACCTTGGTGGCGCCGTAGATGTTCTTCGGCACTGGCACCACGCTCTCGGTGATCCACGCCGCCGGCTCGCCCGGCGGCGGCACCAGCGCGCGGCCGAACGTGCTGGTGGTGCTGGTGAAGACGAACGACTTGACGCCAGCCGTCGCCGCTTCTTCGAGCAGGTTGAGCGTGCCGGTGACGTTGACGTCGACGAACGCCTGGCGCGTGTGCGTGGCCACGTGCGGCTTGTGCAGCGTGGCGGCGTGCAGCACGGCGTCGACGCCGGCCATGCACGCGCGCACGACGCCGCGCTCGGCGATCGAGCCCACCACGTCGGTGGTGGGCGAGGGCAGCAGGTCGAGGCCGATCGCGTCGTTGCCCCGCGCGCGCAAGGTGCGCATCAGCGCGTCGCCCAGGTGGCCCGCGCTGCCGGTGACCAGGATTCGCATCGTCGTCGTCGCAGGGTGAACAGCCCCTAGACTAGCAGCCGCCCCGACGCCGCGGCGCCACCGGAGAACCGCATGAGCAGCGCACCGAATTTCCGCCTCGACCATCGCGTGGCCCTGGTCACCGGCTCGTCCACCGGCATCGGCCTGGCGATGGCGCGCGGCCTCGCACAGGCCGGCGCCACCGTGGTGCTCAACGCGCGCAACGCGGCGCGCCTGCACGACGCCGCAGGCGCGCTGCGCGCCGAAGGGCTGAAGGCGCATGCGCAGGCGTTCGACGTCGGCGATTCGGCCGCCGTCGACGCCGCGGTCGCCGCGATCGAGGCCGAGGTCGGGCCGATCGACATCCTGGTCAACAACGCCGGCACCACGCGCCGCGTGGCGCTGACCGACATCAGCGACGCCGATTGGCGCCTCGTGCTGCAGACCAACGTCGATGCGCCGTTCTATGTGAGCCGCGCAGTGGCGCGCCGCATGATCCCGCGCAAGCGCGGCCGCATCGTCAACACCTGCTCGGTGATGAGCGACCTGGCGCGGCCGAGCACGGCCCCCTACACCACCAGCAAGGGCGCGCTGAAGATGCTGACCAAGGCGATGGCGGTCGAGCTCGCCCCGCACGGCATCACGGTCAACGGCATCGCGCCAGGCTACTTCAAGACCGAGCTCACCGCGCCGCTGGTGGCCGACGAGACCTTCAACAACTGGGTCGTCAACCGCACGCCCGCCCGCCGCTGGGGCAGCGTGGAAGAGCTGGCCCCGGCGGTGGTGTTCCTCTGCAGCGACGGCGCGGCCTACGTCAATGGTCATCTGCTGGTGGTCGACGGCGCGATGACGGCGACGCTGTGAGCGCGGCGCGATGAGCACCCTCACGAAAGTCTCGCTGCTCACCGGGGCAGACGGCCGCGCGCACTGGCGCGAAGACGCGATCGCGCTTACCGAAGGCAAGCCGCAGGCGCGGCTGTCGCCGCTGGCGGCCAGCGGCGGCTACCAGCTGCGCGAGAGCCCGGTGGGTTTTCGCAGCGAGTTCCACTGCACCGAGAACCCGCAGTGGGTGTTCATCCTGCGCGGCCGCATGGAGATCGGCCTGCACGACGGCAGCTCGCGCGTGTTCGGGCCCGGCGAGCACTTCTACTCGGCTGACCTGTTGCCCGCGGGCGCCGCGTTCGACGCCACGCGGCACGGTCATTGGAGCCGGCAGGTCGGCGACGAGCCACTGGTCACGCTGTTCGTCCGCGGCTGAGGCGCGCGCGCTGCCCAGACGGCGGCTGTCTGCATGAACATCATCAAGAACGTCCACGGCAACACGCTCGACCTGTTGGGCGAGGCGATCGTCGCCGGGCGCTACGCCGCGGGCGCGGTGCTGCCGGCCGAGCCGCGGCTGTGCGAGGAGCTCGGCGTCAGCCGCACGGTGGTGCGCGAGGCGGTGAAGTCGCTGGTGGCCAAGGGCCTGCTGCGCACCGGGCCCAAGGTCGGCACGCGCGTGCAGCCGAGCGAGGCGTGGAACTGGTTCGACCCCGACCTCGTCGCCTGGCAGTCCAAGGCCGGGCTGACGCGCGACTTCCTGCGCGACCTGCACGAGCTGCGCGTCGTGGTCGAGCCGGCCGGCGTGCGCCTGGCCGCGCAGCGCGCGACCGCACACGACATCGCCGAGCTCGAGGCCGCGTTCGCCGGCATGACGCACGCGGTCGAGCACGGCGGCGACTACGTGACCCCGGACCTGCGCTTCCACCAGGGGCTGCTGGGCGCCAGCCACAACCGCATGATGATGCAGATGAGCAAGGCGCTGGGCGCGGTGCTGCGCGTGAGCTTCGAGCTGTCGACGCTCAAGCCCGGCCGCGCCGGCCGCTCGCTGCCGCAGCACCGTGCCGTGCTCGACGCGGTGATCGCGCGCGACCCGAAGAAAGCCGAGCGCGCGATCTTGGTGCTGATCGACGACGCCGGCCGCGAGATCGAGCGCGTGATCGCGTCGCGGCGCAAGCTGCCGTCGCTGAGCGCGCCGGCGCGCCGGCTGATTGCACGCACCGGCTGAACTCGCGCGCGCCGCTAGCGCTTGCTGCGCACGGTCTGCATGTTCAGGGCCAACGCCTGCAGCACGCCCGACACGAGCATCCCCTCGGACGATCGGGCATCGTGACCCATCACCCGCGTGCAGATCTCGACGGCAGTGTGCAACTGCTTCTCGGTGATTCGAGCGGCCGATTCCAGCCACTGTCGTTCCAGTTGTTCGTCGTAGGTTTCGGTTGCCAGGGAGTCCGCCTTTCGTGTGTGGGGCGACGACTGTCCCACATCGGCCCTCCGGCTGCAATCGAACGCCGGGAGCGATCGGATCTGCGGCGGTCATACCGGTCGTACTTGTCACACGCCACCCGATTCTTGGCCCGAGCAACCCGAATCTAGGCGCGTGTCCCCTGCGCATTGAGGTACACGGAGTACAACGACGTCGTGCCGCAGATGAACAGCCGATTCAGCTTCGGCCCGCCGAAGCAGACGTTGGCGACCGTCTCGGGCACGCGGATCTTGCCCAGCAGCGTGCTGTCGCTCGCGTGGCAGTGCACGCCGTCGCCGGCCGAGAGCCACAGGTGGCCCTTGGTGTCGACGCGAAAGCCGTCGTACAGGCCCACCGGGCAGGTGGCGAACACCTCGCCGCCGCCGGCCAGCGATTGCCCGTTGGCTGCGACCTTGAAGCGGCGCACGTGGTGCGGGCCGTCGACCTTGTGCGTGAGGCCGGTGTCGACGATGTACAGCAGCGATTCGTCGGGTGAGAACGCCAGCCCGTTGGGCTGCACGAAGTCGTCGGCGACGATCGTCACCCGACGCGTGTCGGGGTCGAGCCGGTAGACGTTGCGCGCACCAATCTCGCCCGCGCTCGCGTCGCCTTCATAGTCGCTGTCGATGCCGTAGCTCGGGTCGGTGAACCAGATGCTGCCGTCGGACTTGACCACCACGTCGTTGGGCGAGTTGAAGCGCTTGCCGTCGTAACGATCGGCCAGCACCTCGCGCTTGCCGTCGAAGCCGGTGCGCGAGATGCAGCGCCCGCGGTGCTCGCACGACACCAGCCGGCCCTCGCGGTCGACCGTGTGGCCGTTGGTGTTCATCGCCGGCTGGCGGAACACCGACACCGAGCCGTCGGTCTCGTCCCAGCGCAGCATGCGGTCGTTCGGAATGTCGGACCACACCAGGTAGCGACCGGCCGCGAACCAGGCCGGCCCCTCGGCCCACCGACAGCCGGTGTAGAGCTTCTCCAGGTGCACGTTGGGAAACGCCAGCGCCTTGAAGCGCGGGTCGATCAGCTCGAAGCTGTCGGTCAACCAGTTGGACATTGCGGTCTCCGTCAGAGGTCTCGGTCCTGCATGCTGAGGAGCGAGTTTCGCCGCGCGAGCGCGCCGCGAGAAGCACAGCGGAGTCGGCCTGCAAGGCCGACTGCCACAGTAGGAGCCCACACCGGGCACCGCCCGCCGCGCCGCGCCATGGGTGCAGGCAGATCGCTTGGACCAGAAAGCCTCATCTCATTCCGACATCCGCCGTCCGCGCCCATACACCAGCAGCATCACGATGATCACCACGCCGTAGGTCACCTGGCGGCCCATCTCGGGGATCTGCATCACCGACAGGATCGACTGCAGCAGCGTGATGAGCACCACGCCGACCACAGTGCCGAGGTACGAGCCGCGGCCGCCGAGGATGTGCGTGCCGCCCAGCACCACGGCGGCGATCGCCGGCAGCAGGTAGGCGTCGCCCATGGCCTGGTAGGCCTTGGTCGAGTAACCCGTTAGCAGCACGCCGGCTGCCGCCGAGCAGGCGCCGGCGATCACGAACACCAGCAGCGTGACGCGCCGCGTGTCGATGCCCGACAGGTACGCCGCGCGCTCGCGGTTGCCCACCGCATAGATCGCGCGGCCGAGCGCCGTGCGGTGCAACAGGAACATCGTCGCCGTGCCGACGGCGACCCACACCAGCAGCGCGTTGGGCAGGCCGAAAAACGAGCGCCCGGTGGCGATCAGGTGCATCGCAGGGGTGGCGCGGTCCTGCGGGGCGAAGCCGCCGGTGTGCACCACGATCAGCCCCTGTGCGACCGCGTTGATGCCGAGCGTGAAGATCATCGAGGGCACGCGCAGGTAGGCCACGCCGATGCCATTGACGAGCCCGAGCAGCGCGCCGCAGGCGATGCCGAACGGGATCGCGAATGCCGCGCCGGCGCCGCCCCACCAGCCAGCGACCGCCGCCGACATCACGCCGCCGACGGTGACCAGCCACGGCACCGAGAGGTCGATGCCGCCGAGCAGGATGACCAGCATCGCGCCGGTGGCCACCACGCCGAGAAAGGAGGCGATCTGCAGCTGCAGCAACAGGTACTCGGCCGACAGGAAGTTGCTCGAGTACAGGCTGCCGATCAGCAACAGGCCCAGCGTGCACAGCGCCGCGGCCGCCACCGGCAGCTGGCCGGAGCGCTTGAGGCGCAGCACCAGCGCGTTCATCGCGCTGATTCCTCGGCCAGCGCGTTCATCGCGTCATGCCCTGCACCGCACCGAACGGCGCCGTCACTTGAACACCTCGAGGCGGTTGGTCACCTTCAGCAGCTGCAGAGCGCCCAGGCTCACCGCGACCAGCAGGATCACGCCCTGGAACAGCGGCTGCCACAGCGGCTCGAGGTCGAACACGAACAGCAGGTCGCCGATCGTGCGCAGCACCAGCGCGCCGAACACCGAGCCGATGGCGCTGCCGGCGCCGCCGGCCAGCGACGTGCCGCCGATCACCACCGCCGCGATCGAGTTGAGCGTGTAGGTGCCGCCGATCGCCGAGCTCGCTTCGCCCGAATAGGTGACGAACGTCAACAGCAGGCCGCCGATCGCGGCCAGCAGACCGGCCAGCGTGTAAGTGACGATCTTCGCGCGGCCGATCGGCACGCCCGACATATAGGCCGCGTTCTCGCTCGAGCCGATGGCCAGCGCGGCGCGGCCGATCGCGCTCTTGCGGTACGGCACCCACACCAGCACCACCACCGCCAGCAGCACCAGCAGCAGCGACGGCACGCCGAGCGGCGCGCCGGTGACCGCGTCGGCCATGCCGGCGTGCACCTGGCCACCGGGCACCGGGCGCAGGCCGAGCGCGAGGCCGAAGTACACCGTGCCGGTGGCCAGCGTGGTGATGATCGGCTGCAGGCGGCCGAACACGATGATCAGCCCGTTGATCAGGCCGCACAGTGCGCCGGCCGCGAGCACGACGACGATGCCGAGCGCGGCCTGCAGCGGCGTGCCCACCACCAGGTGCGAGGCCAGGCAGTTGGCGAGCACGAACACCATGCCCACCGACAGGTCGATGCCCGAGGTCAGCACGGGCAGCGTCTGCGCCATCGCGACGATCGCCAGCAACACCCCCTTGTTGGCCGCGGTGGTGAGGACAGGCAGTGTCCAGCCCACCGGGTGCTTGGCGATGTAGAGGGCGAAGATCACCACGAACATCGCCGCCGCGCCATAGAGGCCGCGTTGCGCGCGCAGGTGGTAGCGCCAGGCGGCGTGGGTGGTCATGCGGCGGCCACGTCCATGTTCAACGCGCTGGCCACCAGCGCGTGCTCGGTCAGCTGCTCGCCCTGCAGCCAGCGCACGATGCGGCCGTCGAAGAACACCGCCACGCGGTCGCAGCAGCCGATCAGCTCGGCATAGTCGGTCGAATACAGCAGCACTGCGGTGCCGGCGGCGGCCAGCTCGCGCAGCAGCGCGTAGATCTCCTGCTTGGTGCCGACGTCGATGCCGCGCGTCGGGTCGTTGAGCAGGATGATGCGCGGCGCGTTGAGCAACCACTTGGCGATCACCACCTTCTGCTGGTTGCCGCCCGACAGCGTGGCCGCCGCGTCGTCGAGATCAGGCGCCTTGATCGACAGCTGGCGCACCAACTGCTGCACCGCCTCGGATTCGCGTGCGCGGTCGATCACGCCGAACCTGCAGTAGCGCTCGAGCGCCGCGAAGCTCAGGTTCTCGCGCACCGCCATCGGCAGCATCAGGCCGTCGGTCTTGCGGTCTTCGGGCACCAGCGCGATGCCGGTGGCGGCCGACTTGGCGGCGCGCGGGCTGGCCGGCTTCACCGGCACGCCGTCGACCCGCACGTCGCCCTCGACGCCGCGCAGCACACCGAACAGCGCCATGAAGAACTCGCGCTGGCCCTGGCCGTCGAGCCCGCCGAGCCCCACCACCTCGCCGGCGCGCGCGCTGAGGTCGATGTCGTGCAGCCGCTCGTTCCAGCTCAGGCCGCGCACCTCGAGCCGTGGCGCCGCCGCGGCGTCCGATGGCGCGGGCGCGGCCTTCGGCGGGAAGGCGTGGCTGATCTCGCGGCCGATCATCATCGCTACCGTCTCGGCGTCGGTCTTGGTGCCGGCCTCGAAGGTGGCCACGTGCTGGCCGTTGCGGAACACCGAGCAGTCGTCGGCCAGCTCGGCGATCTCGTGCATGCGGTGCGAGATGTAGACGATCGCCAGGCTCTCGTCGCGCAGGCGCTTCAGCAGCGCGAACACGCGTTGCACGTCGGCGGCCGTGAGCGCGGAGGTGGCCTCGTCGAGGATCAGGATCTTCGGCTCGCGGGCCAGCGCCTTGGCGATCTCCACCATCTGCCGGCGCGACAGCGACAGGCTGCCCACCGGGGCCAGCGGGTGGATGTCGTCGGCGCCGGCGCGCTTGAGCGCCTGCTCCGCGATGCGCCGCTGCGCGCGACGGTCGATCAGGCCGAAGCGCCGCGGCGGGTTGGTGATGCAGATGTTGTCGGCGACGCTCAGGTCGGGCATCAGCGACAGCTCCTGGAAGATGCAGGCGATGCCGGCCTCGACCGCGTCCTGCGGGTGCACGAAGCGGCGCTCCTGCCCCTGCAGCACGATGCGGCCCTCGTCGGGCTGCACCACGCCGGCCATCATCTTGATCAGCGTCGACTTGCCGGCGCCGTTCTCGCCCAGCAGCGCGTGGATGCGGCCGCTGGCGCAGGCGAAGCGCGCGCGCTCGAGCGCGCGCACGCCGCCGTAGCGCTTGGAGACGTCGACCAGTTCGAGCACCGCAGGCATGGGCAAGGCTGGGGACAATGAAGCGGCCGCGGCGTGAGGCACCGCGGCCGCCGAAGGGTCAACCAACGACGTGTTGTCGATGTGCTCTCGTCAGTTGTTCTTCTCGTCCTTGCTCATGATGTCCTGGTCCTTCAGGTTCACGCCGCACGCCGGGAACGACGTGGTGGTGAAGAAGTTGTCCGTGAGATTGGGAAAGTAGTTCTCGCCGGCCTTGAAGTCGGGGTGGCTGGCCTGCGGGATCGGCACCGAGATCATCTGCGGCATCACCTTGCCCTGCAGCGCGGCGACCGCGGCCTTCATCGAGATCGCGACCAGCCCGGGCGACTGGCCCAGCGACGCGCACAGCAGCCCGTCCTTCGCGCGCTCGGCGCAGAGCTTGCGAAAGCCGTTCTCGGCCTCGCCGGCGACCGGGATCATCTTGTGCTTGGCGTCGATCAGCGCGCGCACCGCGCCGGTGGAGCCGCCCTGCACGAACATGCCGTCGAACGTCTTGTGCACGGCCACCGCGTCGGCCACCACCTTCTGGGCGGTGCCGTCGTCCCAGTTGCCGACCACCTCGACGATCTCGAACTTGTTGCCCGGCGCCTCCATCACCTTGCGGAAACCGAGGTGGCGGTCGCGGTCCACCGAATTGCCGGGCAGGCCGCGCACCTCGATGATCTTGCCGCTCTTGCTGGGGATGTTCTTGACCAGCCATTCGCCGGACTGCGCCCCCATCTGCAGCTGGTCTTCGTTGACCATCATCACTTCGTCGCTGTCGAGCACGTTGTCGAACGGCACCAGCACCACGCCGGCGGCGTTGGCGCGCTTGATCACCGGGCCGAAGGCGGTGGGGTTGACGGCGATCGTGACGATGGCGTCGTAGCCGGAGTTGATGAAGTTGTCGATCGCCGCGATCTGCGCCGCCACGTCGGTGCCGGTGGAGACGATCTTCAGCTCCTTGATCTGGGCCTTGGCGTCCGGTGTCTCGGCGAACGCCTTGGCCATCTTGATCATCTGGATGCGCCAGGTGTTGCCGACGAAGCCGTTGGCCAGCGCGATGCGATACGGGCCGGGCTTGGCCGGCCACTGGAAGAACTTGGTCTTGTCGTCCCACGGCTTGAAGCACGCCGGGTTCTCGCCGGGGCCGCTGACCACCTTGGGCCCCTTCGACGCGTCGGCGGCGGGTGCGGCCGCCGGGGCCGCAGCGGGCGCGGCCTCTTCCTTCTTGCCGCAACCGGCGGTCAGACCGACTGCGATCAAGGCAGCGGCCGCGATCTGAATGCGCAACAGCATGAGTGTCTCCTTCTTGGCTCTCGGGGTGGGCCGTCGCTCGCGTGCGGCGGCCGGGTGACTGCGGTCGACCTCTTTCGTCTGATCATCATACGATTGGGCGCCCCTGCCATCGGGTGAACCGAGCATGTCGCGGCGCGGCCGCCGGCCTGTCGCGCCACCGCGACGACAATGCGCGCATGGACCTGTCACGCTTCGCCCGCCGTCGCTACACCTCGACACCGACGCCGTTGGAGCCGCTGCCGCGCTTTTCGGCGGCGCTGGCCGCCAGCTGCCCCGGCGGCCGCGGGCCTGACGTCTGGATCAAGCGCGACGACATGCTGGGCCTGTCGCCCGGCGGCAACAAGACGCGCAAGCTCGAGTTTCTGGTCGCCGACGCGCTGGCGCAGGGCGCCGATACGCTGATCACCTGCGGCGCGCCACAATCGAATCACTGCCGCATCACGCTCGCCGCCGCGGTGAAGGAGGGGCTGCAGTGCCGCTTCGTGATCGAGGAGCGCGTGCCGGGCACCTTTCGCGAGGACGCGAGCGGCAATCAATTCCTGTTCAGGCTCTACGGGGTCGAGGCGATGACCGTGGTGGCGGCGGGCACCGACATGGCCGCCGCGATGCAAGGCGTGGCCGACGAGTTGCGTGCGCGGGGCCGCAAGGGCTACGTGATTCCCGGCGGCGGCTCCAACGCGATCGGCGGGCTGGGCTATGTCGCCTGTGCCCAGGAGCTGCAGCAGCAGTGCTTCGAGCAGGGCCTGCGCGTCGACAGCGTGGTCGTGGGCTCGGGCAGCTCGGGCACGCATGGTGGCCTGCTGGCCGGCTTCCTCGGCAACCGCATCGACATTCCGATCCTCGGGGTCGGCGTCAGCCGCGACCCGCCGCAGCAGGCGCCGCTGGTGCACGCCGAAGCGCAGGCGATCTTCGAGCTGCTCGGCCTCGATGCGCAGGTGCCGCGCGGCGCGGTGCGCTGCATCGGCGGCTACTGGCAGCCGAAGTATTCAGTGCCCAACGCGCGCATGGTCGAGGCGGTGCAGCTGCTGGCACGCAGCGAAGGCATCCTGCTCGACCCGGTGTACACCGGCAAGGTGATGGCGGGGCTGATCGGCCTGGCGCGCGCCGGCGAGTTGCGCGCCGGGGAGCGCGTGCTGTTCGTGCACACCGGCGGCATGCCGAGCCTGTTCGCCTACGAGCGCACCTTGCTGGGGGGACAAACCGACCTCGCGCCGTGAGCGGCGCGGCAGTCGCGGCGGCCGGCTGAGGCGGCGTGCGAGCGCCGCCTGGCGCCGCGGGGGACGCGCGGGGGACGTTCAGTTCGGCATCAGATCCGCTTGGCAAAAGGCGGGCAGTGCCGAGCGGGCGATCCCGTCGTCGGCATGCGCACGGTCGCAAGCGACCGCCCCACGGCTGGACTTCGGCTACGCATGAAGGATCGAACGCTCGCCCGCGGCCTGTTTCTGATCGCCATCGCGCTGGTGTTCGGCCTCGGCTCGTTGCGCTATCGCATCGGCGAGTTCAGCCACGCGGGGCCGGGGCTGTTCCCGCTGCTGGTCAGCGGCCTGCTGTTGTTGCTGGGCGTGATCACCGTGGTGCGCTCGCGCTTCGTCGAGCGCCAGCGCATCGAGGTCAACCTGAAGAACATCGCGCTCGTGCTGACCGGCATGGTCGGGTTCGTGCTGCTGTCGGAATACCTCAACATGATGGCCGGCATCGCGTTCATGGTGTTCTGCGTCACCTTCGCCGGTACCTCGTACTCGGTGGTGCGCAACCTGCAGATCACGGCCGGCCTGATCGGCATCGCGTGGGCGCTGCACGAGCTGCTGGGCCTCAACCTGCCGCTGCTCTGATGGAAGTCCTGCACAACCTGGCGTTCGGGTTCGGGCACGCGCTGACGCTCAACAATTTGATGTACTGCGCCATCGGCTGCGTGGTGGGCACGCTGGTCGGCCTGCTGCCCGGGCTGGGGCCGCTGGCCACGATCAGCCTGCTGCTGCCGTTGACCTACTCGATCCCCACCGGCGGCGCGCTGATCATGCTGGCGGGCATCTACTACGGGGCGCAATACGGCGACAGCGTGAGCGCGATCACGATGAAGATCCCGCACGCCAGCAGCATCGTCGCCTGCATCGACGGCTACCAGATGACGCTGAAGAACAAGACCGGCCTGGCCTTGTTCACGGCCGGCATCTCCAGCTTCATCGGCGGCACGGTGGCGATCATCGTGCTGTCGACGCTGGCGCCGATGCTGGGCGAGGTGGCCTTCCTGTTCGGCCCGGCGGACTATTGCGCGCTGATGCTGACCGGCTTCGTCTGCGTGAGCTTCGTCACCACAGGCAGCCTGCTCAACGGCCTGGCGATGTCGCTGATCGGCGTGCTGCTCGGCGTGATCGGCACCGACGTCAACAGTGGCGTGCAGCGGTTCACGCTCGACCAGCCGTTCCTGGCCGACGGCGTCGGGCTGATCAGCGTCGCGCTGGGCTGCTTCGGCATCGCCGAGATCGCCAAGAACCTCGACATCCGCAACGAGCACACGCCGTTCAACGGCACGATCCACCTGATCCCGACCTGGGGCGAGTTCAAGCGCATCATTCCCAGCGCACTGCGCGGCAGCGCGATCGGCTCGTTCCTCGGCATCCTGCCCGGTGGCGGGCCGGTGCTGGCGCAGTTCGGTGCCTACGCCGCCGAGAAGCGATTCAGCAAGTACCGCAGCGAGATCGGCACCGGCGCCATCGAGGGCGTGGCCGGGCAGGCGGCGGCCGACGAGGCGGCGGCGCGCACCAGCTTCATCCCGCTGATGAGCATCGGCATCCCGGAGAACGCGGTGATGGCGCTGATGCTCGCCGCCTTCATCGTCAAGGGTATCCAGCCGGGGCCCAACATGATCGGCAGCCACCCCGATCTGTTCTGGGGCCTGGTGGCCAGCATGTGGGTCGGCAACGTCTTCCTGGTGATCCTCAACGTGCCGCTGGTGCGGTTCTGGTTGTCGGTGTTCAAGATCCCGTACGTCGTGCTGTTCCCGTCGATCATCTTCTTCTGCTGCGTCGGCACCTACAGCATCAACAACAACCTGCAGGACATCTACATCACCGCCACCTTCGGCTTCATCGGCTACATGTTCCTGCGGCTCGACCTGGAGGCCGCGCCGCTGTTGCTGGGGTTCATCCTCGGGCCGATGCTGGAAGAGAACTTCCGGCGCGCGCTGCTGCTGAGCCGGGGCCACTTCTCGGCGTTCATGGCGCGGCCGATCAGCGGCACGCTGCTCGGGCTGATCGCGATCTTCGTCGTCTGGCAGATCGTCGCGTTCGTCGTGCAGACGCGCAGGGCTGCTGCCCCGTTGCCGGTCAGATAGCGCGCCGACCCGCAGTCGGCGCCGCCTATTCCTTCACCGACCCCGTCAACCCCGACACGTAGTACTCGACGAAGAACGAGTACACGAACGCCACCGGCAGCGAGCCGAGCAGCGCGCCGGCCATCAGCGAGCCCCAGTGGTAGACGTCGCCCTCGACGAGCTCGGTCACCACGCCCACCGGCACCGTCTTCACCTCGGACGACGACACGAAGGTCAGCGCGTAGATGAACTCGTTCCAGCTCAGCGTGAAGGCGAAGATGCCGGCCGAGATCAGCCCCGGCACGGCCAGCGGCAGCACGATCTTCACCAGGATCTGCCAGCGCGTCGCGCCGTCGATCAGCGCGCACTCCTCGAGCTCGAACGGGATCGAGCGGAAGTAGCCCATCAGCAGCCAGGTGCTGAACGGGATCAGGAACGTCGGGTAGGTCAGGATCAAAGCCCAGCGGGTGTCGAACAGGCCGAGCTTGAAGACGATCGTCGCCAGCGGGATGAACAGGATCGACGGCGGCACCAGGTAGGCCAGGAAGATCGACAGCCCGACCTGCTTGGCGCCCGAGAAGCGCAGCCGCTCGATGGCGTAGGCCGCCAGCACCGACGCGGCCAGCGACGCGAAGGTGGCGACCACCGACACCACCACCGTGTTCCACAGCCACTCGGGATACGAGGTCTCGAACAGCAGCTTGTGGAAGTGCGCCAGCGTCGGCTTGATCACCCAGAACGGATTGCCCTCGCGCGACAGCAACTCCGCGTCCGGCTTGAACGACGTGATCGCCATCCAGTAGAACGGGAACAGCAGCACGAACACGAAGATGCCCAGCGGCAGGTAGACGGTGACGAGCTTGCGCGGCGTGGACTGCAGGTACTCCATGCCGACCCGATCGTCGACGGCGTTCAATGGACTGCCTCCGACACACCGAGGCGCGGGCCCCCAAGCGAACACCGTGGATCCGGCTCTGCCGGGCCGCTGGTGTTGCCCCCTCGAGGGGGAGGCGGCCGCCAGGCCGCTTCGGGGGTGGGTGTCATTCGGTCCCACCCTGCTGCCACGCACGCCGCTGCAACCCGAAGTAGCTGAACAGGATCGCCGCCAGCAGGAACGGCACCATCGCGATCGAGATCGCCGCCCCCTCGCCGAGTGCGCCGCCGGGGATCGCGCGCTGGAACGACAGCGTGGCCATCAGGTGCGTCGCGTTGAGCGGGCCGCCGCGCGTGATCACGTAGATCAGCTGGAAGTCGGTGAAGGTGAACAGCACCGAGAACGTCATCACCACCGCGATGATGGGGGTGAGCAGCGGCAGCGTGACGTGGCGGAACTGCTGCCACGGTGTCGCGCCGTCGATCGCCGACGCCTCGTAGTACGACGGCGAGATCGTCTGCAGACCGGCCAGCAGCGTGATCGCGACGAACGGCACGCCGCGCCAGACGTTGGCCGCGATGGTCGAGAAGCGAGCGTTCCACGGGTCGCCGAGGAAGTCGATGTACTGGTCGATCAGCCCGGCCTTGTGTAGCACCCAGCTGATGACCGAGAACTGCGCGTCGTAGATCCACCAGAAGGCGATCGCCGACAGCGCCGTGGGCACGATGTACGGCAGCAGGATCACCGCGCGGAAGAAGGTCTTGATGCGGATGTTGCGGTTGAGCAGGATCGCCAGGTACAGCCCGAGCACGAACTTCGCGATGCTGGCGACCAGCGTGTAGAACAGCGTGTTGAACAGCGCCAGCCGGGTGACGCTGTCGCCCCACAGGAAGGCGTAGTTCTCGAGGCCGATCCAGGCGCCGCTGCGCCCGACCTTGGCGTCGGTGAAGCCGAGCCAGGTGCCGAGCCCGAGCGGATAGGTCAGGAACAGCAGCAACAGCACGCCAGCCGGCAGCATGAACAGCAGGCCGAGCGCGTTGCGGTTGTTCTGCAGCTTTTCGAGCATGACTCGGTTCGACTCCGCGTCGCGTTGAGCCGATCGGCGCCGCCGATCAGGCTCCAACGCGACGAGATACGGCAGCGCGAAGCCGCTGCTATATCTTGTAGTAACGCTCGGCGCGCTTCTGCGCCCGCTCGGCCGCTTCCTTCGGCGACTTCGAGCCGCTGGCCGCCTCGGCCACCATGTTGGGAACGATGAAGTCGCCCAGCGCGCCGGCCGACGCGTAGCCCAGCTTGCCCGCGTATCCGGCCGGCCGCAGGTTCTTCGTGCAGTCGCGGTACGGCGTGTTCTTCGGGTCGACGGTCCAGATCGGGTTCTTCTCGTAGTAGCGCAGCGGGTGCGACACGTAGCCGCCGCCGCCCTTGAGCCAGTCATCGAACTGCTCGGCCTCCATCATGAAGCGCAGGAACTCCTTGGCGGCCTGCGGGTACTTGGTGTACTTCATGATCATCTGGTTGAAGAACAGGTGGTACTCGGTGGGCACGCCAACCGGGCCGATCGGGTACGCCGCGTGCTGGATGTCGGCAGCCATCTCCTTGATCTTCGGATCCTGCGAATTCTTCGCCGCCACGTAGATCGAGATGCCGTTGTTGGTCACGCTGATCTGGCCGTCGAGAAAGGCCTTGTTGTTGTTCGGATCGAGCCAGCTCAGCGTGCCGGGCGCGAAGTACTTGTACAGCTCCTTGGCGTACTCCAGTGCCTTCAGCACCTCGGGCGTGTCGAGCGTGACCTTGTTGTCCTTGTCGACCAGCGCGCCGCCGAAAGCCCAGATCAGCCAGTAGGTCCAGCCCGAGTCGCCGGTGGCGTTGCCGAGCGCCATGCCGCCGGGCGTGCCTTTCGCGTGCAGCGCCTTGTACATCGCGAGGAAGCCGTCGGTCGTCTTCGGGAACTCGTTGATGCCCGCGGCCTTCAGCATGCTCTCGCGGTACACCTGCATCGCGCCGGCCGAGCCGAGCGGCACGCCGATCCACTGCTTGCCGTCGGGCCTCAGGTAAGCCTCGCACGCCGGGTACCAGCCGCCATACTTCTTGCCGAGGTAGTCGCACAGGTCGGTCACGTCCAGCAGCTTCTCGGGGTAGAGGTCGGCGTCGTCGTTGGTCGACAGGATGATGTCGGGGCCGGCGCCGGTGTTGGCCGCCACCGCCGCCTTGGGTCGCACGTCTTCCCAGCCCTCGTTGTCGACTCGCACCTCGACGCCGGTCTTCTCGGTGAACCTCTTGACGTTGACCATGTAGGCGTCGATGTCGCCTTGCACGAAACGGCTCCAGCGCAGCACGCGCAGCTTGGCGCCCGCCTCGGGCTTGAAGGTCATGTTCTGCGCATGGACCGCGGGCGCCCAGATGGCGCCGGCGCCCAGCGCGGTGCCGGCGGCGACGCTGGCGGTGCCTTCGAGGAACTTGCGGCGGTCGAATGTCGTCATGG